>CAJJBM010000047.1 GCA_905182445.1 Pelagibacteraceae bacterium AG-422-B15 | reverse complement strand
CTTTCTCTTCGTTAGTAATGTCTCTTATCAATGGTTCAACTTGATTGGCGTGACAGGTAAAAATTATTTTATCATAATAAGACTCATGATTTTTATTGTTAATTATAATCTTATTGTTTTTCCTAGTAATACTAATTTTAGATGAGAGATAAGTATTATTTAAAGAAGAATTAGAAATAATTTTATCAATATAGCTTTTACTCCCATTTGAAATTGAGAACCATTGAGGCCTATTGATTAATTTTAATAAGCCATGATTTTTAAAAAAATTTAAGAATGTGGTGGCTGGAAACTTTAGAATATTACTTGTATCTGATGACCAGATTGCTCCTGCCATTGGTAAGACATATGAATTTATAAATTTTTTTGTGAATTTATTTTTTTTCAGCCAATCTTCTAAATCAAGATTTAGATGATCAGTTTTTTTTGCATAATAATTAAATCTTACAATATCCATTAATAATTTAAGCTTCGCTGGTTTAAATAACAACTTAAGATTATCAAAATCATTAGATGACCAAGAAATAGAAGGTGATGAAAAGCTATAAGACATTGAAGTCTTATGTAATTTTACATTCAATTCTTGAAATAAATTAATAATGTTTGGGTAATTTAAATCATTACAAACAATAAAGCCGGTATCTACATTTATATATCTATCTTTGATTTTGACTGTATGGGTTTCAGTATGACCTCCTAACCTATTGTCTACTTCATAAAGATCAATTGTATGCTTTTTTGATAAATGATATAATGAGCCTAAGCCAGAAATACCTGATCCAATAATAGCTATCTTCATTATTTTTCTAAATTACTTTCATCGTCTTTCATCTTTAATCTCCACAATATAGATAAGCATATCGACTTGGATATTGGGAGTAAGAATAAAACTGAAAGTATGGTTAAAGGAATCCAGATTATCGCTTGCAACCATAAGTCCAATGCATAGTTTTGCTCTACAGCAAGGACAAGAGGTACAATTATATGGCCAGCTATTATGATTGATAGCCAAGGACCAAAATCGTCAGTTCTATATGAATGAAGCTCTTCATTACATTTTTTACAATACTCATTAACTTTCAAATACTTTGAATATACATTTCCCTTGGCACAGTTAGGACATTTTTTAAGTATGCCACTCAATAAAACTGCTGGGATAGATCTAATCACAATAAATTATTTTACTCTGTAAACTCGTAAGAAGCGTCAACAAGCCATTCCCATAAATACTCAGCATAACTCCATCTTACCGAAATATCATACATAGGTTCATTGGAAAGGCGATCAATAAGTACAGTTGCCTTTGCTATATATGTTTGAGCACACATATCTTTATTGCAAATATATGTTTTGAGATCTAGGGATGTTCCTTTGCTTAAAATCTCATTACTATTTTTTCCACTCAATCTAATTGTTAAATAGTAGTCCGAGATATCTGTAAGACTAAAATGTTCACCAGACAATTGAGACTTAAAATTAATAATTAATTCGTCTTTTTTGTCTTCCGCACACTGAATAATCCACTCATTTGGTCCTAACCATTGAATTCTATATTCATTATTACCAAAAACTTCACCTGCTTTTAATGGAAGATTAATACCTGTGATGTCTTTAACTTTATTAAGAATAATATTATTATCAGGACTACATCTAAAATTTAATTTTCCAACGAACTCAGTGCTTGTAAGATTAACTCCATTGGCATGAAAATCTTCTTTGTAAACAAGAGGTGAGCTAATTATTTTATCAATCATTTTGTCTAGCCCCTTCTTTGTCATAAAAAACACTATCAGTAACTGTCGCTTCTATTACCTTGCCGTTCATTAATGGTATCAACACAATTTCACCGTGCCTGTTTTTTCCGTTTTTAAGCATAGCCATTGCAATTGGATAGCCGAGTGTTGGGCTATGATAGCTTGAGGTAATATGTCCTGACATTTTCATAGGAGGTTTTTTGTTAGCTTCATCCACAATATGACTTCCCTCAGGTAAAACAGTTTTTTTATCATTAACTAACAATCCAACTAAATGCTTTCGATTTTCTCTTGCGGTATCAGATCGAACAAATGACCTTTTTCCAAGAAAATCTTCTTTCTTTTTTGACACAATCCAATCCATATTTAAATCACTAGGAGTCGCACTTCCATCCGTATCCTGACCCACAATGATGAATCCTTTTTCGGCCCTTAAAACATGCATAGTTTCAGTTCCATATGGAGTAATTTTATATTGCTTTCCAGCCTCCATTACTTTATCCCAAACAAATTTTCCATACCTAGCAGGCACATTAATCTCAAAACTTAACTCTCCAGTAAAACTTATTCTAAATACTCTTGCTTCAATTCCACAAACTTTAATGGGCCTCATCCTCATATAAGGAAGATTTGTATTATCTATATTTTCATCAGTAAGTGACGCCAATAATTCTCTAGATTTTGGCCCACAAATACTTAGTACTGTCCATTGCTCTGTGACTGAAGTGCAATAAACTTTCATATCTAGCCACTCAGTCTGTAAAAACTCTTCTAACCATGACATTACGCGAGCTGCACCGCCAGATGTAGTGGTCATATGATAATGATTTTCACCTATTCGAGTAGTAACACCATCATCAAAAACCATACCGTGCTCGTTACACATTAATCCGTATCGACAAGCACCAATTTCAAGTTTTGACCAAGCGTTGGTGTAGATTAAATTTAAAAACTTTGCGGCATCTGGACCTTGAATATCAATCTTACCCAATGTTGAGGCGTCAAGAATACCAACACTATTTCTTGCAGCTAAACACTCTCTATTAACAGCATCTTTCATATTTTCTTTATTTTTTGGATAAAAATATGGTCGTTTCCACTGACCGACATCTTCAAATACAGCGCCGTTATCTTTATGCCATTGATGAACAGCTGTTAATCTTTGAGGATCAAAAAATTGATCAACATTTCTTCCGGCCATTGCACCAAAGGTCTGTGGAACATAAGGCGGTCTGAAAGTCGTGTGACCTACCTCACCAACTGGTTTTTTTTGTATATGAGACATAATAGCTAGTGCATTAACATTCGATGTTTTACCTTGGTCAGTTGCCATACCAGTAGTCGTATATCTTTTGGTATGTTCTACACTTATGTATCCCTCACGTTGGGCTAAAAAAATATCTGAAGCAGTAACATCATTTTGAAAATCAATAAAATGTTTAGATCCATGGGTAACTGGTTTAGAGCCCAACACATAAGGAACTACTTCAGAGGTAGTAAATTCCTGTGGTTCGCTTGCTTCACTTATAAATTCTTCAATATCTTTTTTATTTCCAGTTTCTTTTGCTGCACTAATGCCAGCATTTAAGCTATCAATAAGACTTTGTTTTAGATTAAAGTTTCCATTGTTAGTTCCTATTACATACTGATTATCGACAAGTACATCCGGAATAAAAGAGCTGATCTGATCGTCATACTTAAGCTTACCTCTTGATTGACTAAATAGCTGTACAGCAGGATTCCAACCACCTGACATTAGAAGTAAATCAGTATTAATTGTAACAGCGTCACCAACAAATGATTGCTTATCATTACTTAGTTCTTGTAATGTGATTGCATTTACTTTTTTAGAGCCATGAGTGCTTGTAACGGCATGTGAATTATAAGTTTCAATTTTATTTTGCTCACACAACTTAGTAATTTCATTCGACACATTACTTCTAAGGTCTATTACAACTACTTTAGCACCTTTTGAAATAGCTTCTACTGCAACAGTATAAGCATGATCATTATTGGTAAATAATGTAATTGAATTACCTGGTAGTACACCATACTGTGAAATAAATACTTGTGCGGCTGAAGCCATCATTATACCAGGCCTGTCATTTCCTGAAAAAACTAAAGGTCGCTCAAAAGCTCCTTGAGCTAGTATTACTTCTTTAGAGCGAATTCTCCAAAATCTTTCTCTAGGAAGCTTCGAATTAGAATTTTCAATATGATTAGTAACTTTCTGAAGTGCAGTAATATAATTATAGTCGTAATAACCAGTTGCAGTTGTTCTATTTAAAACTGTAACATTAGATAAAGAATTCAGTTCACTTAAGGTTTCTTTAATCCACTCTTTTGCATCCATATTATTGATCTTTGCTTTAGAACTTAATAGATACCCTCCCATTTCTGGTTTTTCATCAACAATTAATACATTGGCACCTGATCGTGCAGCAGCTAAGGCGGCTGTTAAACCGGTAACGCCAGCACCAACAACCATTACATCACAATAGAAAAATTTTTGTTCATATCTATCTGGATTTTTTTCTTTAGGTGCCTCACCTAAACCAGCTGCTCGGCGTATGAAATATTCATAAAACATCCACGCACTCGGAGGCCACATAAAAGTTTTATAATAAAAACCGGCAGGTAATATTCTTGAAAATAAATTATTTAATGCACCAATATCGTATTTTACTGAAGGCCAACAGTTTTGGCTTGATGCCTCAAGTCCTTCATACAATTCAATTTCAGTTGCTCTAGCATTAGGTTCTGTTCTGCTTTCCTTATTTAGTTGAACTAATGCATTTGGCTCTTCTGAACCAGAAGTAAGAATCCCACGAGGTCGATGATATTTAAAACTTCTGCCTATCAAATGAACATCATTTGCTAGTAATGCAGATGCAAGTGTATCACCTTCATAGCCTTTAAAAGTTTGTCCATTAAATTTAAAATTAATAGGTTTATTTCTATCAATAGAACCACCAGATATTAATCTATTACGATTAAACATTATTATCCTCCGGCTTTGATTCACCCATTGTATAAGTTTGAATTATTTTGTCTGTGACTGTATGGCGCTTAACATTAAACCATTGTCTGCAACCATGATCATGAGTCCATCTTTCATAATGTATGCCCTTTGGATTACTTCTAAAAAAAAGATACTCTCCCCATTCCTTATCATTCACCTCATTGGGATTTTCAGGTCGGGCTATATGTGACTCTCCGTGACAAGAGAATTCAGTTTGATCTCTTTCACCACAATATGGACATTTAATAACAAACATACGAAATCCTAATGAGCTACAGCAGCTGCAGCTGCTTCGTCTACCAATGCTCCTGAATAATGACGATCTATTGAAAAAGGTGCTGCCATCTTGCTAGGTTCACCGGTAGCAACAGTTTCAGCAAAAGTGTGTGCAGAGCCTGGGGTAGCCTTAAACCCACCAGTTCCCCAACCACAATTAATGAATAAATTTTCAACTGGTGTTTTGCCGATAATAGGACTTCTATCTGGAGTTACATCTACTATGCCTCCCCACTGTCTGAGCATTTTTAACCTTGAAAAAATTGGAAACAATTCAACTAATGGTCCCATTATATGCTCAATCATATCGAAAGAACCTCGTTGAGAATATGAATTATAAGCATCCGAACCGGCACCAACAACAATTTCACCCTTATCAGACTGACTTACATAAACATGCACAGCGTTCGACATAATAACACAGTCTAAGATAGGTTTTATTGGCTCACTAACTAAGGCTTGAAGTGGCACTGAATTTATCGGCAAATGAAACCCAGCCATATTAGCTAAGACTGAGCTGTGGCCTGCTGGAACTAACCCAACTTTTTTTGCTTTAACACTTCCTCTGGTTGTTTCTAATCCTGTAACTGTACCGTTAGTAATATTTATTCCTTTAACTTCACAATTTTGTATTATATCTACACCAAGATTTTCAGCTGCTCTCGCATATCCCCAAGCTACTGCATCATGGCGGGCTGTTCCACCACGCCTTTGGAGTAAGGCACCCATTATTGGATATCTACCATCACCATTAATGTATGGAATCTTTTTTAACACTTGTTCTTTATCTAAAATTTCTGCATCAATACCATTCAAATGATTTGAATATCCGCGACGCGTAATTTCTTGCATGTCATGAACTGTGTGTGCAAGATGAAATAGTCCTCTTTGAGAAAACATAACATTATAATTTAATTCACTTGAGAGACCTTCCCATAAATTAACTGCATGATTATAAAGAGCTGCACTTTCATCCCACAGATAGTTTGATCTAATAATAGTAGTATTTCTTCCAGTATTACCGCCACCAATCCATCCTTTTTCAAGGACAGCAATATTTTTTAAACCAAATTCTTTTGCTAAATAATAAGCTGTGCCAAGGCCATGGCCACCACCACCAACAATTATAATATCATATTCTTTTTTAAGCTCTGGACTACTCCAAGCTTCCTGCCAATTTTCATGATATGAAAATGAATTACGAACTAAATTAAGTAATGAGTATTTCATAGTTAAAATCTTCCAACCGAGAAGGGCGTTAAATCAATATCTGTTTTGTTTGCTATGGCTTCTTGCGCAATTAGCTTTCCAGTAATTCCGCCCAAAGACCATCCTATATGTTGATGTCCAAAGCAATAGTAAATATAGGGATTTTTTTTAGATTGTCCAATAACTGGTAACGAATCTGGAGCTGATGGCCGAAAGCCTAGCCACTCATTGTCATGACTTGGTATATCTGGAAAAACCTGCTTTGCAGACCTAGATAAGAAGTCAATAACCTTCTTATTAATTTCCCTTTCAAGTCCAGCAAACTCAACAGTCCCAGCCACTCTGAGACCATTATTCATAGGGGTAAAATAGGTACCTCGCTCTTGCCATGCTACTGGGCGCTTAATTGGATTATAATTATCATAAGAGATATGATATCCTCTCTCACTCTCAATTGGAACATTATCTCCAAATAAACTGGCTAGTTTCTTTGACCATACGCCTGCACAAATTATGATCTTGTCATAAGTTTCTCTACTTTTATCTGTAACAATTTCTACATTATCGGATGAGTTCATTTTAATGTCTGTTACTTCCTCTTGTCGATAAATTCCACCTTTGGATTGAAAAAGTTTTAATAGCCCTTCTGTTGTTTCTTTAGGATTTTTAGAAAAATAAGAGCCGTTAAATAACGCTCCCTTATAAAATATATTATTTAAGTTTGGCTCTACTTCAGAAATCTCATCATGATTTAAAAGTTCAATATCAATTCCAGTTTTAGTCCTTGTTGTAAAATCAGGTATTGCAGAGTTATAAAATAATTTTGACGACCATACATACATTACACTTTCTCTAGATATTAAATGCTCTATATTAGCTTCCTTAAATAACTCAGCATATCCTTCATCTACTTTTGTAAGTAATGTTGTTAACTTTTCAGATGTATATTTAACTTTTGAGGGTCGACAATTACTTAAGTATTTAGTTAGCCATGGTAATACTTTTAAAAAATATTTTCCTCTAATAAATAGTGGACTATTTTTATTAAACAAGAGATATGGAAATAGATAAAAAAAACTAGATGAATTTGTAGGAACGTTTGCGTACTTTGCATAAGTTCCAGCGTTTCCAAAACTTGTTTCTGTTCCTGGATCAGTTCGATCGTATAAAGTTACTTCCTGCCCATATTTTGTTAGCCAGTTAGCTGAAGAAACTCCAACTATTCCTGCTCCAATTACTGCTATTTTCATTGGTTTTTTCTCCAATAGTCTTGGCTTTTCATTTCACTTAATCTGCTGCAAGTACGTTTAAATTTAAGATCTAGCCTACGTGAACTTGTAAAGTTCTCTAAAGACTTATCAGCACTCATAATTAATTTAACTTCATTATCATACAATATATCAATTAACGTAATAAACCTCTCTTGCTTATCTACATTATCATCTGAAAAAGCAGGAACATTTTCAAGAAATAGTGTCTTGATGTTCTGTATTAACCTTAGATAATCTTCTGAACCAAGTGGTTGACCACAAAGCTCATTAAAATTAAATCTAGCAACATTATTAGCAAATTTTTTAATTTCAAATGATCGTTTTTTTATTTCTATTTTGACATCTTTTGGTTCATGGCCATCAATTAGATTTTTATATAAATCATTTATAGTTTTATAATTTTCATTTGAAATAGGCGAAAAAAATATTTCATCCTGATCAATTCCTGAAATTCTATAGTCTTTTTTTATATTCAAATTAAATATATTGGAATTTGATTCTATCAAAATAATAAAAGGTAAAAATAATTCACGTTGTAAACCATCTTTATATAGATTTTTAGGCTTGTCATTTGAAGTAAGTACAATGTTAATATTTAGATCAAATAATTCTATAAATAATTGACCCAATATCATAGCATCTGCAATATTTGTAACTTGGAACTCATCAAAAAAAATTAAATCAAAATCTTTTTTTAAACTTTTTGCATAAGTCCTAATTAAAAAAGAATTGTCTTTAATTTTAGAGTTATTTTTTCTAATATTATGCAATGAATCATGAGTGTCGATCATAAACTCATGAAAATGAATACGCTTTTTTCTAGATTCTTTGATATTGTTAAAAAATAAATCCATTACCAATGTTTTGCCGACACCAACCGAACCATAGATATAAAAGCATCTTTTGTATGAGGTTGAACTAATTAGGGATACAAATTTTTGAATTAAATTTGGTTCTGATTCTTTTTTAAATTTACTCAATTCTTTTAATAAATTTAATTGTAAAATATTTTCTTCTAAAGATTCAGCTTGGCACCGCTCTCGATAAGATTCAATTAAATTGTCCATGCTAAAATATTATACTACGTATTTACTTTAGCTCTCAATTTATGATTTTCAGGATCATACGGACTTTCCTCAATCACCGTAATGTCATGCATAGTACCAAGAATATCCATTTGGAGCTTAGTTCCCACTTCTGCATATTCCGGTTTAACCATGGCTAAAGCAATTGATTTCTGAATTCTGAAACCATAATTGCCCCCTGTAGCTCTACCAACTACTTTGCCGTCACTGTAAATAGGATTATTACCTAGTGCATCAGCGTCTGTAACATCGTGAACTTCTAAAGTTACAAATGTATTATCGAAACCTTTTTCTTTCCATTCAACTAACGCATCACGACCCACAAAGTCTCCTTTGTCTGGGTGAACAAATCTACCTAAACCAGATTCATAGGCAGCATACTCAATAGAAAGTTCAGTGCCCACTAAACGATAAGACTTTTCAATTCTTAATGAGTCCATTGCGCGAATTCCAAATGGTTTGATATTAAATTCTTTACCTGCTTCCATCAAAGTATCAAATATATGATTTTGCATTTCTAATGGCATGTGTAGTTCCCATCCAAGTTCACCAACAAAGTTCATTCTCAATGCGAGTGTTTCCGCTAGGCCTATTTTTACTTTTCTGCCAGATAGCCAAGGAAATGCTTCGTTAGAAAAATCATCTATCGAAACTTTTTGAAGCAACTCACGAGATTTAGGGCCAGCAATAACTAATACGCCAATACTATTAGTAATATTTTCAAAAGTAACCGATCTATCATTAGGTAATCGTTTTTTAATCCAATCATGATCTAGTCTTTGCCAAGCCCCCGCTGAAACACAGTAAAAACTATCTATAGACTCTCTCATAATAGTAAATTCAGAATGAACACCACCTTTTGTATTCAATGCATGACAAAGATTTGATCTACCAATTTTTTTAGGCATTTTATTTGCAACAAGACTATCTAAAAATGCTTCTGCACCTGGACCACTAATTCTACACTTTGCAAATGCTGTCATGTCTAATATGCCAACATTTTCTGCAACATTTCTGCATTCGTTACCAATATGCTTAAACCATTTAGATCTTCTAAATGACCAATCATCAACTGGTTCTACTCCTTCTGGAGCAAACCAATTTGCTCTTTCCCAACCAAATTTTTGACCAAATACTGCTCCAAGAGATTTCAATCTATCGTAACATGGTGACTGTCTTAACGGCCGTCCAGCTTCTCGTTCTTCGTCTGGATAATGTATTGAAAATACGTTGGCATATGCCTCTTCATTTTTTTTAATTAAAAAGGCTTTTGATGCGTAGTCTCCAAATCTTCTTGGTTCAACACCAAGCATATCGACAGTAGGTTCGCCATCAACAATCCATTCAGCTAATTGCCATCCAGCTCCACCTGCTGCCGTTACTCCAAAAGAGTGGCCATCGTTTAGATACATATTTTTTCTATCCCATGCCGGACCAACTATTGGACTTCCATCTGGGGTATAGCAAATAGCGCCATTATAAACTCTCTTTATTCCCGCTTCTCCAAATATTGGAACTCGATGAATTGCAGACTCAATGTGAGGAGCTAGCCTTTCTAGGTCTTCTTGAAATAACTCATACTCAGAGTCTTTACTTGGTCCATCCACATAACAACACGGAGCACCTTTTTCATAAGGTCCTAAAATAAGTCCACCTGCTTCTTCACGCATATACCATGATCCATCTGATTCTCTTAATACACCCATTTCAGGCAATCCCAGCTCTTGTCGCTTAAGAATTTCAGGATGAGCTTCTGTAACAATAAACTGATGTTCCACTGGTATTACTGGTATATCCAAACCAACCATTTCTCCTGTTTGTCTGACAAAATTTCCTGAACAAGAAACAATTACATCCGCATGAATATCACCTTTGTCAGTCTTCACTAGCCAAGTATCATCTGGCTGCTGCTCAAGACCAATAACAGCTGTTTGTCTGTATATTTCCGCACCTAATGCTCTAGCGCCTTTTGCTAAGGCCTGCGTCAAGTCGTTTGGTTGAATATAGCCGTCTTCAGGATGTTGAATAGCCCCAACTAATCCATCAATGTTAGACAAAGGCCATAATTCTTTAACTTGTTCTGGAGTTAAAAAGTTAACATCAACTCCAAGTGTTTGTGCGACTCCAGCATACTGTCTATATTCATCCATACGATTTTGATTAGTAGCTAAGCGAATATTACTGACTTTACGAAAGCCAACTTCTTGACCAGTTTCTTTTTCAAGTTCTTGATAAAATTTTACAGAGTATTTATGAAGCTGTCCTACCGAGTAGCTCATATTAAATAAAGGAAGTAGACCCGCAGCATGCCAAGTAGAACCAGAAGTTAATTCTTTTCTTTCACACAAAACAACATCTGACCAACCTTTTTTAGCTAGGTGATAGAGCGTACTAGCTCCAACTACACCACCACCTATTACAACAGCCTTGACTCTTGATTTCATATATATCTCCTTGAAATATTAAAATTTATGGACCAGACCAGTCAACGGCACAATACTCTGCACTTCCATTAGTAAAGTCCCAGTTGCGACCATGGTCTTTAATTCTACTTTTTTTACCGCCTCGGCCGACGATAATTTCTGGAGCAACCCAGTATTTTAAATTTGAAACTTTTACATCCTCACCTTTGTTAAGGCCTGGTTCTTTTTCAATAGTGCCCTCTAAAATATTTGGAATAGTATAAGTCCAACCATTTTCTGTTTCACTGTAATCAATGGGACAACGTTTAACTCCAAGGAAATTAGAAATCATTACTGAAAACCACCCTGTTTGTCCTCCAGCTTGACCTGAGAATATTTTTAACAATGCGTCAGCCGCTTCATCAGAAGCTTTTTCATCTATATATAGACCAGCTGTCCATCCACCCATTGATAGCGGACCCGGAACTTCTAAAAGTATTGCAACATTAATACCACTGATATCTATTTTACTATTCTCTACTTCAGCATGACCATTTTCAATAATAATTCCCCACCAAGAAAAACATTTTCCATTTGCAGAGTTTGGAATGGCTTTTCCCAGAGACATTGGGCAATTACAAAATACATCGCAATTACAGTTTAATAGGAAATGTCCTTTGATACCCCAGTTTAAAATTGATTGATTTGCTGTCATAAATTATCGATAAATGTAGATCAAAACTTAACTCTTAGCGAGATAAATGTTTCATAAATCATAAGATTCTTTTTATTTCTGTTAACAAAATTTCTTCAGAGGTTCCAAATGGTAAAATTGCAGATAGCTCATCATCTTCATTAAATAGATAGTAAAAAGCTGTGTGCTCAACCATATAGTCATCACTTTCATAACTGCTCACTTCTTCATTATTTTCCTTAGAATGATCATGAGTTCCTCCACTAGTTGGTAAAACATGTACAAAAAAGTTTTTCCAAACCTTTTTGAGACTTACATGCTCACCCGTTAAACCAATTATCTTAGAATTATAATCTGATAAGTAATTTTTCATTCTTTCTGGATTATCTCTTTTAGGATCAGTAGTTATAAATAAAAACTCAATACTGTCTAAGTTTAACTCTGCAGTTGATATATTGTTAATTAAAGCTGACATTAAGTCAGTACTAATTGGACAAACATCTGGACAATTCGTAAATCCAAAAAAAATTACCTTACTTTTATTTTTTAAATCTCCACTTGTTAAGCTTTGACCATTATGATCTGTAAGCTCAAAAGTCATATTGATTTGATTAGATGAAACGCTAGAATTAGAAAATATTTGAGACAGGCCCCACCCAGCAATAATAGCTGTAATTATAATGGCAAGATAAAGTAGTTTATTAAAATTAGGCTTTGAAGATTGCATTACATCATTTTTTCAAGACGTGAGCTAAATGGCAACGCAACAATTTCAATATCTCTTTCTTCATCATCTACAACTGCTTTAAAAATTTCAGTTGAAGAAATTTTATCAATTTTCACAAATCCAATGCCTATATTACATCCAAATGTTGGGCTATATATACAGCTAGATATGAAACCTTGATTAATATTATTCCCATCAATCAAAGGCATTCTTCTTAAATTATAGCCAATATTTTTTCCAGAAATTTTAAATCCTGTGAATTGCTTTTCTATACCATTATCACGAATTTTTTTTAATGCATCCTTACCAATAAAATCAGCTTCTTGATCAAGGTCACAAAACTTTGGTAAATTTAATTCTAAAGGATTATCTTCAAGAGTTGTATCCCCTAAATGTGAAATCATACCAGCTTCTATTCTATCAATTTGATTAGGAGAACCAGGAGCTATTTTATAAGACTGCCCTGCTTCCATAAGCTTGTCCCACAATGGGTTACCGTCAGCTGCGGATTTAATATAGATCTCATAACCATTTTGATTGCTCCAACCACTTCTGGCTACAACTACAGGTATATTAAACAGTTCTGTTTCTACAAATTGATAGTACTTCAGATTCATAATGACATCATTGTCGCCACTAATTTCTCTCATCATATCAAACGATTTTGGCCCTTGAAGTGCAAGTGGGCAAGCTTCGGGTTCGGTTACTGTAACTCTAAATTTGCTATGTAGTGCAATACCTTTGCACCATAGTAAAACATCAGTATCTGCAATACTTAGCCAATATTTATTTTTATTAAATTTTAAGACTAGAGGATCATTTATAATTCCTCCATTCTCATCGGTCAGCAAACAATATCTACAAAAGTTATCTTTAAATGTAGATAAATTTCTAGGTGTTAAGTATTGAACAAATTCTGCAGCATCTTCACCTTCAATTTGAACTTGTCTTTCAGCCGCTACATCCCAAATACTTACATCTTCAATTAATGACTTATAGTCTTCTTCGTTTGACTTATACATAGTCGGCATAAACATGTGATTATAAACTGTGAAAGATGTTACGCCGGCTTTTAGTGTTCCCTCATAAAAAGGTGATTTTCTAATTCTTGGTGTGTAGACGATAGATTTTGACATAGACTATATTTAATTCTTAAAAATGAAAAAAAACCCCCAAGTGAAGAAAAACTTCACTTGAGGTATATTTTTTTATTAGCCTTTTACTGTTTCTCTAGTATTTGCATTATGAGATTCAGTGAACGGTACTTCTACTGTGACTGCATCTACAGGTACTCCTGGAGTATCTGCGTACATGTCTGGTAGATGAACTTTAAACTTCTTACCAATTTCCCCTTTTGGAAATCCGTTAGGATTCAAAGTTCCATCAAATGGTACGTAGCCCATTGCGATGTTTGTTCCTTTTTCAGGGTGGTACCAAGGTGAGGTAATAAATCCACATGGATCTCCCCCTTCAGCCGGTGATACTAACCAAAAGTCAGGAGCATACTCTTCGATTGGTTTGCCGCCTAGTTCCATGCCTACAAGTTGAAGTTTGTAAGGTTTATTACCAGCAACAAGATCAGCTTTCATTGCTTCTAAAGCTTCTTTACCAATATAGTCTGCTTTTTTATCCCACTCACCTTTTCCAGATAGTGACACTTGATATCCAAGATTACACTGAAAAGGATTGTGTTCGTTGTCCATGTCTTGACCCCAAGATAGAATTCCAGCTTGAATTCTTCTATGGTGAGCAGGAGCAATAACCATTAGATTATGTTTCTTGCCCGCCTCAACAACAGCATCCCACATATCATCTGCATATTTGGTAGCATCTCTTAAGTAGATTTCATAACCAGCCTCACCTGAGAAACCAGACTGTGAAATTACACAGCTTCTTCCACCAATTGTTGCTTCTGCCAATCCATAGAAAGGCATATTATCTAGATCAACATGGTCTCCGATTAGGTCTTTCATTAAAGCTAAAGATTTTGGTCCTTGAATTTGTACTGGACAAACATCAATCTCGTCAATCTCAACATCAAATCTCTTATCTGCATTAACACCTTGCAAATAAAGACCGATATCAGAGTCAGATAAACTAAACCAAAACTCATTTTCTGAAATTCTAAGTAAAATGGGATCATTAAGAACACCACCTTTATTATTACAAAGAATTACATAACGTGCACGCATTGGAGAAATTTTTGTAGCATCACGAGTTATTACATAATCTGTAAATCGTTCTGCATCAGGTCCAATAACACGGATCTGTCTTTCCACCGCAACATTCCACATCGTAACATGGTTTTTGATTGCTTCGTATTCAACCATAGCGCCACCGTCTTCTGGTTTCACATAACCACGTGGATGATAAATACGATTATAAATTGTTGCTCTCCAGCAACCATGCTCTATTGACTTGTGCCAATATGCTGATTTTCTTACACGTGTAGAAATCAACAATTCGACTTTAGTTGGCCCGCTTTGACGTAAATTGTAGGGCACATGACGATCACTTTGATCGACAGTTGTATTGTGTTCTATTTTTTTAGACATAGTAGTTCTCCTTAGTTAACCATTCGTTTGTTTTTTTAATTCCACCAAATGCATAAATATGAAAATTATCCACTGAACCTTTCAGTTCTTGAATTACATCATCTGGCGTTTGAACACTCAATAAGTCGAAAATCCTTGAGGCATTTTTCTTAGCAAAGCTCATAGTATTTTTTAATCCTACAAAACCAGCAAACTTAATCAGTGTTTTTAGTGATGCTGGACCGGCTAGTCCAACATGAACAGGTAGAGGCATATCAGCAACATATTGCTTTAACGCATCAACGTCTTGAGTCCATTGAGTAACAATGTAATCGGCGTAAGGTTCTTTTTGTTTTAGTGCTTCATTAATAATTTCATCACTCATATTTGGTGAGCCCTCAGGGTGCCCAGCTATACCTATTTTCATTCCTTCAAATAGACCAGTCTCTATTATTTGCATTGAAGAGTGGAAGTCACCTAATATATCTCTATCACCACCAATAATTAAAATCTGATTAACACCGGCGTCTTTTATTTGGCTTGTGTAATCTTTAAGCATACCTAGATCAGTAATTGAACGAGCAGGAATATGTGGTATTGCATTATAGCCTTGAGCACATAATGCTTTTGCTTGATCTACAACAGCCTGATATTCTGTACCAGGTAAAAAAGTTATATAGATGTCTTTTATATTTGGAAGATCTGCTAAAACGGATTTAGTTGTTACTTCCAATGAAAAATTTACATTTCCCATATTTGAACCAATAGATACCGCTTAAGCCACGCGATGTTAATGAGTCTTGCTTGGCTTAATTTTGCAACACTCGTTGAGTCTCCTTGCGGAAAATCTATGCTCAATTATTAATAAACACAATACATTTTTTTATAGACTCTCATATTTATTGTCCCTAAATTCTTATCTTAAATTAAATTATTAACAGCCCAATAGGCCTTGAAAGAAGAGAACATGACCCACCTATCTGATATTGAAATTGCTAGAGCAAATAGCATGGTAAAAATTGACGAAATTTCATCAAAAATAGGCATTGAAGATAAATCGCTAAATAGATTTGGCCATAATATTGCAAAAATTGACATTAATACTATTGATGGTCTTGATAAAAAGTCAGATGGTAATCTTATTTTGGTTACAGCCATTTCTCCTACTCCTGCAGGGGAAGGAAAGACTACTACATCGGTTGGGTTAAGTGATGCCCTAAATTTAATAGGAAAAAAATCAATAGTTTGTTTAAGAGAACCAAGTCTTGGGCCTTGCTTTGGTGTCAAAGGTGGTGCAGCTGGCGGTGGTTATGCTCAAGTCGTACCAATGGAAAAAATTAACCTTCATTTTACTGGTGATTTTCACGCTATTACATCCGCCCACAATTTATTAGCCTCCTTACTAGATAATCATATTTATTGGGGTAATGATCTAGGTATAGATATTAGAAGAATAGCTTGGGGAAGAGTTCTTGATTTAAATGACCGAGCATTAAGAGCTACAAATATCAACCTTGGTGGAGTAGCCAACGGTTTTCCAAGAGAAGATAAATTTGATATTACGGTTGCATCAGAAGTTATGGCAATTTTTTGCTTGGCTACTAGCTTAAAAGATCTTCAGGAAAAAATTGGAAATATTATTGTTGGATATACTCGCGATAGAAAAGAAATATATGCTAAAGATTTAAACGCTGATGGAGCTATGACAACCCTACTGAAGGATGCTTTTATGCCTAATTTGGTCCAAACTTTAGAAAAGAATCCAGCCTTTATTCATGGAGGTCCTTTTGCAAATATTGCACATGGATGCAATTCATTAGTTGCAACACAAACAGCTTTAAAACTTTCAGACTTTGTTGTTACTGAGGCTGGATTTGGTGCTGATTTAGGTGCAGAAAAATTCCTCGATATAAAATGTCGAAAAGGTAATCTAAGTCCTAAAATTGTAGTAATCGTTGCAACCGTTAGGGCTTTAAAGATGCATGGTGGCGTGGATAAGAAAAATCTTAAAGGTGAAAATGTTGAAGCTGTATTTAAAGGATTAGAAAATTTAAAACAGCACATTGCCAATATTAAAAAGTTTAATGTTCCTGTTGCTGTAGCAATAAATCATTTTGTCTTAGACACTGATCCAGAGCTAAAAATTATTAGTGATTGCTGTGATGAATTAGGCATCAGATCATTTAATTGTAAGCATTGGGCTGAAGGTGGTGCTGGCGCGACCAAGTTAGCAGAACATGTGGCTGAGGTTGCTGAAAATAATTCTGAAAAAATTAAACATTTATACTCTGACGATATTACTTTATGGGAAAAAATGAGAAAAATTGCACAAGAGATATATGGTGCGAAGGATATAATCGCTGATCAAAAAATTAGATCTCAATTTGATGACTTACAAGAGAAGTATGGTCACTACCCTATTTGTGTTGCTAAAACTCAATATAGTTTCTCATCAGATCCAGACTTAAAAGGAGCACCAAAAGGACATATGGTTCCAATTAGGGAAGTTAGAATTGCATCCGGCGCTGAATTTTTAGTGGTTGTGTGTGATAAGATCATGACTATGCCAGGGCTGCCACGCGTACCCGCAGCCAACTCAATCTATTTAAATGACAAGGGTGAAATTGAAGGGTTATTCTAAGTTATGCTATACGAAACAAATCTTGATAAAAACGAAGCAAATTTTACTCCATTAAGTCCATTAAGTTTTCTTCAGCGAACAGCTGGGGTGTACCCTGATCGTAAATCAATAATTCATGGGAATAGATCTTATACTTGGAGTGATACCTATAGTCGAAGTTGTCAACTAGCTAGCGCTTTATCAATCAATGGAATTGGTAAAGGTGACACAGTTTCAGTTCTTGCTTTTAATACTCCTGAAATTTATGAGGCGCACTTTGCAGTGCCAATGATTGGTGCCATTTTGAATACTATAAATATTCGGTTGGACGTTGAAACTATCAGTTATATTTTAGAACACGCTGAAACAAATGCTCTAATTACTGACACAGAATTGTCGCCTACTATAAAACAAGTAATTGATAAGCTAGATAAGAAAATTTTGATTATTAATATATGTGATAAGCAGGCTATTCTTCCTGAGGGTACTGGAGAAAAAATTGGTGAAATTGAATATGAGGATTTTTTAAAGACTGGAAAAGATAATTTTGAATGGAGTTTACCAAAAGACGAATGGGACTCTATTGCATTAAATTATACTTCTGGAACCACAGGCTTACCTAAAGGCGTTGTTTATCATCACCGAGGATCATATTTAATGGCCTTAGGATCAATAGCAACATTTAGCATGCCAATGCACCCTATATATATGTGGATTGTTCCGATGTTTCATTGCAATGGATGGGGCAACCCATACACTTTAGCTATTCTTGCTGGAACCAGTGTTTGCCTAAGATATGTTTCGGCAAAAAATATGTTTGATTCTATTGCTGATCATAAGGTCACTCACTTTGGTGGTGCACCCATTGTATTAAACTTTTTAGTTCAAGCTACTGACAAAGAAAGAAGAGATTTCGATCATAAGGTTAATGTTGTTACTGCGGCGGCACCTCCTCCAGCATCGACATTAGAAGCAGTTCAAAAAATGGGCTTTGATGTTACTCATGTATACGGCCTCACTGAAACATATGGACATATATCGGTCTGTGCATGGCAAGATCAATGGAATGAGCTTTCAGCTCAAGAGCAATCAGATCTAAGATCAAGACAAGGCGTGAAATTTCCAATGATGGAGGGGCTTGCAGTAATGAATCCTGAAAACATGACTCATGTTAAAAAAGATGGCGAAGAAATAGGAGAAATCATGATTAAAGGTAACTGTGTAATGAAGGGTTAT
>CAJJBM010000046.1 GCA_905182445.1 Pelagibacteraceae bacterium AG-422-B15 | reverse complement strand
AATATGAGTAAAATATTTAAATTATTGATTCTTCCTGGCGATGGTATTGGCCCAGAAGTAATGATAGAAGTTTCAAAGTTAATTTCTGCTGTTGAAAAAATGAGCGGTGTAAAATTTGAAATTACTTACGATGATATTGGTGGAGCAGCTTATGACCGATACGGCACACCCCTAGCTGACTCAACACTTAAAACTGCAAAACAATCGCATGCAGTACTACTAGGAGCTGTTGGAGGAGAAAAGTGGGATGATTTAGAGTTCTCATTAAAGCCAGAGCAAGGCCTATTGCGCATAAGAAAAGAACTCGAATTGTTTGCAAATCTTAGACCAGCAATGTGTTTTGAATCTATGGTTGACGCCTCTTCATTAAAGCCTGAACTAGTATCTGGATTAGACATAATGATTGTAAGAGAGTTAACTGGTGGAATTTATTTTGGTGAACCAAGGGGCATTCAGACTCTTGCTGATGGCACAAGACAGGGTGTTAACACTCAAACATATAATACCAAAGAAATTCATAGAGTTGCTAGAGTTGCTTTTGAGCTTGCAAGAAAAAGAGATAACAGAGTTATGTCTTGTGAAAAATCTAATGTAATGGAATCTGGAATATTATGGAGAGAGGAAGTTACAGCAATTCATAATAAGGAATATCAAGATGTAGAGCTTACTCATATGTATGCTGATAACTGTGCAATGCAACTAGTTAGAAATCCAAAACAATTTGATGTTATTGTAACTGATAATTTATTTGGTGATATTTTATCAGATGAAGCTTCGATGTTAACAGGGTCACTTGGAATGTTACCGTCTGCCTCATTAGGTGAAATTGATGAAAACAATTTTAGAAAAGCCTTATATGAGCCAGTTCATGGTTCAGCACCTGACATTGCTGGACAAGGTATTGCTAACCCAATCGCGTCCATTTTGAGTTTTGCAATGTGTTTAAAATATTCATTTGAAATGAATGATGAAGCTGAAAAAATCAATGATGCTGTAAATAATGTTTTAACTTCTGGTTATAAAACTAGTGATTTAATTGGAAATAATGAACAGAACTTATCTACTCAACAAATGGGCGATAAGATTATTGAAGCGTTTAATAGTATAGGATCATAATGACTTTAAAAATTGGAATTGTTGGTGCTACGGGCAATGTTGGTAGAGAAATGCTATCTATACTAGCCGAAAAAGGTTTTAAATCTCAGAATATTTTTCCAATTGCTTCTAGTAGAAGTGAAGGAATGAAAGTTCCTTTCGGTGATAATGAAATCGTAGTTTCATCTCTAGATAAATTTAATCCTAAAGAGATTCAGATCGCTTTATTTTCTGCAGGTGGTGACATATCTAAAGAATGGGCACCTAAGTTTGCTGATGCAGGTTGCATAGTCATTGATAATTCAAGTCATTTTAGAATGGACCCCGATGTTCCATTGATAGTACCTGAAGTAAATGCTGATGCGCTATCTGGGTATAAGAAAAAAAATATAATTGCTAATCCGAACTGCTCTACTGTTCAGTTATTAGTAGCCTTAAAGCCTTTACACGACATTAATACTATTAAAAGAGTTATTGTTTCTACATACCAATCTGTTTCAGGCGCAGGTAAAGAAGGTATGGATGAACTATTTAATCAATCAAGAAAATTTTTTGCGAACGATGTTCTTGATAACGTTAAATTTACAAAACGTATTGCATTTAATGTTATCCCACATATTGATAAATTTATGGATGATGGATACACAAAAGAGGAATTAAAAATGCAACAAGAATGTCATAAGATACTTGATGAAAATATAAAATTTTCAGCTACCTGCGTTCGGGTTCCAGTGTTTATTGGACACTCTGAGGCAGTTACTATTGAATTTGAAAAAAAAATGACAGTTGCTGATGCGCATGTAGCATTAAAAGCAGCGCCAGGATGTTCCGTGCTTGATGATAGAAAAGATGGCGGATATGTAACTCCAATTGAATGTGCTGGAAATGACGATACTTATGTATCAAGGGTTAGGGAAGACACAGCATTTGAAAATGGACTTTCTATTTGGGTGGTATCTGATAATTTAAGAAAAGGTGCCGCATTAAATGCGGTCCAAATACTAGAGCTATTGACAGAAAAATATTTAGATTAATGGAAGACATTCTTTACCGACCAAGACGAAGCGTACTCTATGTACCTGGCTCTAATGAGAAAGCACAAAGTAAGATACCCAGCTTAGAGGTTGATGCATTAATTTACGATTTAGAGGATGCGGTCGCACCATCTGCCAAAGACCAAGCTAGATCAATTATTATTGATCTTGTAAATTCCAATCAAAACAAACAAAAAGAACAAATTGTTAGAATTAATTCTGATGACACGGAGTTTGGAAAAAAAGATTACGAAATATTAGAAAAATGTGAACCTGATGCGATTCTTATTCCAAAAGTAAATCATCCTGATGATATTTTAAAATATGAACCTTACTTACAAAATAAAAAAACTATGATTTGGGCCATGATGGAAACACCGCACGCAATTATTAATGCATATGATATTGCCGCTTGCTCAAAAAAACTAAATTGCTTTGTAATGGGAACTAATGATTTATCTAAAGAATTAGATTTAAATGATTTAATGAGACGAACTGGACTTGAGACAAGTATATTAACTTGTTTAATTGCCGCAAAGGCAAATAAGATTTCTCTTATTGACGGAGTCTATAATGCTATTAAAGATACTGAAGGTTTTGAAGAAGAGTGCCAGTATGGAAGCGGCCTTGGTCTTGATGGTAAAACACTAATTCACCCAGTGCAAATCGAACCTTGTAATCGAATTTACTCACCAAGTGATGAAGAAATAGTTGAAGCAGAAAAAATGGTTTTAACATTTGAAGAAGCAAGAAAAGAAAATCCAGAAGTTGGTGTTATTGTAATTGATGGGAAACAAGTTGAAGAATTACATGTTATCAGAGCAAGAAAATTATTAGCTTTTAAAGCTATATTGGATAAATGAAAAAATGACATTAGAAACTAAAAATAGTATTGGAAATTTTTTTGAGGATTTCTCAATCAATCAAAAAATTGAACACGCAACTCCAAGAACAATTACTCATGGAGATGCATCAGTATATACGTCACTTTATGGTACAAGATTTGCACTTCATTCTTCAAATGAATTTGCAAAGAACCTTAAATTAAAAGGATCTCCAATCGACGATTTTTTGTTATTTAACATAGCTTTTGGAAAAACTGTTCCAGATATCTCGTTAAACGCGCTTGCAAATTTAGGCTATGCAGACTGCAAATTTTTAGCGCCAGTTTATCCTGGTGATACTATTAAATCTATTTCACATGTCATTGGTTTAAAGGAAAATTCAAATGGTGAAACTGGTGTTGTTTATGTTAACTCAATAAGTACAAATCAAAAAAATGATGTTGTATTAGATTTCAAACGCTGGGTAATGATTAAGAAAAAAACTAAAGGTGCTTCTAATACTGAAACCACCCTTCCTCTGCTTCCAACAGAATTATCAAAAGATGAAGTTAAACAAATAGCTCTGTCATACAAGTTTGATGTAAGTAACTTCAATTTTATTGAGTCAGGATCTGAAGCTTCTTTTGAGGATTATTCAATTGGTGAAAAGATAGATCATATTGATGGTATGACAGTAGAAGAAGCTGAACATATGTTAGCAACCAAACTTTACCAAAACACTTCCAAGGTTCATTTCAATCATTACTATGAAAAAGAAGGTAGATTTGGAAAACGTATTGTTTATGGTGGTCACGTTATTAGTCTTGTTCGAGCTTTGTCTTATAATGGATTAGCAAATGCTTTCAAAGTAATTGCAATAAATGGTGGTGCCCATGCATCTCCTTGTTTTGCAGGTAAAACCGTTTTTGCTTGGAGTGAGGTTATCGATACCATGGAGATTAGCGAAAGTATTGGTGCAGTAAGAATTAGAACAAACGGAATTGGCGATACACCGGCTGCAGAGTTTCAGCATCAAAATGAAGATGGTAAATTTAACCCAAATGTCTTGCTAAGCCTGGATTATTGGGCCTTGATTCCAAAGAAAAAGTAATACATAAAGTATAAGGATACTTATATAATGTATAATATACATTAACCGGATACTTTTATGAATAACCCACTCTCACCGCACCTTCAAATTTACCGGTGGCAGATAACTTCTATTTTATCAATTCTTCATAGAATTACAGGAGTAGTGCTATCCTTAGGAACAATTATATTGGCCACTTGGCTACTTTGCCTTAGTTTAGGCGAGTTCTATTTTGATTTTTTTAATTATCTGATTTCTAACTTTATTGGACGGACTATTATGATTGGCTATACATGGTCAGTCTGCTTTCATACATTGAATGGTATTAGACATTTAGGCTGGGACTATGGTTATGGGTTGGACTTATCGATTGTCAAAGTGACAGGATGGTCGGTAATCATTGGTTCATTAATAATGACTACTATAATTTGGATTTTATCAGTTTTATGAGTAATTCTGCTAGCAAAACATGGTTATTTCAAAAATATAGCTCTATAGCCCTAATACCACTAGTATCGTATTTTTTGGTCAAAATTCTACAATTATCATCAATGACCTATGAACAGATTATTTCAGAGACAAGTGCACTATGGTTCCTAGTTTTAGTATTGATTTTTACAGTAATTGGCTTACTTCATATGAGACTTGGCCTTCACGAAATAATCGAAGATTACGTTCATAGTGATATGGTTAAGAAACTATCTTTTGTTACTATCAACCTATTTGTTGCAGGTATTTTAGGGGTTGTTTCATTGTCAGTAATATTAATATGTATTAAATAAGTAATGTCATACGAAATAGAATATCACGATTATGATGTAGTAGTAGTTGGTGCTGGTGGTGCTGGTTTAAGGGCCACTGTAGGCGCAGTAGAAAATGGATATAAAACTGCATGCATAACTAAAGTATTTCCAACTAGAAGTCATACCGTTGCTGCTCAAGGTGGAATTTCAGCAGCCCTTGGTAATATGGGTGAAGATGATTGGCGTTGGCATATGTATGACACGGTCAAAGGTTCTGACTGGCTGGGTGATCAAGATGCTATTGAATATCTTTGCAAAAATGCACCTAAGGCAGTTTTAGAATTAGAAAACTACGGAGTACCATTTAGTAGAACTGAGGATGGTAAAATTTATCAAAGAGCTTTTGGTGGAATGACAAAAAATTATGGTGAAGGTTCAGCGCAGCGAACTTGTGCAGCAGCAGATAGAACTGGTCATGCTATCATTCACACTCTTTATGGACAGTCACTAAAACATGGCTGTGATTATTATATTGAATATTTTGTTTTAGATCTCCTTATGGTTGATGGTGCTTGTTGTGGAGTAGTCGCTTGGTGTCTTGAGGACGGCAAGTTACATGTATTTAAATCTAAAAAAACTATTTTAGCCACTGGTGGATATGGGCGTGTTTATTTTTCAGCTACTTCAGCACATACTTGTACTGGAGATGGTAATGCTATGGTTTTAAGAGCTGGTCTTCCACTGCAAGATATGGAATTTGTTCAATTTCATCCAACTGGTATTTACGGCGTAGGCTGTTTAATTACAGAGGGCGCACGGGGAGAGGGTGGCTATTTAGTTAACAGTGAAGGTGAGAGATTTATGGAGCGCTATGCGCCCTCAGCTAAAGACTTGGCATCTAGAGATGTAGTATCAAGATCAATAACAAAAGAAATTATTGCAGGCAGAGGCATTGGCAATGAAAAAGATCATGTCTACTTGCACCTTGATCATCTAGATCCTAAAATTTTAGAGGAGCGTCTTCCTGGCATATCTGAGTCAGCAAAAATTTTTGCTGATGTTGACGTAACTAAGCAACCGATCCCTATAATCCCTACTGTACATTATAATATGGGTGGCATACCAACTAACTTTCACGGTGAAGTTATGACAACTATAAATGGTGATGAAGAGCCTATAGAAGGTTTGATGGCAGCAGGTGAAGCGGCCTGTGTAAGTGTACACGGGGCAAACAGACTTGGTTCAAACTCACTAATAGATCTAGTCGTATTTGGAAAAGCGGCTGCAGATCGAATTAATGATACTGTTAAAAAAGGTGAGGCCAATAAAGATATTCCTCAAAGCGTTATTGATGAAGTAGTTAATCGATTTGATGCTACTAGATATTCAAGTGGCTCTAATCCTACCGCAGAGTTAAGAATTAAGATGCAAAAAGTAATGCAAAATCACTGTGCTGTATTTAGAGATGAAGAAATAATGTCCGAAGGAAAGAAATTAATTGAAGATATTTGGCTACAATCATCCGATATCAATGTGAAAGATAAGTCCTTGATTTGGAATACTGATTTATTGGAGACGTTAGAATTTCAAAATTTGATTTCTCAAGCGGTGGTAACAATGTCCTCAGCTTACAATAGAAAAGAAAGCCGCGGTGCACATGCAAGAGATGATTTTCAAGATCGGGATGATAAAAATTGGATGGTACACACTTTAGCTTGGGCACATAATAATAACTGTACTTTAGATTATCGACCAGTTCACACTTACACATTATCTAATGAAGTTAAATATATTGAACCTAAAGCAAGAGTTTACTAATGGTTCAGTTTAATCTTCCAGATAATTCAAAGCTTATTGAGGGTGAATATTACAAGTCTGAGACAGGCTCAACTAATATCAAAAACTTTAGAGTGTATCGTTGGTCACCTGATGATGAAAAAAATCCTCGAGTTGATACATATGAGGTTGATATGGATAATTGTGGCCCGATGGTGCTGGATGCAGTAATGAAAATTAAAAGTGATATTGATCCCTCTTTAACTTTTAGAAGATCATGTCGCGAAGGCATCTGTGGTTCATGTGCGATGAATATTGACGGCACCAATACTCTTGCTTGTACAAAACCTATTAAGGATTGTAAGGGTAATGTGGCAATTTACCCTCTTCCACATATGCCGGTTATTAAAGACTTAGTAACTAATCTTAAAAATCTCTATAAACAATTAACCTCTATTAAACCTTGGTTACACATAACAGAGAAGCAAACTGAAGACGGTATTGAAAATATTCAAACAAAAAATGACCGCGCCAAACTTGATGGATTATATGAGTGTATTCTTTGCGCATGTTGCTCAACTTCTTGTCCTAGTTATTGGTGGAATAGTGACAAGTATTTAGGGCCTGCTGTATTATTGCAATCATATAGATGGCTGCAAGATAGTAGAGATGAAGCTAGAAGTGAAAGATTAAAAGAATTAGATGATACCTTCAAGGTATATAGATGTCACACTATTATGAATTGTACTCAAGCCTGTCCCAAAGGCTTAAACCCAGCGAAAGCTATTGCCGGTATAAAAATGATGATAGCTGAAAATAGAACCTAAAATGATATTTGTATAAAAACAGATATAAAGGCCATCACAATAATTTCGGAATAAAATATAAGTTTTTTGCTTTAAATTTTTCTCTAATATTTAGATGAGCACTATATTTTGATTGGGGGAATAATCATAATTAGTGCTCGATCTGAGAAACATATAATTGTTGTTGATTAAAAAGTCTTGTTAAATTTTTGTGAATTAATAGCCAAATTGACACATAGAAATCAGTAGATAGATTTATCCAAATCAAAATTTTTTTTGAATTTTTATGATGAAGCTTCCACCATGCCAACTTTTTTCTATATATTGAACTTGATGATTACTTTCAGCCCAAAAAGGAAATTCTTTACAAATTGGACCACTTTTACCAGTAATAACTTCAATCTTTTTAATATGATTAATGTAAGCTTCAGCTATAAACTCCTTACATTTCTGGTAAGCGTCTTCTAAAGAATAATCATGGAGATCTAATTTAAGCATTGTTAAGTCTGTCTTTGTCTTTATAACAAATATAATTTACAATAATTATAATTAATTCTTAAGCTTTATGAAAAAAATCAATCACTTTATTAATGGTGAAGAGTATATCAGTAAGTCGAATAGATTTGGAGATGTATTTAACCCTGCCTTAGGCGAAAAAATAGCAGATGTTAGTTTTGCCAATGACAAAGATGTTGGTGTGGCCATTGCATCAGCTAAAGCAGCTTTTACTTCTTGGTCTTCAACCCCGCCACTTACTAGATCTAGAATAATGTTTAAGTTTAAAGAACTATTATTAAGAGACATGGATATGCTGGCTGCACAAGTGACAGAAGAACACGGAAAGGTATTAAGTGATGCTGTTGGATCAGTTACAAGAGGCATGGAAGTCGTTGAGTTTATGTGTGGAGTTCCGCACTTAATTAAAGGTGAGTTTTCTGAAAATGTTGGCCGCAATATTGATAGTTGGAGTATGCGTCAACCATTAGGAATTTGTGTTGGAATTACTCCATTCAACTTTCCTGCAATGGTACCGATGTGGATGTTTGTTGTAGCTATTGCTTGTGGCAATTGCTTCATACTTAAACCTTCTGAAAAAGATCCGTCTTTACTAATTACATTAGGCAATCTCTTAAAAGAAGCAGGCTTACCCGACGGTGTCTTTAATGTAGTTAATGGTGACAAAGAAGCGGTAGATAATTTAATAACACATCCAGACGTTTCGGCAGTAAGCTTTGTAGGCTCTACGCCAATTGCTGAATATATTTATCATACATCATCTAAACATAATAAAAGAGTACAAGCACTTGGTGGCGCTAAAAATCATATGATTATTATGCCAGATGCTGACTTGGATCAAGTTGCAGATGGACTAATGGGAGCTGGATATGGCTCTGCTGGTGAACGCTGCATGGCGCTTTCAGTAGCCGTAGCAGTCGGTGGCATTGGCGATGCTTTGATTGAAAAATTACAACCACGTGTTCAAGCTTTAAAAGTTGGTCCTGGTAATGATCCAGAAGTAGAGATGGGCCCATTAATAAGTGCTGCACACTTATCAAAAGTAAAAAGCTATGTTGATTCAGGTATAAGTGATGGGGCATCATTACTCGTTGATGGTCGAGATATTTCATTACAAGGTTATGAAAAAGGTTATTTTTTAGGTGGCTGTCTATTTGATAATGTAACTAGTGATATGCAAATATATAAAGAAGAGATTTTTGGGCCAGTATTATCTGTAGTTAGATCAGATAATTTTGATTCAGCATTAAATTTAGTAAATGACCATGAGTTTGGTAATGGAGTTACAATTTATACCCGAGATGGAGATACTGCTCGAGCATTTAGTAATCAGTGTCAAATTGGAATGGTTGGTATAAATGTGCCAATACCAGTACCAATGGCTTTTCATAGTTTTGGTGGCTGGAAAAGATCATTATTTGGGGACCATGCTATGCATGGTATGGAAGGCATAAGATTTTTCACTAAGCTTAAAACAGTGACTTCTAGATGGCCCAATGGCATTAGAAGTGGTGCAGAGTTCATTATGCCCACAATGAAATAGAAGATCTTAAATAATTTATTCTTCCCTTGATTTTCATCTTTTTGTAGGTAATTTACCGCTATACAACCTTTATACCTTATGAATAAATCAAAAATCTCTCTAATTGGCTCAGGTCAAATTGGAGGTACATTAGCTCATCTTATAGCAATGAAAGAGCTCGGTAATATAGTTCTATTTGATGTAGCAGAAGGATTGGCAAAAGGTAAGGCTTTAGATTTGTCTCAATCAACTGCTGTAGATGGATTAGATGTTCAAATAACAGGAACAAATAATTATGAAGACACTAAAGATTCTGATGTAATTATTATTACAGCCGGGGTGCCAAGGAAACCTGGTATGACACGAGATGATTTATTAGGCACAAACTTAAATATTATTAAGCAAGTTGCTGAGGGTATTAAAGATACTTCTCCAAATGCTTTTGTAATTTGTATTACAAACCCACTAGACGTTATTGTAATGGCATTACAAAAATATTCTGGTTTACCAAAAAATAAAGTAATTGGTATGGCCGGCATACTAGATACCTCAAGATTTAAATATTTTATTTCACAAGAACTAAGTGTTCCAATTAAAGAAGTTAACTCTTTTGTACTCGGTGGACATGGAGATACAATGGTTCCAGTTCCAAATAGAACAACAGTATCTGGAAAACCATTAATGGATTTTGTCAAAGAAGGTAAAATATCAGCTGCTAGATTAGACGAAATAATAGATCGCACTAGAAAAGGCGGTGCGGAGGTTGTAAAATTATTACAAACCGGATCAGCATTTTATGGACCAGCAGCAGCTGGCGTAGAAATGGCCGAGTCTTATCTTAAGGACTTAAATAAAACATTACCATGTGCAGCATACTTAGACGGGCAATACGGTATTGACGATCTCTATGTTGGTGTTCCAGTTGTTATTGGAGCTAATGGTATTAAAGAAGTGGTAGAACTAGATCTTGATGCTGAAGAAAAAAAACATTTTGATATTTCAATTGAAGCTGTTAAAGAATTATTTGATGCAGCTAAGAATATAGATCCATCTCTTAAATAACTTATGAATATTCACGAGCACCAAGCTAAAGAAATTTTTAAATCATACGATATTCCAGTATCCACAGGATCAGTTGCCTATTCTATTGATGAAATAGAGTCTGCGGTTAACAATGTAAGTGGACCAACTTGGGTTGTTAAAGCTCAAATTCATGCTGGAGGTAGAGGTAAAGGTGGTGGTGTCAAGGTTGTAGGTTCTGCTGAAGATGCAATTCTAGAGGCAAAAAAGATGTTTGGAATGAATTTAATTACACCACAAACTGGACCTGAAGGAAAATTAGTCCAAAGACTGTATATTGAAAATGGCTCTGATATTGAGAAAGAGCTTTATTTATCATGTTTAGTTGATCGTGCAACAAGCAAAGTAGCATTCATTGTGTCAAAAATGGGCGGTATGGATATTGAGAAGGTCGCAGATGAAACACCTGAAGAAATAACTACTATTTTTATAGAGCCAAGTGAAGGAGTTACTGATTTAAATATAAAATCTATAGCGAACTGTTTAGAATTGTCAGGGGCTTTAGAAGATCAGCTTGATGGCTTAATAAAAAATTTATATAAATTTTTTATTGAGAAAGATGCAAGCCTCCTTGAAATAAACCCTTTAATTATTACAGATACAAAAAAATTAATATGTCTAGATGCCAAAGTTAATTTTGATGATAATGCACTATATCGACATCCTGAAATTGAAGAATTAAGGGATCCAAATGAAGAAGATAAATATGAACTCGAAGCTGCAAAATATGATTTAGCTTATATTAAGTTAGATGGAAGTATTGGCTGTATGGTTAATGGTGCTGGCCTTGCAATGGCTAGTCTAGATATAATAAAAATGTATGGTGGAGAACCAGCAAATTTTCTTGATGTTGGTGGCGGTGCAAGTAAAGAAAAAGTTACTAGTGCATTTAAAATTATTTTATCGGATCCAGGTGTCAAAGGTATTTTAGTAAATATTTTTGGAGGTATCATGCGATGTGATATTATTGCTGATGGAATAGTTGCAGCAGCAAAAGAACTCAAAATTAGTGTGCCATTAGTTGTAAGACTTGAAGGAACTAATGTTAAAGAGGGAAAAGATATTTTGAATAACTCTGGAATAGATATTGTATCAGCTACTGATTTAGATGATGCTGCTAAAAAAATTGTGGGGCTTGTTTAGTGTCTATAATAATAAATAAAGATACTAAGGTAATTTGCCAAGGCTTTACAGGTTCACAGGGAACTTTTCATTCTGAGCAAGCTCTTAAATATGGAACTAAATTAGTTGGAGGAGTGACTCCTAAAAAAGGTGGTACTGTTCACTTAGGTTTACCTGTCTTTAACTCTGTTCAAGAAGCTAAAGATATAACACATGCAAATGCATCAGTAATTTATGTTCCACCACCTTATGCTGCTAATGCAATATTAGAAGCAATAGATAGTGAAATAGAATTAATTGTCTGCATTACAGAAGGCATTCCAGTCATGGATATGATGAATGTTAAAGATAAGTTAAAAAATTCAAAATCTAGGTTGTTAGGACCAAATTGCCCAGGAATAATTACACCAGATGAGTGTAAAATTGGGATTATGCCAGCTCACATTCATAAAAAAGGAAATGTTGGAATTGTATCTAGATCAGGGACCTTGACATACGAGGCTGTTTTTCAAACCACTATGGCAGGAATGGGTCAATCCACTTGTGTAGGTATAGGTGGGGATCCTATAAATGGAACTAACTTTATTGATTGCTTAGAGCTTTTCTTAAAAGATGAAGAAACAGAGTCAATCATAATGATTGGTGAAATCGGTGGGTCTGCAGAAGAAGAAGCTGCTGAATTCTTAAAAAATGAAAAAATAAAAAAACCTACTGTAGGATTCATAGCGGGCACATCTGCTCCTCCAGGTCGCACAATGGGACATGCTGGAGCTATTGTTGCAGGCGGCAAAGGTGGCGCCGAAGATAAAATAGAAGCAATGCGTAGTGCTGGAGTTCACATATCTAACTCACCAGCAGGATTAGGCTTAACTTTATTAGAAGTATTAAAAAATTAATTATTTTCTATAGGTTTAATTCAGCCTAAAATGAAATATATTAAATAAATAAATAAATGTCAAAACTACCCGATAACAAAATTTTTGAAAAAACTTCATTTTTGCATGGGACAAACAGTGCATTTATTGAGCAAATGTATGAAAAATACTTAATCAATCCTATTAGTGTGCCAGCGGACTGGCAGATTTTTTTCTCTGGAATTAATGATAAATCTGCAGGAGATTCAAGAAATGCAAGTTGGTCAGAATATAGCAAAATAAAACCTAATAACGGTGATTTAGTATCAGCAATTGATGGAAACTGGCCTGAAGAAGTTAAGTTATATGAGAATGAAGTAAAATCTTTTACAGCATTTAATTCTGATGAAGTAACTGCAAGAAGCGCTACCTTAGACTCTATACGCGCAATTATGATGATACGCGCATATAGAATTAGAGGACATCTAAAAGCAAATCTAGATCCTCTGGGTTTAGTAAAACAAAATGAACATACTGAGCTTAAACCAGAAACGTATGGTTTTAATTCTGAAGATATGGATCGTCAAATATTTTTAGATAATGTTTTAGGTTTAGAATTTGCAACTTTAAAAGAAATTTTAGAAATATTAAATCGTACTTACTGCTCTACTGTTGGTATTGAATTTATGCACATAAGTGATCCTGAAGAAAAGAGTTGGTTGCAAAAAAGAATCGAAGGAAAAGATAAAGAAATTACATTTACTGATTTAGGTAAAGAATTTATTTTAAAAAAATTGATTGAAGCAGAAGGATTTGAGAAATATTTACATAAAAAATTTGTTGGAACTAAGAGATTTGGCTTAGACGGAGCCGAAACAGTTATTCCTGCAATGGAACAGATTATAAAAAAAGGTGGCCAGCTAGGTGTTTCAGAAATAGTCATTGGTATGCCTCATAGGGGAAGGCTTGGTATATTGGCATCTGTTATGGGAAAAGCATATCAAGAAATTTTTCATGAGTTTGCTGGTGGTTCAATTATGCCAGAAGATGTTGCTGGATCAGGTGATGTAAAATATCACCTAGGAACTTCTTCTGATAGAATTTTTGATGATAATAAAGTCCATATTTCTTTAACAGCAAACCCATCCCATTTAGAGGCGGTGGATCCAGTTGTGTTAGGCAGGGTAAGAGCCAAACAAGCTCACTTAAGAACTGATAAAGGCAAGACCATTCAAGAGTCATTTACTGCTGTTATGCCAATACTTCTTCATGGTGACGCGGCTTTTGCAGGCCAAGGAATTGTAGCTGAATGTTTTGCGTTATCAGGATTAAGGGGACATAAGACAGGTGGCACAATTCATATCATAGTAAATAATCAGATTGGTTTTACTACAAGCCCAAGTTTTGCAAGATCATCACCTTATCCATCTGATGTAGCTAAATTTATTAATGCACCTATTTTACATGTTAATGGAGATGATTGTGAGGCTGTAATTTATGCGGCAAGAGTAGCAACAGAGTTCAGGCAAAAATTTAATAAAGACGTAGTACTCGATGTTTTCTGTTACAGACGCTTTGGCCATAATGAGGGAGATGATCCAACATTTACTCAGCCATTAATGTATAAAAAAATTAAATCTCATAAATCGGTAGCTGATACCTATGCAGAAAAAGTTATAAATGAGAAACTTTTTGATAACAATAAAGTTTTGAATATGAAATCAGATTTTATTAAGCATTTAGACAGTGAGTTCGAAGCTGCAAAATCATTTAAGCCTAATAAAGCAGATTGGTTGGATGGCTTTTGGGCAAATATGAAATCATCAAGAGGGAGTAAGCGTAAAATTCCAACCTCAATTTCCAAAAGTGATTTTAAGAATATAGGATCAAAAGTTACTTCTTACCCAGAAAGTCTTAATATACATAAAACTCTTGCGAGAATTTTTGGCAATAGAAAAAATATGATCGATTCTGGTGAAGGAGTTGATTGGGCCACAGCAGAAGCCTTAGCATTTGGTTCTCTTTTAGAGGAAGGTTTCCCAGTAAGACTAGTTGGCCAAGATAGTATCAGAGGAACATTTAGTCATAGACATTCAGCTCTTGTGGACCAGGAAACAGAAGAAAGATATATACCTTTAAATAATATCAGTGATAAGCAAGCAAGATATGAGGGTATAGATAGTTTTTTATCTGAAGCTGCTATTCTCGGATATGAGTATGGGTATTCATTAGACTATCCTAGTGCATTAGTCTTGTGGGAAGCACAATTTGGAGATTTTGCAAATGGTGCTCAAGTGCAGATAGATCAATTTATAGCACCAGGTGAAGCGAAGTGGCTAAGAATGAGTGGGTTAGTTTTATTACTTCCACATGGCTATGAAGGTCAAGGGCCCGAACACTCCTCTGCTAGAATAGAGCGTTATTTACAGCTTTGTGCAGAAGAAAATATGATCGTTGCAAACTGTACGACTCCCGCAAATTATTTTCATATTTTAAGGCGTCAATTGTTAAGAGACTTTAGAAAACCTTTGATCATGTTTACACCAAAATCATTATTAAGGCACAAACAGTGTACTTCTAAAATTGAAGATTTTACTGATGACACTTTTCATAGAGTACTTTTAGATGATAGTGAGACAAAAGATAGAGAGCAATCTCTAAATGAAGATGATAAAATTAAAAAAGTAATTCTTTGTTCAGGTAAAGTTTACTATGACCTAACTTTAGAAAGAGATAATTCTAAAAAATTGGATATTTATATTATTAGACTAGAGCAACTATATCCATTTCCAGCCAAAGCCCTAACACCAATAATTTCTAGATTTAAAAATGCTGATTTTGTTTGGTGTCAAGAAGAGCCAAAAAATATGGGACCTTGGAACACTATGGAAAGATATATTAACTGGTGTCTTACTAAGGCTAGATGTCAAAAAAATAAGATAAAATATGTAGGAAGGTCTCCTGCTGCATCTACAGCTACAGGTTTAATGAGCAAGCATCAAAAGCAGCAAAAAATGTTGATTGACTCGGCTTTAAGCGTATAAAGACATATAATAAAAAATATGAGCATAGATATAAAAGTACCATCGTTAGGAGAATCTGTAACAGAGGCAACTATTGCTCGATGGTATAAAAATATTGGTGAATCTGTAACTATTGATGAACCTTTGTTAGAATTAGAAACAGACAAAGTCACCTTAGAAGTTCCAGCTCCGGTTACAGGACAACTTAGTGAAATTAAAGTAAATGATGGTGATACAGTTGAGGTTGGAGCTATATTAGGTACAATTATTGAGGGCGCTGCTGCTGAAAAGAAAACTGAAGCTCCAGTTAAAAAAGAAGTAATTATTGAAACACCAGCAGTTGAAGCAACTAAACCTATAGAGCCTGAAAAAATTGAGGACAAAATAGAATCAATTTCAGTATCTAATGATCTTTCTCCAGCAGTCAGAAAAATAGTTTCTGAAAATAATATTAATATTAATGAAATCTCACCTTCTGGCAAAAATGGAAGAATTACAAAAGAAGACGCTCTTAATTCTTTGTCTTCTCAATCTACTAAAGTTGAAACTACCATAAATTTAAAATCCACTAGTAACAATAAATTGACTGAACGAGTAACCATGTCTCGTTTAAGGAAAACTATTGCTAAGAGGTTAAAAGATGCACAAAATACTGCGGCAATCTTAACTACTTTTAATGAAGTAGATATGTCAGAGCTAATTAAAGTAAGAAGTGAATATAAAGAATTCTTTGAAAAGAAACATGGAGTTAAACTTGGCTTTATGTCTTTTTTTGTTAAAGCATGCATTACAGCACTAAAAGAAATACCTGAAGTAAATGCAGAGATAGAAAATGACGATATTATTTACAAAAATTATTATAATATCGGTGTTGCAGTAGGAACTGATCAAGGCTTAGTTGTTCCAGTTGTTAGAAATGCAGATCAATTGACAGTAGCAGAAATTGAAAAAGAAATTTCAAATCTTGGTAAAAAAGCAAGGGATGGAAAATTAAGTATTAGTGACATGCAAGATGGAACTTTTACAATATCTAATGGTGGAGTTTATGGTTCGTTAATGTCTACTCCAATAATTAATCCTCCACAGGCAGGAGTTCTTGGTATGCATAAGATTCAAGAAAGACCAATTGCAATAGATGGAGAAGTTGTTGTCAGACCAATGATGTATTTAGCACTATCATATGATCATAGGCTGATAGATGGAAAAGCAGCAGTAACATTTCTAGTTCGAGTTAAAGAAAGTTTAGAAGACCCCAGAAGAATCTTACTGAGTGTTTAATTATGGAACAATTTGATCTCATCATAATTGGAAGCGGTCCTGGGGGCTATGTCTGTGCGATAAGGGCAGCCCAACTAGGCTTAAAAGTTTGCTGCATCGAAAAAAGAAAAACCTTAGGCGGCACTTGCTTAAATATCGGTTGTATACCATCAAAATCTTTATTACACGCTTCTCAAATATTTAGTGATACGAAGCATTATGGCGATATGGGGATCAATATAGACAATGTTAAATTAGACTTATCACAGATGATGAAGTCCAAAGATCAGTCTGTTACAGAGCTAACAGATGGAATTCAGTTTTTATTCAAAAAAAATAAAATAACTCATATTAAAGGTTTTGGAAAAATAACAGGTGAAAATGAAGTAACGATATTAAATGATGATGCGGATCAAATCATAAGTGGAAAAAATATTGTACTAGCAACTGGTTCTGAGGTCTCAGTTCCTAAAGATGTTATAATTGATGAGAAAGATATTCTTAGTTCAACTGGCGCATTAAGCTTAGATAAAGTTCCAGATGAACTTGTTGTAGTTGGTGGGGGTTACATTGGATTAGAAATGGGTTCAGTTTGGTCACGCCTTGGATCAAAAGTTACTGTTATTGAATATGCAGATAGAATTGTTCCAAATATGGATAACGAAATCTCAAATCAGTTTCAAAAAATTTTAATTAAACAAGGAATTGATTTTAAACTATCAACTGCCTTTAAAAAAATTAATAAAAAAAATGATAAATTGTATATTGCAATTGAAACACAGCAGGGACAAGCATCAGAAATTAGTTGCGATAAAGTACTAATTTCTATTGGTAGAAAGCCATACACATTTGGATTAAATTTAGAAGGAATTGGAGTTAAGACTGATGATAAAGGATTTATTATAACTGAGAATAATTTCCAGACTTCAGTTAAAAATATTTTTGCTATTGGAGACTGCAAACAAGGGCCTATGTTAGCACACAAAGCATCCGAAGAAGGAACAGCATTAGCAGAGCTTATTGTTGGTCAAGCAGGACATGTTAACTTTAATACAATTCCATCAGTAATATATACATCACCAGAGGTAGCGTCGGTTGGTAAAACCGAAGAAGAGTTAAAGTCTGCTAATATTACTTATAAAGTTGGAAAATTTCCTTTTACTGCAAATGCGAAAGCAAAAGTTATGCATAAAACAGCAGGCTTTGTAAAAATATTATCTGATGCATCATCAGACAAAGTTCTTGGCGTGCATATGATTGGTGCTGATGTTGGGAACATGATAGCTGAACTTGCTCTAGCAATGGAGTTTGGTGCTTCGTCTGAAGATATAGCTCGCACATGCCATGCTCATCCAACTTTGACCGAATCGATAAAAGAAGCGGCATTAAATGTTGAAAAACGCGCAATCCACATATAATTAACTTATAAAAAAAGTCCTATTTTTAAGTATTTTTAGACTTTTAAGTGCTTTTTTATTAAAAAAAATGTTGCAAAAAACATTTAAATCAATAGTTTACGTTCAATTCACGTTATCATCGTGTTAAGGGCTCTTTTTTTAAGAGCCTTTTTTATTACCCCTTCATCTAATTACTGCTATCATATTCTTGATGATAACGTGGAGGTTAAAAAGATGAATCCACCAGCATAAGCTGGGGTAGTGTCCACAACTATTTCAAAACAAATATTTAAAAAAATTGATTTTAAATCAATATTAGGCAAATGCCGAAATAAAAAAACCCCGTCTTATAAGATGGGGTTTTTTAGTTAAAACTTTAACTAATTTTAAATTAATTATTGATGAGTACTTTTTTGACTTATTGAATAATTAATTAAGAATACCCACAAAGCTATCAATATATGATAGGCATGAAAACTAAGTGAAGGAGAAACATAGTCAGTTATTAGACCAATTTTTTTACTTAAAGCTAAAAAAGCAATTAACAGAATTGACATTGTTAAAGACTTTAAAAACTTTATAGAAATAGACTTTTGAGACATTTGAAAAGTTAATATTACTGCAGTAAATGACCATATGAACAATAAAGCTAATTTTAATATTGGTTGAGTCCAAATAAATAATGACAGAAATGTAAATATTGACAGAACTAGTAATAAGCGTGCTAATTTTTTAGAAATAGAATTGCTTATTATTTGTATACTTATTAGAGACAGAGCTAGTATTCCTGTCAACACAGCTAAAATTTTATTTAGATAAGTCATAAAATCTGTGCTTATAATACCAAATCTTATTGCCCCTATGCAAGCAGTTAGACCAATTAGGAATATGCCAATAGCCGCATAATAGTTTTTATCAATTAGAAGTTTTCTAACTGAGAAATAGGTTGCTATAACAATTAATATTTCAGTTAATGCGTAATGGGCAGGAAGCATTACTTACTTTTTTTAAGGCTTTGCTCTTTATAATATTCAGCTTTTATGTCTGTAGACATTAATCTACTTCCATCATGTGACCATCCAGGAGGACCAAATAAGTATAATATTCTTTGTACTAAAGTTAATCCTTTTCCAAATACATCTTTAAATATATTTATATATTCAATAAAAACTACCTTGAAGGGATTAAAAGTTTTCATTGGACTTACTAGTCCATACTCTGGCAAATCTTCTTCATCTTCTGCTACAAAAGTTCCAAATATTTTGTCCCATATAATTAAAGTGCCTGCATAATTTGCATCTAAGTATTGAGGATTTTTACCATGATGCACTCTATGATGAGATGGTGTGTTAAATATTGCCTCATACCACGAAGGTAATTTTTTTATTGTTTCGGTATGACAAAAGAATTGATAAGTGGCATTAAGTACTCCACAAAATACAACTATTATTGGGTCAAAACCAATTAGAACAAGTGGAATCTTTAGCATCATTGTTCCTGTAAAATGTTTTGTCCAGCTTTGTCTAAGTGCAACAGCTAGGCCAAATCTTTCTGATGAGTGATGCGTATTATGCATTCCCCATTGCCATCTAAATCGATGACATATTCTGTGGTGAATATAAAATCTCAAATCATCTAGTATAAAACAAATAACAAGAGTTGATATTGTTAGAGGAATAATTGTTATTTGATACTGACTAGCCCATGTTAATGCCCCAGCAGTTATAAATAAACTTAACAAGTTTACCGGCACACTCATAATACCTATAGAAATATTGAATAAACTTTCTTTCGCGTCAGTAGAGCCGTGAGCCTTAAAATATCTTATAAGAATTGATTCTAATAGAATAAATGATAGATATAATGGGATAACAATTAGTTGTATTTTTGAAGTTACAATTGCTCCTAAAGTGCCGTCAAACATAATAGTATTACTAGCTAGTTGATAAATTAATTACAAGTATTCATATAGTATATTTAGCGGTATTATCCAGCGATAAAACTCCATGTCAAGCCTCAAAAAGCCATATCTTTTAATTAATGTTATAATCCTTGTGTTATATGAGAGTTAGGACTATTAGAAGCGTAACTTTATAGAAAAAAACCCCAATTAATTAAATGAACAGTTTTGAAGGCTTAAGCCTATCACAAGGACTCAATAAGGCCCTAAAAAAAATCAACTTTAAAGAGCCAACTCCTATTCAAGCCCAGGCAATTCCTCTTGCAATGGCAGGAAAAGATATACTAGGCTCAGCACAAACCGGCACTGGTAAAACAGCAGCTTTTAGCATTCCATTAATTGAATCAATATTAACTTCAGATACATCCATGGCATTAGTACTTACGCCAACTCGTGAACTTGCCAAGCAAGTAATGGAAGTTATCACTAGTTTATTATCAGACTTAAATCATATTAATACAGCATGTTTAATTGGTGGTGAACAAATGACCCGTCAACTTAAGCAACTTAAGAAAAAACCAAGAATTATAGTTGGAACACCAGGTAGAATAAATGATCATTTAGATAGAAAGACATTAAAACTAAATCAAACTAACTATGTAGTTTTAGATGAAACAGACCGCATGTTAGATATGGGCTTTGGTATTCAGATAGATAGCATTTTAAGATTTATTCCAAAAACAAGACAAACACTATTATTCTCGGCAACAATTCCAAAAGAAATTGAGAGACTCTCTTCAAAATATTTAACAAATCCAGAGAGAGTATCTGTAGGAGCCACTAATGTTGTAGCTCCAAATATTAAGCATGATATTTTAAAAATTAATCAAGAAGCTAAATATGCAGAATTACTTGAGCAAGTAAATGAACGTAATGGTTCATTATTAATTTTTGTAAAGACTAAGCATGGCACAGATAAGATGGCAAAAAATTTATCGAAAGATGGTTTTAAATCACAATCGTTAAATGGAAATTTAAGGCAAAGTAAACGTGATAAAGTTATGAAAGATTTTCGTAACCAAAAATTTAGAATATTGGTTGCAACGGATATAGCTGCCCGTGGATTGGATGTTCCGCACATAGAAAATGTTATTAATTACGACTTACCACAACTTGCTGAAGATTTTATTCACCGAATGGGAAGAACTGGCAGAGCTGGAGCAGAAGGTTCTGCACTTAGTTTTATATCACCAAAAGATCTTTCAAAATGGAACGAAATTCAAGTTATGCTTGATCCTAGCTTAAAGGGCAAAGTTGGAAGAGGCAGTACTAAAAATTCAAAAAATACTGCAAAATCAGGAAAAAAAACAAGAAGTTTTAGACCTAAAGATGATGGTTTTAAAAAACCTTTTAGAAAAGATGATTCACGCGGTGAAGGATTCAAAAAACCTTACAAGAAAAAAACTTTTAGTAAAGATGATTCACGTGGTGAAGGATTCAAAAAACCTTACAAGAAAAAAACCTTCTCAAGAAATACAAATCCTAAAAAATAAATAATAATTATAAAATATTTTATTTTTTTGAAAAATTTTCTAACATTTGTTGCATCATTTTGTGAATTACGCTGACACCCTGAAGGGGTCTTATAAAAACCTTAAATTCAATAATCATGCCTTCTTCGTTCCAGGTAATTAAATCAATACCATTAATTTCAATTCCATCGATACTTAATCTAAATTCAAGAGCTGCATGATTTTCATTAATAATTTCTTTAGTGTATGAGAAAGACTTATTATTAAATACCTGAGCTGCAGCCATTAAGTATAGCAATGTTAAATCTCTTCCCTTTTGTGGAGTAAAGACAACAGGAGAATAGAAAGTTACATTTTCAGCTAGAATAGATTTTAATAATTTGTGATCTTGTTTATCTACAACTTCGTGCCATTTATTTATTGGATTTTCCATTTATTTATTTTTAGCTAATGGATGTGTTTTTGTATAGATATTAAGTAGCTGAGAGTTCTCAACTTTAGTATATTTTTGAGTTGTTGATAGGCTACTATGACCAAGTAATTCTTGGATAGTTCTTAAATCTCCACCATTTTCTAATAAATGTGTAGCAAATGAGTGTCTTAGGGCATGAGGTGTTGCCGTTTCAGGTAACGATAGTGATGCTCTAATTTTTTCTAATGCATATTGAATTATTCTAGGGCTAAGTCTCCTTCTTCTTTTGCCAATAAATAACGGATCATCATTAGTAAATTCATAAGGGCAAGTTTCTAGATAATTCATTATACTTTTTCTTATATAATCCATCATTGGAACAATTCGTTCTTTATTGCCCTTACCTTTTATTATTAAATAGTCTTCATTTGTAAAATTTGAATAATTTAGATTTAAAGCTTCAGAGATTCTTAGTCCACACCCGTATAATAAAATCAAAATTGTCTGATTCCGTTGACCAATCCATTTCTCATCATCAATATTTTTAGCTTCTTTTATAACTTGAATTGCAAGGTCTGCAATTATTGGGCGGGGTAAACTTTTCTTTTGTTTAGGTCCTTTTAAATTAAGAATTGGGGAGCTATTAAACTTTTTTATTTTTATTAAATAATTAAAAAATGACTTTAGAGAAGATATTTGTCTAGCAATTGAAACGTTAGAATTTCCTAAGTTTTTTTGCTCTGCCAAGTATCCTCTAAAGCTGTTATTGTTAAGTCTTTTAAAATCTTCTATTGAAGGATCATTACCTAGATAATTCCTTAGAAATAAAATAAATTTTTTAATATCTCTCTTGTATGCAGAGATAGTATTTGGACTTAGTCCCTTAAGATTCTTTAAGTTAGAGAGCCAGTCTTGATACTCTTTTTGTATAATGAATTCTTCCACTTATGAATAAATTATAAAATTGATTGTTTAGTCTCAGCCCAGTCTTTAAGAAACGCGTCTAAACCTTTTTTTGTTAATTCGTGTTCATACATTTCCATAAAAACTTTTGGAGGAAGCGTAACTGTATCTGCGCCAATAATAGCCGACTTTGCTACATGATCTAAACTTCTTACCGAGGCAACTAAGATCTTAGTATTAAGCTTGTTATAATTAGAGTATATAGATTTTATATCTTGAATTAGATCTAAACCACTTTCACCTATGTCGTCCAACCTTCCAATAAAAGGGGATATGTAAGTTGCACCAGCTTTGGCAGCAATTAGGGCTTGGTTAGAAGAAAAACAGAGTGTGACATTCGTAGATATTTTTTTATTAGTAAGTGCAACACAAGCTTTTAAGCCATCTAAAGTTAGAGGTAATTTAACAACAATATTTTTAGCTATTTTTGATAATCTTAAACCTTCATTGATCATACCCTCAGTATCAACTGCGGTAACTTCAGCACTAATAGGGCCATCAACAATTGTAGCAATTTTTTCTAATACGGTAATAAAATCTTGTCCAGATTTTGCAACAAGTGATGGGTTTGTAGTAATGCCATCTATAAGACCTGTTTCACTAAGGTCTTTGATAACATCTACTTCTGCTGTATCTAAAAAAAAGTCCATATTATTTTAGTATATATTTAGTATTATACTTATAACATGAAAAATAAATAATACATATGAATTCAGTGATACAAAAAATTTATTTTGCCAACGTTTTAGTGGCTTACCCACTTGATCAAGAATTTACATATAGCTTTACAGAAGATCAAATAATCAATGTAGGATCCATTGTTTTAGTGCCATTTAGAAATAAAAATTATTTGGGTGTCGTAAGGGATACAAGTGATAAAACAAACTTTGATTTAAAAAAGATTAAATTGATTGTTGATGTATCTTCATACTCATTATCCAAAAAAATGATAAAATTTTTAGAATGGATTGCATCATATAATTTAATACCAAAAGGAATGGTATTAAAGATGATTTTACCTAAAAGTGAAGCCTATTTTGATAAAGAAAATGAATATGAAAATAATGAAAATATTTTAACACCTAATGATTTAAAGCTTAATGATACTCAAACTAAAGCAAGAGAAAAAATAGAGGATATTATTTCTCATAATGAATATTCAACAATCTTATTGGATGGTATGCCTGGCTCAGGAAAAACTGAAGTTTACTTTGATTTAATTGAAAAAAATATCTTAGATAAAAAACAATCTTTAATTTTATTCCCTGAAGTATCTTTAACTAATGATTTTATTAAAAGAATTGAAAAAAGGTTTGGTTATTTGCCTGATATTTGGCATAGCAAAATAACACCATCTAAAAAGAAGAAAATTATCCATAAAATTATTTCAGGTAGAAGTCAGATACTGATAGGTACTAGGTCAGCCTTATTTTTACCTTATAAAAATCTTGGTATGTTGGTTGTAGATGAGGAACATGACCCGTCTTACAAACAAGAAGAGAAAGGAATATATAGCGCTAGAGATATGGCCGTTGTTAGGGCATCAATAGAAAAATTTACTTTAATTCTTGTAAGTGCAACTCCCTCCCTTGAAACAATTTATAATATTGATCAAAAAAAATATTTTCATGTCAAACTTAAAAATAAATTTTCAATAACACCTGAGCCAAAAATAACAGTTATTGATATGAAAAAAAGCAAACTCAAAAAAAATAACTGGGTTTCAGATGAATTAAAGAAGACTATTCTAAAAAAATTATCTATGGATCAACAATCACTTTTGTTTATTAATAAAAGAGGTTATGCACCAATGATTATTTGTAAAAGCTGTGGACATAAATTTACATGTAAAAATTGTTCAAGTTATTTAGTTGAACATTTAAAAGATAAAAAATTATTGTGCCATCACTGTGGATATAAATTAGGCTCGTTTCAAATTAAATGTCAGAGTTGTAATAATGAAGATGAATCATTTGTTGATTTTGGGGCTGGTATTGAAAAAATTTACAATGAAATTGCTAGAGATTTTCCAACAGCAAAAATTTGTCTTTTTTCCAGTGATCATATTAAATCAAGTGAAGATCTAAATGAAAAAGTAGAGAAAATTTATAATAATAAATTTGATATTATTATTGGTACCCAGCTAATAACAAAAGGATATCATTTTCCATTTCTTACATGTGTTGGAGTAGTAGATGCTGATATGACTTTAAGAGGTGGAGATCTTCGCGCCTCGGAGAAAACTTATCAAATGCTTTATCAAGTTGCAGGTAGAGCTGGTCGCGGTGACATACCAGGCGAAGTTTATTTACAGAGTTATTTTCCTGAAAATGAAACAATTAAAGACCTAACAAATATGGATAGAGAAAAATTTTATAAAAAAGAATTAAATATTAGAATGAGAGCAAATCTTCCGCCTATATCAAAGATGGCAGCTATTATAGTTTCTGGTAGGAACATTTCAGATGTGCAGCAAGCTTGTTTGAAGTTATCTAAATCTACTCCAAAAATTGATAATGTAGATTTTTATGGACCAGCCCCAGCTCCATTATCTAGATTAAAGGGTAAGCATAGGCTGAGGTTCCTGATTCACGAAAAAAAAGGCAGAAAAATACAAAAAATTATCCTTCATTGGCTATCTAAGGTCCCTCAAACGCCCGGTGTGACCATTACAACCGATATTGACCCACAAAACTTCACATAAAAAGGGCATATGTAACATTCAAGTGCTTGAAAAATACTATACTTAATGATACGCAGTGACTTTAATTTAATCTAAAAAATAGCTACTAATGTCAAAATCTAGTCATTCAGCCTCTGCATCAAGATATGCAAATGCGCTATTTCAGTTAGCAAAAGAAGCTAAGGTACTGGACAGTATTTCTAATGATTTAGATAAGATTTTGGAACTTTTATTGGCAGATAAAATTTTTGCATCTTTCATTGAAAATCCATCTATCAAAAACGTAAATAAATTAAGTTTGTTAGATATGTTGGCTGATAAACTTGAGTTATCAAAACTGACTAAAGACTTTATAGGTGTAGTTACTAAAAAAGGTCGTGTGAGCAATATTCAAGAAATAATAAAGAGCTATAAAGATTTAGTCTCTGATTTTAATGGGATTAAAAATGCCTATGTTTCAGCTTCAAAAGTTTTATCAGAAAATCAAATTAATTCTATTAAGCAAAAACTAAAAGAAAAATTTAGTTCAGAATTTATTTTACATACAGAAGTAGACGAAAGCTTGATTGCAGGTCTTAAAATTCAAATTGGAAGTCAAATGATTGATAGTACGATCAAAAGTAAATTAAACGCGTTAAAAGCTAAAATGAAAGAGGTAGCATAATGGATATTAAACCATCAGAAATATCAAAAATTTTAAAAGAAGAAATTAAAAACTTTGGATCAGATTCCGAAATACTTGAAGTAGGTCAAGTCCTCTCTGTTGGAGATGGTATCGCTAGAGTTTATGGATTAGATAATGTTCAAGCTGGTGAAATGGTCGAATTTAGTGATGGTACTAAAGGAATGGCTCTTAATCTTGAGAGTGATAATGTTGGTGTAGTTTTATTTGGAGGTGACTCTGGAATTAAAGAAGGAGATACTGTTAAAAGAACCAACTCAATTGTAGATGTGCCTGTTGGAAAAGAACTTTTGGGCCGTGTCGTTGATGCTTTAGGCAATCCAATAGACGGTAAGGGACCAATTAATTCAGATAAAAGATCTCGTATTGAGGTTAAAGCTCCGGGCATTATACCAAGACAATCAGTCTCCGAGCCAATGCAAACAGGATTAAAAGCTATTGATAGTTTGATACCCGTTGGGCGTGGACAAAGAGAGCTTATTATTGGAGATAGGCAAACTGGTAAAACAGCAGTAGCGATTGATGCAATTATTAATCAGAAAACAATCAATGAATCTTCTGATGAGTCAAAAAAACTATATTGTTTCTACGTAGCAATTGGACAAAAAAGATCTACAGTTGCCCAAATTGTTAAAACTTTAGAGAATGCGGGAGCAATGTCATATACGACTGTAATAGCCTCAACAGCCTCAGAGTCAGCACCACTTCAATTCCTGGCACCTTATGCCGGATGCTCTATGGCTGAATATTTTAGAGACAATGGAATGCACGCTTTAATTGTTTATGATGACTTGTCTAAGCAAGCTGTCGCTTATAGACAGATGTCATTATTACTTAGAAGACCTCCAGGTCGTGAAGCATTTCCGGGTGATGTATTTTATCTTCATAGTAGACTATTAGAAAGAGCTGCAAAATTAAATGATGAAAATGGTGGAGGTTCGCTTACCGCTTTACCAATCATTGAAACTCAAGCAAATGATGTTAGTGCGTTTATTCCTACTAACGTTATTAGTATTACTGATGGACAAATATTTCTAGAAACAGAATTATTTAACCAAGGCATTAGACCTGCAGTAAATGTTGGATTATCAGTATCAAGAGTTGGATCTGCTGCTCAGTGCAAAGCAATGAAAAAAGTTTCAGGTTCCATTAAATTAGAATTAGCCCAGTATAGAGAAATGGCCGCTTTTGCTCAATTTGGTTCAGATTTAGATATATCAACCCAAAACTTATTGAATCGTGGATCTAAATTAACAGAACTCTTAAAACAGGACCAGTACTCCCCAATGACTGTTGCAGAACAAGTAATATCAGTTTTTGCTGGAGTAAAAGGATATCTGGATGATCTTGAATTAAATCAGATTAAAGATTTTGAAAGAGATTTCTTTGCTAAGATAAGTACTTCAAATCCTGAGGTAATTGAAACAATCAATACAACTGGCGTTTGTGATGATGCTACTGAGAGTACATTGATCAGTGCAATTGAGGAGTTTAAAAAAGCTTAGATTTATCATGCCTAATTTAAACGACTTAAAAAAAAGAATTGCTAGTGTTAAATCAACACAGAAAATAACAAAAGCAATGAAGATGGTAGCTGCAGCAAAGCTTAGAAAAGCCCAAGAGGCCGCAGAACAGTCTCGTCCATACTCAGACAATATGAAAAATCTTATGGATTCTATTTCTAGAGGTTTTATATCAACTGACAACTCTAGAAATCTTTTGACAGGAAATGATGAAGATAAAACTTATCTACTAGTATTATTTACTTCAGAAAGAGGTCTTTGTGGTGGATTTAATTCTCAAATTTCCAAAGCTTTAAGAGAAAAAGTTGTAGAATTACAGAAACGAGATAAATTAGTTAAAATAATTTGTGTTGGGAAAAAAGGCTACGACATTGTTAAGAGACAGTATGGTAATATAATCGTTGATACTGTTGATTTATCTGCGATAAAATCAATTCAGTATAATGATGCTAAAAATATTTCAGACAAGATTATTAAAATGTATTTTGATGCTGAATTTGATAAATGTCTTATATTCTATAATAAATTTAAATCTGTAATATCTCAGATACCTACTGAACAGCAAGTTGTCCCAGCTGAAATAGCTGAACAAAAAAATGAAGCAGATTCTATTGAGGATAATATTTTTTTTGAATTTGAACCCAATGAGAAGGAAATTTTAGAAGAGCTATTACCATTAAATTTTGCAGTACAAATTTTTAAGGCACTCTTAGAAAGCTCAGCAAGTGAGCAGGGGTCAAGAATGAGCGCAATGGATAATGCATCCAGAAATGCCTCAGATATGATCGATAGTTTAACATTATTTTATAATCGTTCTAGACAAGCAGTAATCACAAAAGAATTAATAGAGATTATTTCTGGAGCAGAAGCAGTTTAAAAAAAGGAGAAAATATGACGAGTAATATAAAAGGATCTATTTCACAAGTAATTGGAGCAGTTGTCGATGTTAAGTTTGAAGATGGCCTTCCAGCCATATTAAATGCTTTAACTGTAAAAGTAGGAGATAAAGTTGTTGTTCTAGAAGTTGCACAACATTTAGGGGAGTCTAGCGTAAGAACTATAGCAATGGATTCTTCAGATGGTATGTCACGAGGTGATGAAGTTATTGATACTGGAAATCAAATTCAAGTACCAGTCGGTCCTGAGACATTGGGGAGAATTATGAATGTAACTGGGGATCCAGTTGATGAAAGAGGAGAGATTAAGTCGGCTGAAACTTGGGGAATTCATAGAGAAGCACCAGCATTTGTTAATCAGGCAACTGAAACAGAAATACTTGTTACTGGAATTAAAGTAGTTGACTTGCTAGCTCCATATTCAAGAGGTGGTAAAATTGGATTATTTGGTGGTGCTGGTGTTGGCAAAACAGTCATCATTATGGAATTGATTAATAATATTGCAAAAGCACATGGTGGATATTCTGTATTTGCAGGTGTAGGCGAAAGAACTAGAGAGGGAAATGATCTTTATCATGAAATGATAGAATCTGGCGTTATCGACTTAGAAGGTGATAAATCTAAATGTGCATTAGTTTATGGTCAGATGAATGAGCCTCCTGGGGCAAGAGCTAGGGTTGCTTTAACAGGACTTACTCAAGCTGAATACTTCAGAGATCAAGAAGGAAAAGATGTACTATTCTTTGTAGATAATATTTTTAGATTTACACAGGCTGGTTCAGAAGTTTCAGCTCTTCTTGGAAGAATACCATCTGCAGTTGGATACCAACCAACCTTGGCTACAGACATGGGGCAGCTTCAAGAAAGAATTACATCTACCGATAAAGGATCTATTACTTCAGTGCAGGCAATTTATGTTCCAGCAGATGATTTAACTGACCCGGCACCAGCAACATCATTTGCTCACTTGGATGCAACAACAGTTTTATCTAGGCAGATTGCTGAACTTGGCATCTATCCGGCAGTTGACCCATTAGATTCTACATCTAGAATTCTTGATGCGAGAATACTAGGAGATAAACATTATAATGTAGCAAGAAGTGTTCAATCAGTACTTCAAACATATAAGTCTCTCCAAGATATTATTGCCATTTTAGGTATGGATGAGTTATCAGAAGACGACAAGCTAACAGTGGCACGAGCAAGAAAGATTCAAAGATTTATGTCTCAACCTTTTTTTGTTGCAGAAGTATTTACAGGTACACCTGGAAAATATGTTGAGTTAGAAGATACTATCAATGGTTTTGATGCAATCTGTAAAGGTGAATACGATCACCTACCGGAGTCGGCTTTCTATATGGTTGGGACTATTGAAGACGCAGTTAAAAAAGCAGAAAAAATGGCTGAGGATGCTGCGGCTTAATTAATATGTCAGAAATTTTTAGCATAAAACTTGTAACACCATCTAAAATTTTCTTAGAAGCCAATGCATCACTAGTTACAGTTCCTGCAACTGAAGGTGATATTGGTTTCTTAGCTAATCATGTAAGCTATATTTCATCAGTAAGACCAGGCTTTATTTCTATAAATCTTGAAAATGGAGGTGAGCAAAAAATCTATATTACCGAAGGCTTTGCTCAATTTAATGCAAATAATTTATTGATAATTGCAGTAGAATTAATAGAGAAAGAAGATTTAGATAGTAACTTTATAAATCAGAAAATAACAGATTTAAAAAATATCTTAGCTACTAATAATTCGAACATTAAGATTCAGAATAAAATAGATAGTCTTAAATCTTTAAGTTTATAAAAATTTAGAGAATTCAATAAAAGTATTTTCGTATAATTCTCTTTTAAATGGGACTACTAGTTTCATTAGCTCTTCTTTATTGGCCCATTTCCAATTCTTAAATTCTGGATGTTTTGTCTTTATATTTATTTCAGCATCATTACCAAAAAAATCTAAAATAAACCACTGCTGAACTTGGCCCTTATACTTACCTCTCCAAAGTTTTTTTTGAAGATTTCTAGGTAAATCGTAGCTATACCAATTTTTAGTTTTATCTATAATTTTATAATTTGATAGTATTCCCGTTTCTTCTCCTAATTCTCTTAAACATGCTTGTTCTGGAGTTTCATCATTATCAATGCCACCTTGTGGCATTTGCCACGCAGCTTTATCCTTATCAAATCTCTGTCCAATGAATATTTTTTTTTCATGGTTAATAACAACCATGCCTACGCCACGTCTATAATCTTTAAAATCCATACTATTTAACAATTTGATCTTTTGTTAAAAGATTCAGAGCATATTCAAGTTGGTTATCTATTTTATTATCAGGGTCTTTAGATTTTAAAACCTCTATATCTGGAGTAATACCTATTTTGTGAATTGAGTCACCTGAAGGCGTGTAATATAATGCAGTAGTTAGTCGTATAGCGCTTTTATCATTTAATGGGAAAACAGTCTGAACGGATCCTTTACCATAAGATTGTTCGCCTATAATTATGGCTCGCTTATGATCTTGAAGAGCTCCAGCTACAATTTCTGATGCAGATGCCGATCCACGATTAATTAGAACTATAATTGGTTTATTTTTTGTTAAATCACCTTTAGTTGCTTTAAAAGAACCAATATTAGACTTATCCCTTCCTTTAGTTGACACTATCTCACCTGAATTTAGAAAGTTATTAGTTACTGAAATTGATTGGCCTAATAAGCCACCAGGATTATTTCTCAAATCCAATATATATCCAATTAATTTATCAGTTCCAATTTCTGTTTGTAGATTATTTATTGCTTTTTTAATACCTCGATCTGCTTGCTCACTAAATGATATTAATTTAATATATCCTACATTACCTTCACGACGAAATTTAACAGCTTCAACAGTAATAATCGCTCGTGTAATAGATATTTCTAGAGGCTCATCTTCACCTTCTCTTACAATTTTAAGTTTTACAGTTGTCCCAACTAGACCTCTTAATTTATCTACTGATTCTGTAAGGCTAAGTCCAAAAATATTTTCATCATCAATATGAGTAATATAATCACCTGGCTCTACACCTGCTTTTGCACCTGGTGTTCCATCAATAGGTGAAATTATTTTTACATACCCACTTTCTGATGTTACTTCAATTCCCAGCCCACCAAACTTGCCATCAGTCTGCTCCTGCATATCTCTATAATTTTCTAAGTCCATATAACTAGAATGTGGGTCAAGAGACTGAAGCATTCCATTAATTGCAGCCTCTATTACATCCTCTTCATCAACATCACTTACATAATTCGATCTAATAGTTTCAAAGACATCACCAAATGTATTAAGTTTTTTGTATAAATTTTCATTACTTGCATTAAGTGAATATGAAAAAAGAAGAATTATAAAAAACGTATATATTGGTAATTTTTTCATATTTAGGCTTTATGATATGGATGATTAGTCTTTATTGTAGTTGCTCTATAGATTTGTTCTAACAGTACTATAGTAGCAAAGGAATGAGTGAGAGTCATTGGGCTAATTGACAATAGTTTATTTGCTCTTTTTTTCATTATTTCAGTAAAACCATTAGTATTTCCAATAAAGAAGTTAATTCTTTTATTAGAACTTTCAAATATTAATTCAGTAAATTTTATAGAAGTTAAGCTTTCTCCTCTTTCATCAAGCAGAACATTAAAACTCTCAGAAATTAACTCCTGATCCATTTCCTTAAAACTTATTTGTTTTAGAACAATAGGATCAATTATTTTTCTACCCGATGATTGTATTCTACCTAAATATTTAGATGCTAAAGTTTTTTCAGCATCAAACTTTAATTTATCTAAGTATAAAACTTGGATTTTCATTCACTAAAAGATTCTAGATCTACAGACCACATTTTTTCAAGATTATAAAATTCTCTAATCTCTTTTTTAAAAATATGAACAATGATATCGCCACAATCTATTACAATCCAACCAGTGCTATTATCACCCTCTATATTAGCGCCTTTATAACCAGATTTTTTTAAGTTCCTGTATATTGACTGTGAGAGTGCATTTACATGTCGATTAGATGTACCGGTTGCAAAAATCATATGACTGGCAATAGACGTCTTTTTTGAAACATCTATAGAAAGGATATTATCAGCCTTATTAGATTCTAGGTCTGTAATTATGCTATGAAGATTATCCAATTTATTTTTCTAATCTAATTTCTGTGGATGATATGTTTTCATCAAAATTTTTAATAAATACCCAGCTTGGATTTTTTTCATACAATAGCTCTCTTGAATTATAATTCAATCTAAACTTTTCATATTTCTTACCAATAAAGCCATTTATTACCTGCTCCTCTAAGCCGTTACGATTAAATATGGCAATAGGAAATTCTTCAAAAATATTTTCATAATTTTTCCATTTATCTAATGATATAAAAGAATCTGCACCCATTAAAAATATAAATTGATTTGTATTATCATTTAACTTTATGTGCCTGAGGTTATCAATAATATAATTAGACTTAGTCTCTTCTTCAATATTTATAATTTCTATATTTCTCTTATCTATTATATTTTTTGCTTTTTCAATTCTCAGAGCTAAAGATAAATATTCTTTACTGGATTTTAGAGGGTTTTTTTTTGTAATAAGCCAGTAAACTTTATCAAGATTTAATATTTCTATAGCTTGTAAACTTATTTTTATATGGC
>CAJJBM010000045.1 GCA_905182445.1 Pelagibacteraceae bacterium AG-422-B15 | reverse complement strand
CTTAATTGCTTTTGCTATTGCATCTGGATTGTGTCCATCGATTGAGATTGTGTTCCATTGATAAGATTTAAATCTATTGGTTGTATTTTCAGAATTTGCTAAGCTTACAGGTCCATCAATAGATATGCCGTTATCATCAAAAAAAACAATCAATTTATTTAGCTTTAGGTGACCAGCCAAAGACGCAGCCTCATGACTAATTCCTTCCATAAGATCACCATCACTTGCAATAACATAAGTGAAGTGGTCTGAAATTTTTCCAAAAGAGCTGGCTAAAATTCTTTCACCTAATGCCATCCCCACAGCATTCCCCAACCCTTGACCAAGTGGTCCAGTTGTTGTTTCAATACCGCTAATATGACCAAATTCTGGATGACCAGCACATTTGCTGTTTAATTGTCTAAAGTTTTTAATATCTTTAATTGTAATATCTTTATATCCAGTAAGATAAAGTAAAGAATAAAGCAGCATTGAACCATGTCCCGCTGAAAGAATAAATCTATCTCGGTTAAACCATTTAGGGTTAGCTGGATCAAATTTTAAAAATTTTGTAAATAGAACTGTAGCAATATCTGCCATGCCCATGGGTAGACCAGGGTGTCCACTATTAGCTTGTTGCACTGCATCAATCGATAAGAATCTTATGGCGTTTGCAAGCTCATTGTGGGTCTTTTTTTTTGTTTCTTTAGGCATTTAGAAAGATAAAGGCTTACAAATGGTTGATTGATATAATTAGTACCTACCTCAGACTCTTAAATGATTATCTTAAATAAAGAAAGTAAAATATTGCAGAATTTTTTAATTTTTTCCTATTGACGGTAGATAGAAAAGACAGTTAAATCATAATAATTATTTGGAAATAACTTGTGTCAAATTTAGATTCTGCTGAAAAAAAACTTCACGAAACAATAGCAAAGCTATCACACGAGGTTGATAAACTATCAATTAAAATAAAAGAAATTCCAATTTTAGAAAACAAAAATAACGACCTAGCTCAAAAAAATCATAATTTAGATAATGAAGTAAAAATTCTTAAGTCTGATTTTATTGAATTAAAGAACTTTGCCGGCAGTATATCAGAGCAGCTAGATGAAAGTATTTATAGCATTAAGGATATATTAGATTCATAAGATATGCCTGAGATTAACATAAATATTAATGACCAAGATTATACTGTTGTGTGTGACCCAGGTGAAGAACAGCATTTGAAATCACTTGCCTCACAGATTGATTTTAAGGTCAGAGAATTAACTAAAAGATTTGGAAAAATAGGCGAAACTCGTCTTATGGTTATGGCATCATTATTAATGGCTGATCAGGCCCAAGAACTATCTAAGCAAAATAAAGATAGTCTTATCAAAATAAAATCTCTTGAGGCCTCACTTGATGAAAATGAAACAAGAACAATTAATAATCAAGATAAAAGCTCAGACTATTTGGAGCTAACGAATGAAAAGATTAATGATCTGTTAAGTAAAATTGCATCAATAAATTAATATCCTAAAAATTATGTCTGATCTTAGCAACAAGTTTGAGAAATCAGCTTTACGCAAATTTCTATTAAACAGAAGGTCTTCTTATGTCAGTAGAAATGATTTCGTTAATAACCTACATATTCATGTGCAACCTTTAATTGATTCACTTGTTTCAAGAAATGTATCTATTTTCCAGCCTTACAATAATGAAATAGATACAAATGATTTAATTAATTTTTTATTTTCAAAAAGAATATCTCTCTCTCTCCCATGTATAATTGAAGAATCTAACCAAATGATATTTAGAGAATGGAAAAATGGAGATGAGCTAATAAAAGGAAAGTATGGAATACTAGAACCAAGTGAAAAAAATAAAGTTATTATTCCATCTGTGTTATTTGTTCCACTTCTTGCGTTTGACGATAATGGTAATCGTTTGGGATATGGTGGTGGCTATTATGATAAATATATTGAAGATTTGGAAAATAAAGAAAATATGGTTTTAAAGGTAGGCGTAGGATACTCATTTCAAAAGATTAATGAGGTACCAAATAATAGCATGGATAAAAAACTTAATTGGATTTTAACTGAAAAGTATTTATATAAGATCTAGATGAGAGTATTATTCCTTGGAGATATTATTGGTAGAGCTGGAAGAAGAGCTCTACAGAATAATTTAAAAGATATTAAGCATAAGTATCAAATCGATTTTACAATTATTAATGGAGAAAATTCTGCCGGAGGATTTGGTATTACCCAAGATATATGTAATGATATTTATTCATATGGTGGAGATGTAATCACAACTGGTAATCATTTGTGGGATCAAAAAGAAATAGCGGATTATATTTCAAAAGATGGACACTTATTGAAGCCTTATAATTTTCCAGAAGGCACCCCGGGACTAGGATTTAACATATACAAAACAGCTAATGATGAGAGTATTATGGTTATAAACTTAATCGGTAACGTTTTTATGAAACCAGATGATAACCCTTTTTTGAAAGTTGAAGAAATCATGAGGAAACATCGCTTAGGTAGTGATTTAAAATTTATCTTTGTTGATTTCCATGCAGAAGCCACCAGTGAAAAAGTTGCTATGGGGCATCATTTGGATGGTAGAGTTAGCGCTGTAATAGGAACACATCAACATGTTCCAACTGCAGACGGCCATATACTTGCTGGTGGAACAGCTTATCAGACCGATGCAGGAATGTGTGGAGACTATAATTCAATCATTGGTATGAATAAAGAGCCAATCCTAGACAGATTCCTAGGAATGAAAACTAAGGCAAAATTTTCACCTGCACTAGGTGAGGCTACTTTGTGTGGAGTAATTATTGAGTCAGATTTAGATACGGGTCTTGCTAAAACAATAGAGCCAATTAAAATTGGTGGCGTGTTAGGAAAATAAAAAATGGCTGGGCATTCAAAGTTCAAGAATATTCAATTTCGAAAAGGTGCTCAAGATAAAAAAAGAGCAGTATTATTTTCGAAACTTTCAAAAGAAATAACTGTTGCTGCAAAATCAGGTATGCCTGATCCAGATCAAAATGCACGACTTAGATCAGCAATTCAAGTTGCAAAAGCAGCAAGTTTTCCAAGAGAAAATATTGAAAGAGCGATTAAAAAATCTGCTGACAAATCCATGGGTATGTTCGAAGAAATAAGGTATGAAGGTTTTGGACCGGCTGGAACGTCTATTATTGTCGAGGCTTTAACTGACAATAGAAATAGATCAGCTGCAGATGTTAGGGCAATATTTCAAAAAAATGGAGGCAACTTTGCTGAGAGTGGATCGGTATCACATCAATTCACTCGTTATGGATTTTTAAGATATCCAATATCTATTTGTACTCAAGATGAATTCTTTGCTTCAGCAATAGAGTCAGGTGCAGAAGACTGTTTATTTGAAGATGATTTTTTTGAAGCATTGTGTTCAACTGATAATTTATCAATCTTTTATAGTTCTCTCGAAACTATCTTTGGAGAACCAGAATCTTCAGGGTTTTTATGGAAACCATCTAATTTGATAGAAGTAACTGGAGAGGAAATTAAAACGCTATTTAATTTATTAGATGAGCTAGATGACAATGAAGATGTTCAGACAGTTTTTTCAAATTATGACGTATCTGAAGAAGACATTTCAAGTCTAGCCTAGTTATTATTAACTGTTATTTATTATTAATTAAATTAATCTGTAAATTATAAATAATTTGATTCGAATTAGTATATGTCAGGGAAAGCACCAAAAAGAAAAGGCGATGGGTACGAGCGAGAGTTAGCAAAATATTTTAATAAGTTGGTATTTGATAATGAAGACCTGGTACAAAGGGCTCCTTTGTCAGGCGGCGGTTCTGTAAAATCTTCTGGCGGCAGTGATTTAAAAAATACACCGCACATATATGTTGAGGCCAAAAGAACAGAAAAATTTCAAATACACCAATCTGTTGCACAAGTCAGAGAAAACTTAGAAATTTCAAAATCTGTTTCAATGCCAGTTGTAATTACTCGAAGAAATAGACAAGAAACTGGTGAATCACTGTGTATTATTAAATTAGATGATTTTTTAGAACTGTATAAATTGCTATTGAAAGAGAAAGATTCAAAAGTTTAGTTATATTGCCGCAATTATGACATTTTTTTAACTCATTAAAGTATTATGGAAACAGATGTATTGGAATTAAGCACTCAAGTTAATGATGAGTTTACGTTAATATCACTTTTCTTTAGGGCTGATTTAGTTGTTAAACTAGTTATTCTAATACTTTTTGCTGCATCTATTTTTTCATGGGCAATCATAATTCAAAAGATAAAACTTTTTAAAAGGATAAAAGAGCTTAGTGATAATTTTGATTCTGTTTTTTGGTCTGGGAAATCGATTAAAGAAATACAAAAAGAACTTGAAAATGAAGAAGATTTTCCTGTAAAAAATGTGTTTGAGGAGGCGGTAAAAGAAATAAAAAAATCTGAAAGTGAAAAGAGTGTTTCTACTCTTCCAAATCGCCTTGATATTGTAATAGAGTCTTCTATAGATTTAGAAACTGAAAAGCTTTCAAGTATGTTTAATTACTTGGCAACAATAGGCTCAACCTCTCCATTCATAGGTTTATTTGGAACAGTTTGGGGTATAATGAACTCATTCCAATCTATCGCTATTTCAAAAAACACAAGCCTTGCTGTTGTGGCCCCTGGAATAGCAGAAGCTTTATTTGCAACAGCACTTGGACTATTGGCAGCAATACCAGCGGTAATTGCGTACAACTTATTTACTGGCCAGGTAAATAAGGAGTCAGCTCGTATGTATAGATTTAAGGACCAATTCAATAATATATTCTTAAGAGGCTTAGACAAAAAGAAGGTTAATTAATTTTAATTTATGCCTAGAAATATCAAATCTAAACCTTTTAGTGAAATAAATGTAACTCCATTTGTAGATGTTATGTTAGTTTTATTAATTATCTTCATGGTAACGGCACCACTATTA
>CAJJBM010000044.1 GCA_905182445.1 Pelagibacteraceae bacterium AG-422-B15 | reverse complement strand
GAACGAAAGTGCAGTATGAATACTATTGCTTTCCATTTCTGGTTTTTAAGCCATTTGAATAATAATGTCAATTTTTCAGGCTACTTTTTTTTATAGCAAACTAGGTAGATTTCACTTGAGTTTTTCCTACTTGCATCAGGCTTAAAAGACGAAACTTTTGTAAATTTTTTCTTAGCGTCATTAAGTAACTGACCAAGATCTCCTCGTCTAAAGTATTTTGCTACAAAGTGCCCACCTGGATTTAAGCAGTCGTCAGTTAAAGCAAAAGCTTCTTCTAACATTTCCATTGATCTTAAAAAATCAGTTTGCCGATGACCAGTCATATTGGGAGAAATATCAGAAACTATTAAATCAAATGGCTCTGAATTATCCACATAGTCATTGAATTTTTGCGAGGTAAAATCATCTTTAAATATTTCAACTCCTGGAATTGGGTCAATTTCTAATAAATCTATAGCTACAATTCTAGTTGGAGATTTTAGCTCTTTTATTAACACTTCTGACCAGCTTCCTGGTGCTGCCCCTAAATCTAATGCTGACTTAACATTTTCAAAAATTTTAAATTTTTTGTTGGTTTCTGTAAGTTTATATGCCGCTCTAGAGCGATAATTGTCTTTTTGTGACTGAATTACGTAAGGGTCTTTAAGATGGCGCCTAAGCCATTCTGTACTTCGATTACTAAGACTTTTATTTTTTACTCCAGGCATGTCTTTAAATAACATATTTTTAAGGTTATTACCCCTAAAATAATACCCCTATATCATTTTGATATATATCTTGACGATATATTAACATGAGATATATAAGATATTTCTAATAAAGAAAGTGCAGTTAAAATAATGCAAACTAGTGTAATATGCTTAGGACTTCTCAGAAGTGGACCAGCAACAGGTTATGTCATCAAGAGTGTTTTAGAAGGGCCACTTAATCAAATTTACAATTTGAGTTTCGGGTCAATTTACCCCGCCTTAAGTAAGTTGACTAAAGAAAAATATGTTACAGTTAAGCAGCATGCTCAAGATAAGAAGCCTGATAAAAAAGTTTATACTATTACAAAAAGAGGTATTTCATATTTTGAAGAAACGTTACTTGCAGAATCTGGCAAATATGTAAGATCGGGGAACTATGGTGATCAAATAAAATCTGAATTTGCAATGTTATTATTGTTTTCTAAATCTTTACCAAAACAAAATATAAAATTGATACTTGATGAGCGAATTCTTTCTGCACAACAGCAACTTAACTTAATAACTTATGAAGGACCAATAGCAAAAGATTCAAACTTGAATGCTCTAAGAAACTCTGTTCAAGGTCGATTTACAAGAGGCTTAATGGCAGAAGTTATAAAAACTGCCATAAATTATATTGAAACAAATAGAAAGAAATTACATGATTAAGAAGTTTAAAGACCTTCCCACTAATTATAAGTCAGCCCTAGTTATCTTTATTGCTTTGGTGTTATGGATTGCCTCTGGAGTATTCAAATCTGAGGGTGATGTTGCTGTAGTTGAAGACGCAGAAGTTGAAAAAATAATATCAGTAAGAGCAACTGATGTTGTTGCGGAAGATAAAATTTACTACTTAACCATAAGAGGTAGAACTGAAGCTGAAAATAAAGTTATACTGAGACCCAAAACAACTTCTACTATATTAGAGACACTTGATAAAGGTCAGGCTGTTAAAAAGGGAGATGTTGTTTGTACGTTAGACCCTGAAGATAGAAATGCTAGACTGGATGAAGCTGTTGCTAATGAAAAACAAGCTCAATTAAAGTTTGATGCGATAGAATCTTTGGCTAAAGATGGATATCGTTCAGATAACGCAGTTGCTTCTGCTGAAGCGGTGTTAAAAGGAGCTCTTGCAAGAAGAGAGATTGCAGAAAATGCTGTTAACAATACCAAACTTAAAGCTCCATTTGATGGTTTTGTTGAAGATATAAACGTTAAGGTGGGTGATTTAATATCTCCATCACAAATGTGTGGCTCCGTAATTCAGTTAGATCCTATGATTGTTACAGGCGAAGTAACAGAAAAGAATATTACACAAATTATTCCACAACAAAAAGTCAACATAGAACTTTTAAATGGCAAGGTTATTGAGGGTCAGATTTCCTACATCAGTAAGAGCTCTAACTCTGCAACAAGAACATATAAAATTGAAGCTACTTTTGAAAATAAGGATGGACTAATTAGAGAGGGTGTAACGGCTACAGTTAAGGCACCATTACAAAAATTAAAAGCTCACTTAATCCCCTCTTACCTTCTGTCTTTAAATGATGTTGGAGATTTAGGCGTTAAAATCGTTGAAAATAATATTGTAAGATTTGTTAAAATCCAAATTATTGAAGATGTTTCAGAGGGTATTTGGGTAATAGGCCTCCCTGAAAAAACAAAAATTATTACAGTTGGACAAGAATATGTAATTGGTGGTCAAACTGTTAATGTTCAAACAGTTGAGAGTTGATTCAGTTTCTCCTGAAAATAGTATATACATCTTATGATTGAATTTTTAGTTGATAGAAAAAGAACAACACTAGCGATCTTAATTGTATTAATTTTTGCTGGAATTATAGGTAGAATTAATATTCCTATTGAATCTGAACCAGAAATTACAAGCCCTCTTGTTTATGCCGGTGTTACTCTTCCAGGCATATCTCCAAGTGATGCTGAGAGATTACTTTTAAAGCCACTGGAAGATGAAATTAGAGGTATTTCTGGGATAGATGAAATGCAAGGCTTTGCTTTTGAAAACTATGCCGCAGTAATTGCTAGGTTTGATGCTGTTGACTCAATGAAAGTTTCATTAGATAAAATTCGTGATGCTGTAAGTGATGCTGAGGCTAAATTTCCAGAAGATGCTAAGGATCCAATTGTTAGAGAGTTGTCAATAAATGATGAGCCTATTGTCATCATTACAATAAACTCAGCTAATTCTGGTGAAAGATACTTGTTAAATCTAGCACGTGAAATTAAAAAAGATATTGAACTAATCCCCGCAATATTTGACGCAGAAATAGTTGGGGCTCGAGATGAACAATTAGAGGCAACAATCAATAGATCGCAGTTACAAAGTTATAATATTACATATAATGAAATTTTAAGAGCCGTTGCTAACAATAATCAAGTAGTTACAGCTGGAGAAATTGAAACAGGTAAAGGTCAGTTTTCAGTAAGTGTTCCTGGTTTATTTGAGACAGCAAAAGATGTTTATGATCTCCCAATTAGATCTACTGATAACAGTACAATATATTTGTCTGATATTGCAAAAGTAAAAAGAAATTTTAAAGATAGAGAAAGCTATTCAAAAATTGATGGCGTTAAAACTCTTTCTATTTTTGTTAAAAAAAGTCGTGGTGAAAATGTTATTACAACACTTAATCAAGTCGAAGATGTTGTAAATATTTATAAAAGTAAAATATCAAACGATATTAATATTCGATTCATATTAGACAATAGAAATTATATTGCTAAACAGGTACAATCTCTGCAGGGCAATATATTGTTAGCTACTTTATTTGTTGTAATCATAACTATGTTAGCACTTGGCATTAGGTCATCTCTTATTGTTGGTTCCGGTATACCAATATCAATTTTAGTATCTCTATTTATATTATATATAGCTGGCTATGATTATAATTTTATGGTCATTTTTGGAATTCTAGTTGCCCTAGGAATGCTGATAGATGGCTCTTTGGTTGTAGTAGAGTTTGCTGACAGAAAAATGGTTGAAGGACTCAATAAGCAAGATGCTTATGTTTATGCTGCTAAAAGAATGTTCTGGCCAATAGTTGCATCTTCAGCAACAACACTTGCTGTATTCATTCCTTTATATTTTTGGCCTGGTATTTCAGGTCAATTTATGCGGGTGCTACCTCTAACAATATTTATTGTGCTCCTTGTTGCCCTTTTTTATAGTCTTTTATTTGTTCCAGTAATCGGAAGTGTTTTTGGAATAGCCTCATCATCATCAAAAGAAAATTTTTCAAGTCTAGGATCAGAAAAAGATTTTAATTTAGATACTTTGACCGGTTATTTAGGAAAATATGTTTCCATTTTAAATTGGGTGATCAAAAGACCTATATTGGTACTATCATCAATACTTATTGCGCTATATTTGATCATTTCTACATACGTCTCATATGGACCAGGAATGGTATTCTTTAGTCAAACAGATCCCTATTTTGGAATAGTTAAAGTATCTGCTAGAGGTAATTTATCTATTGATGAAATTAATGAACTTACAACTGAAGTAGAAAAAATTCTTACAGATACCCCTGGAACAAAAAATGTATTTCTTCAAACTGGTCGGATGGGTGGAATTGGAAGTAGTGGCGGTAGCGCTGAAGACACTATTGCAAATATTTTTTTTGAATTCGTTGATCGAAAAGAACGTAAAAATGGATATGAAGTAATTGCTGATATTCGAAACGAAACAGATAAGATTGCTGGTATAAAAGTTTTAGTTGATGAATTGCAAAACGGTCCTCCAGTAGGTAAAGATATTGAGATTAGATTGTCGGGACCTTCAACTGAGTTGCTGATTCCATTTACTCGTGAGTTAAGCAAATTTATTAATGATGATGTTGACGGAATAACTAGTATTGAAGATACCTTACCTATTCCATTAGTTGAATGGGAACTAACAATAGATAAACCTAAAGCAGCTCAATATGGAGCTGATATCTTTACAATTGGTACTGCTATAAATTTGGTTACCAATGGTGTTTTAATGGGAAAATACAGACCAGATGATGTTGATGAAGAGTTAGAAATATACGTTAGATTCCCAGAAGCTGAACGATCAATAGATCAGCTTGATGAAATAACAATTGAAACAAATAAAGGTGCCGTGCCAATTAGTAACTTTATTTCTAAGAAGCCAAAAAATAATGTCAGCTTCTTAAGACGCTATGACGCAAGAAATGTGATGTATGTAAAAATGAACACCCTTGATGGTGTTACAGTTGGAGAAAAAGTTTCTGAAATACAGGCTTGGGTTAACGAACAAGATTATCCTTCTCAAATTGATATTACTTATGGTGGAGAAAATGAGGAACAAAATAACTCAATGAAATTTGTCGTTCAGGCAATGATAATATCAATTCTCATTATGGCAGCCCTACTTGTTACTCAATTTAATAGTTTCTATCAAAGTTTTATTATCTTAACAGCAGTAGTAATAAGTACGGCTGGGGTTTTTACTGGACTACTAATCTTTAACCAAGAATTTAGTGCAATTCTTCATGGGATTGGAGTAATTGCATTGGCAGGAATTGTAGTAAATAACAATATAATACTAGTTGATGCCTACAATTTTATTCATAATAAAAATGATGGTGATGTGAAAAAATCAGTGCTTAAAGCATGCGCACAAAGGTTAAGACCAATATTTTTAACTACCATTACAACAATGCTTGGGTTGATACCATTGGCATTAGATTTAAGTATTGATCCAATTTATCGAACTATTGACTACAATTCTTTTACTACAACTTTCTGGGCACCGTTGGCACAATGTATTGTTTATGGTCTATCATTTTCAGCAATTTTAACGTTAATTGTTACACCATGCTTAATCGTATTGCCAGAACATGTAAAAAAATTGTTAGCATCAAGAAAAAAGAAGTACATTTTTATATAGATGTTGAAAAATATTCTTACAGCAGTCCTTTTAAGAAAGAAGACAATTTCTACTCTTTTATTAATGGTCACATTGCTGGGCTATATTTCCTATCTAACTTTTCCAAAAGAAGAACGTCCTGAAGTAAATCTTAAGACTGTAGCAGTAATAATAAGCTATCAAGGCCTTGTATCTGACGATATGGAAAAACTAGTTGCTGAGCCTTTAGAGCGTGAACTAATGTCTCTAGAAGGCATAAAGAATGTAATTTCAGTTTCTAAAGATAGCCTGGTTCAGTTCATGGTACAGTTTAATTTAAACACAACCGAAGAAAATTTAGGCAAGTTTGTAAGAAATAAAGTTGAAGATAGTAGAGATAAATTGCCCGATGATATTGAGATAGTAGATGTGCGCGAATATGACTCTTCGTTATTTTCGAAAATAAAAATTGGTATATATGGAGATGTTCCGTACAAAATTTTACATAGCACTGCGGAAGAATATAAAAAACAATTTGAAACAATAAAAAATGTCACAGAAGTTGAAATCAATGGAAGTAAAGAAGAGGTAATCAAAATTACTGTCAATCCCTCTTTATTAGAAAAGCATAAAGTAAATATAAGTGAGATTATTAACGCCCTAAAATCATATAATAATTTAGTTCCAGCTGGCATACTTGCGGATAGTAATGCAGATTTTTCAATTAAAGTTCCAGGGCTGTATGAGGATTATGCAGAATTAAACTACCTACCAATTAAAACGATTAACAATTTTGTTTTAAAGCTAAATGATGTAGCAGATATTGAAAGATCATTCTTAAAGAGAAAAGAATACGTAAAAGTTAATGGCTATGAGGCGTTTAGTATTAGTATAGCAAGAAAGCCAGGAACTAATGTTCTAGAATCATATGACTCTGTAAGAAATATACTCGATTTGAATAAAGGTAAATTTCACCCAGAAATAAAAGCAATTATAATTGATGATGAGTCAGCCGCTATAACTCAAAGAATTGGTGCCGCAGAAAATACAGTTATAACAGCAATAATGTTGGTTATGGTTATTGTTATTGGGGTTCTAGGAATAAGAAGTGGATTACTAATTGGATTTGCAATTCCAGTAACATATCTATTTTCAATCTTAATATTGGACTCGATTGGAATGACTTATAACTTGATGACTATATTTGGTCTAATACTTGCCGTTGGCATGCTTGTTGATGGTCCAATAGTTATTTCTGAATTTGCTAGAGCGGAACAAGAAAAAGGTGTGAGAAGAAGAGATTCATATATTAATGCATCCTACAATATGTTCTGGCCAATTATTGCTTCTGCCTTGACTACTATAGCCGCCTTCATCCCATTAATATTTTGGCCAGATAATATTGGTCAGTGGTTACGAGTTATACCTATTACGGTAATAGTGGTTCTTACTGCTTCTTTAATAGTCACTTTAATTTTTGTTCCAGCTTTAGGTTCTATGATTGAAAAAAAAACTGATGAGATGGATCATTCGCCTATCAAGAAGAGTAGTTTTCTACTAGATAAATATGAAACTGTATTAGAACTTGCAATATTATCACCTATTAAAGTGGCAACATTAACTTTACTTACATTTGTCATAGTAATTTTTTTATATGGAAAATTAGGTACAGGAGTTCAATTTTTTCCAGATGATAAGGCAGATGGTGCAAGAATAAATGTAACTGCTAGAGGGAACTTAACTACAGAAGAGAAAACTAAATATATTAATGAAGTTGTCGAAATTGTGGATGCAAACAGTAATGTACAAAACTATGTGGCCAATACTGTTCAAAGAAAACATATTTGGATTTTTGACAATAATCCAAGTGATATAATTGCGAATGTCTGGATGGAGTTTAAAAATGCAGATGAAACATTGGACCCAAGTATAGTAATTGATAATTTAAAAAAAGATTTTGAAAAAATTATTGGTTATGGAATTGAGGTTAAAGAAAATTCAATAAGTAGCGTCCTAAATGCTGGTAAGCCCATTGAAATTGAAGTTTCATCCTCCGATACAAGACTTCTTAGTCAAACTGCAGAAATTATAAAATCAAAACTAAATAGTGTTGATGGAATTGAAAATGCAGAGATTATATATCCTATATCAGGGCTAGAATGGAGATATGATATTGATAGAAAACAAACAGGAAAATATGATATTCCTATTCAATCTATTGGAGCAATAATAAATTTAGCTACTGATGGTTTAAAAATTGGAACTATGCGACCAAAAGATACTGATGAGCTAGACATAAAACTTTTTTTACCAGAAGACCAAAGAACATTGGACAACATAGAAACACTTAAAATTAATACAAAAAAAGGTGCCATACCAGTTTCAGAATTTGTAATAAAAAAACCTGTAAATAAAATATTTTCAATAGGCAGAAAAAATGGTGCTAGAAATTTAATAGTTAATGCCGATATAGCTAAAGATGCAAATACCGCAGATATGATTTCTAATATAAAGCTATGGAAAAATACAGCTGGCCTACCGCTGGATGTTGATATTAAATTTTTAGGAGAAGCTGAAGATTCTCAAAGTTCAATCAACTTTGTAATAAGCGCTTTTATATTTGCTTTATTGGCAATGTTTATGATTTTAATTTGCCTATTCAATAATTTTTATCATACTTTTATTATCCTGTTTTCATTAGTGCTTTCAACTACAGGAATATTTGTTGGATTGATTGTCTTACAGATGAATTTTAATATTATTATGACTGGCTTAGGAATTGTTGCCTGTGCAGGTATTGTTGTTAATAATAATATAATATTAATTGATAGTTATAGAAAAATTAGAAAAGATGAGCCCAATAAAATTAAAGCTATCATTCTTTCTACTAAAAGTAGAATTCGACCGATACTTTTGACTAACATAACAACAGTTATAGGTATCCTGCCATCTGCATTACAGTTAAGTATTAACATATTCGATAGAACTATTAGCTATAAGAGTGCTGAAACCTACTTTACTGAGCCTTTAGCGTGGGCTTTAGTTTGGGGATTAAGTTTTGCAGCTGTTGCAACTCTAATTGTTACACCTGCTTTATTAGCGTTACCTGACGCTCTTAAATCTTTATTTAACAAAAGATACTCGCAAATTACAGCCAATTAATCTAAATTAATTTTAATGAAATCAATTGCAGTTTACTGTGGATCTTCTAATGGTTCAGAATCAATATTTGCTGAAATAGCAACTGAAATTGGTAGTCTTTTAGCAGTTAATAATATTAAGGTAATTTATGGTGGTGGTGACTCTGGTATTATGGGAGTTGTCTCTAATGCAGCTATAGCTAATAAAGGTGAAGTTGAAGGCATAATAACAAATCACTTGGTTGAAAAAGAAAAGAAAAACTTAAATATTTCTAGCATTCAAGTTGTTGAAACAATGCATGAAAGAAAAATTGCCATGTTTAATAAGGCTGATGGATTCTTAGTCCTGCCAGGTGGAGTTGGAACACTAGAAGAATTCTTTGAAGTACTATCATGGAAGCAGCTACAAATTCATAGAAAGCCAATAATTTTATTTAATCTTAACAATTATTGGTCTCAATTAATTGAGTTGATAGATAAAACTATTGATTGCAAATTTACTGGTGAAAATATAAAAGATGCATATATCGTTGTAGATAATACCGCAGAATTGAGAAAGGTTCTTAATATAAATGTCAAAAATTAAAGTAAGCACACCAGTTATTGAAATAGATGGTGATGAAATGACTAGAATCATCTGGGAATTTATTAAAAATAAATTAATTCTACCTTATGTTGATGTTGACCTTCATTATTACGATCTTGGTATTGAGAATAGAGATAAAACTGATGATCAGGTTACAATTGATTCTGCTAACGCAATTAAAAAGTATGGTGTTGGTGTCAAATGTGCAACCATAACTCCAGACGAAGATAGAGTTACAGAATTTAATCTTAAAAAAATGTGG
>CAJJBM010000043.1 GCA_905182445.1 Pelagibacteraceae bacterium AG-422-B15 | reverse complement strand
AAGTCTAATTGAAAAGCATGTACTGCAGGTGGAATTGAACCCACTACTCCATCAATAGAACTAACTCCAGTCATCCAAGCAATGATACTGACAAGAAGGATGCCAATAATAATTGAACCTGGAATACCTCTTTTATCAAGTATTGCCATAGCAGCAAAACCAACTGCAGCAAGTATTACAGGCATTGAAGTTACATCACCCAATCCAACAAGAGTTGCCGGGTTATCAACGACAATTCCAGCATTCTTAAGACCAATAATTGCAAGAAAAAGACCTATCCCAGCACCTACTCCAAATTTCATACTTTTTGGAATACTATTAATAATCCAAGCTCTTGCAGGAGTTACTGATAGTAATAAGAAGGCAAGACCTGCAATAAATACAGCTGCTAGGGCTTGTTGATAGGTATACCCCATTCCAAAAATAACACCAAAAGCAAAAAATGCATTAAGACCCATTCCTGGAGCCATACCTATTGGCCAATTGGCATAAAGTCCCATAATCAAACAGCCAACAACTGCTGCAATTATTGTAGCAACAAATACACCGCCGAAATCCATGCCTGTTCCATCAGTTGATAGAATAGCTGGGTTAACAACAATAATATAAGCCATAGTTAAAAATGTTGCTAAACCAGCAAGCATTTCAGTTTTTATAGAAGTGTTATTTTCATTTAATTTAAATAATTTTTCTAACATAAAAGTTCTCCAATGATTCAATGTAAACATTATCTTAAAGATTACTTTACTGCGAGATGAAGCTGATGAAGCTGTGGATAATATTAGATAAACTGAATTATTAGTTAAATTAACTAATACATTGAATCATAAATGAAATTATTAATGAGAGGTGTCTCTCCAGATTCTTTTATTAGTAAAGTATAATAAGAAAGATAAAATTATTAGATATACAATCACTTTAAATCCAATTCTTTTTCTCTCTTCTAACTTAGGTTCTGCTGACCAAGCTAGAAAAGCTGTAACATCTTTTGCCATTTGAACTTCTGTTGCTGCAGTACCGTCAGTGTACTCTACTCCATCTTCATAAATAACTTGAGGCATAGCAATTCTTTGGTTTTTTGCATAAACATTATAATAAACTCCGTCATCTAAAATAATTCCCTCAGGTACTTCATCTTCATAGCCAAGCAATAAAGAATAAACATAGTCTGCTCCACCCGACCTTGCTTTAACCATTACTGATAAGTCTGGGGGATAAGCACCACCATTTGATATTCTGCCCTCTTGTTCATTTTTCCAAGGGCTTACAAATTTATCTGACAGGATAGCAGGACGCATGAACATCTCGCCGTCAGCATCTGGTCCAGCTTCAACTTCAAACATTGCCGCCATAGCTTTGGCTTGTTTTTCAGAAAACTCTGGTCCACCTTCTTGAACTAAATTTCTATAACTAACAAGGTCCATAGAATGGCAACTTGAACATACTTCTGTATAAACTTGGTAACCTCTTTGTAATTCCGCTCTATCAAACTTACCTAAAGGACCTTGAAAAGACCAATCAGGTTGCATTGGCACATGCATTTCTTCTGATGCAAACACAAAAGACATGCTAACTGTATGAGCTAATAATAATAGAAATATACTTAATCGTTTAATCATTGATTTAAGCCATCTGTCCAGACTTAGTTAATTGTTCTTCTTTAGTAAGTACTGGTTCAGAAATACTTTTAGGAAGAGGTTTTGGTTTTTCTATAAATCCAATTAATGGCATCACTAAAATAAAATGTAGGAAGTAGTACAAAGTAGCTAATCTTCCAAGAATTAAATAAATTCCAGTTGCTGATTGTGATCCAAGGTAACCCAACAAAATAAAGTCAACTATAAGTAACCAATAGAATTGTCTATATAGTGGTCTATATTTAGACGATCTAACTTTTGATGTGTCTAACCAAGGAATGAAAGCCAGGATAGCTATCGCAGAAACCATGGCAATTACACCACCAAGTTTATCTGGAATTGCTCTTAAAATTGCATAAAAAGGTAAGAAGTACCACTCAGGAACAATGTGCTCAGGAGTTTGTAATGGGTTAGCTTGTATGTAATTATCACTATGACCAAGAATATTTGGACTAAAGAATACAAGGCCTGCAAAAACAATCATAAATACGACTAGAGCCAATACATCTTTTACAACATAATGCGGATGAAATGGGACAGTATCTTGTCCTTTAACTACATCAATTCCCTCTGGATTATTATTACCGGGTACATGTAATGCCCAAATATGGAGAATTACTAAACCAAAAATTAAAAATGGCATTAAGTAATGCAACGTGAAAAATCTTGTTAATAGAGCGCCACTTACAGAATAATCACCCCATAGCCAGTTTGTAATTGCCTCACCAAAAAATGGAACAGCACTAAATAAATTTGTAATAACAGTTGCACCCCAAAAACTCATTTGTCCCCACGGTAATACGTAGCCCATAAATGCTGTTGCAATCATTAGTAAAAATATAAAAACACCAATAATCCAAATCAATTCTCTTGGCTCTTTATATGAGCCATAAAAAAGTGATCTTGCCATGTGAAGGTATACTGCAATGAAAAACATTGAAGCACCATTGGCATGAATATATCTTAACAACCAACCATAGTTTACATCTCTCATAATATGCTCAACACTTGCAAACGCTAAATTGGCATCAGCTATATAGTGCATAGCCAAAACTAGTCCGGTAATTATTTGAGTGATAAGACAGAAAGTTAATATTCCACCAAATGTCCACCAATAATTTAAATTTTTTGGAGTTGGAAACTGCATCAAGTGACCACTAAATAATGTAATTATAGGTAGTCTTTTATCAATCCATTTTGCAACTGCCGACTGGGGCTCGTAATCATCACTCATAAGCTTTATCCAATTTTTATTGTATTATCATCCAAGAAAACATAGCTTGGTATTTCTAAATTTTTTGGCGCAGGGCCTTTTCTAATTCTTCCTGAAATATCGTAATGAGAACCGTGACAAGGACAGAACCATCCATTGTATTCACCTTTATTTCCTAGAGGAATACAACCAAGATGTGTACAAACTCCAACCATGACTAGCCACTCTGGCTTTTGAACTCTGGTTTCATCAGTCTCAGGATCTGGCAAGTCTGCTTGCTTGACAGCTTGCGCTTCAGCTATTTCTTCTTCTGTTCGTCTTCTCACAAAAACAGGTTTTCCACGCCATAATATTGTTATACTCTGGCCAGGCATAATTGGCGATAAATCAACTTCAGTTGAAGCCATTGCTTTAACGGAAGCATCAGGATTCATTTGTGCAATAAATGGCCAAACAAGTGCTCCAGCACCTACAGCTGTAAAGCTTCCAGTTGTTAAATATAAAAAATCACGCCTAGTGACTTTTGTATCAGCTGTATCTATATCTTTCTTTGTATCCATCGTGTAATATAAGGTTTATATATACGTTAATTAGGGATTTTCTACAAAAATAAATTAGTCTAACTGTAAATTCTTGTGTCACTATGACGCATACTTTGTTCAGTTTTAGGAAATAAATTGGCATTAGAATAAAAATGAGATTAGCTTTGTTTCAACCCGATATTCCTCAAAATACTGGCGCTATGATACGCATATGTGCTTGCTTTGACGTAGGAATAGATATTATTCACCCAACTGGTTATGTATTTAGCCAAAAAAATATCAAACAAGCGGCTATGGACTACCTTCAATACGTCTCGCCACAGGAACATGATTCGTGGAATTCTTTCCTGAAAGACAATAAGGGTAAAAGAGTTATTCTTTTATCTACAAAAGGGAAGATAAAATATTCAGACTTCAGTTTCAAAGAAGATGATTGTATCCTCGTAGGACGTGAAAGT
>CAJJBM010000042.1 GCA_905182445.1 Pelagibacteraceae bacterium AG-422-B15 | reverse complement strand
GCATCAGCTGATGCAAACGCCTACTTAACATTAGCTAGTATCTTGGCTGGTGTGCTCAATGGTATCAATAATAAATTACAACCAACTCATTTTATAGAATATGGAACTAATGCTGGAATTGAAACTCAGGCAGATCCAGAAATTCCTACTTCATTAGAAAATTCGCTAATTAGATTTGAAAACTCAAAAATTTTAAAAGAATATTTTGGGGAAAACTACCTTAAGTTATATTCATCTGTTAAAAGAGGTGAGGAAAATTTATATAATTCTACTTTTATACCAAAAGAAGAATATGATTATTATTTATAGGATTTAAATGACTGAAAAATTAATTAGAACTGACAAAGATTATATTGCTTATTTAAAGCTCAATGATAATCCAGCAAATAGTCTTTCATCAGAAATGATGGGTGCAATCCAAGCTGAGTTAACAGAAATAGACACAAATCCTTCTATTAGAGTTGTAGTTTTTGAGTCAGCAAGTGAAAAAATATTTTGTTCTGGACATAGCTTAACTGAAGTAAAAGGCATGATGAGTGATAAAGATGTGCAGGCGCAGGAAAAATTATTTGCCCAGTGCTCCATGATGATGAAACAAATTCAAAAGATTTCTAAACCAGCAATTGCCAAAGTAAGAGGTGTAGCTACTGCTGCAGGAAATCAACTAGTAGCGTCTTGTGACCTTGCCTATGGCTCAGAGGATTCAAGGTATGCATTGCCAGGAGCAAATATAGGACTATTTTGTCATACACCTCAAGTTGCTGTTTCTAGAACAATAGGGCGTAAAGCGACAATGGAAATGTTATTAAGTGGCCAAATGATTAATTCTGCAAAGGCCGAAAAAATTGGATTAATAAATAAAGTAGTTAGTTCTGCTGATTTAGATAGTGAAGTAGAAATGGTTTGTGCAACTATTAATCAAAAATCTGCTGAGGTCATTGCTCAAGGCAAAAGAAGTTTTTATCGACAAATTGAAATGGGATTGACTGATGCATATGCTGCCACAAGTCAAAATATGGTAAAAAATCTTGAGTTAAATGATGCCAATGAAGGCATTAGTTCTTTTTTAGAAAAAAGACAGCCTGAGTGGACTAACGATTAACTGCCAAAGTTTCTGGTTGAATATCTTTTTTTAAAACGGTTTCTCTTCTAATAATGATTAGTGAAGAAATTACAATTAAAGTGGCTCCAAGATAAGTATTCCAAGTTGGAACCTCTCCCCAAATTAAATAGCCAAATATTATTGCATAAATAAGACTTAAGTATTTTAATGGAGTCACAATCGATACTTCAGCATTTTTAAAGGCTGCTGTAAGTGCAAGATTGCCTATGCCACCAGAGACACCTACACACGTTAAAATTAGTAAATCGGATGAAGAGACTGGCATTTTCCAATCCCCAAACAATGGAATAGTTACTAACGAAGCAATAATTCCAAATATGGTGAAATATAGCGCGACCAAATAAGTTGGCTCGGTTTCACTAAGTTTTCGAATTGAAATAGATACCATTCCAAAGAAAAAGCAAAAAGTAAGAGGTAGGAACATATAAGCAGTAAAATCTGTTGAAAGTGGATTGACCAAAACACACACACCAATAAATCCAAGAATTATTGCCATCCATCGTCTCATTCGAACTACTTCATGGAGGATAAGTATCGATAAAATAGTTGAAAAGATTGGGGAGGCGAAGGTTAGGGATACTGTTTGTGCCAGGGGCAGATAATGTAACGATGCATAAACAGCAAAAAGAGCACAAGTTCCTGTAATGCATCGAATAAAATGTAATCCAGGTTTTTTAGTTTCAAATAAGTTTTTCCACCGTTCCTTGGGGACCACAAAAACTAAAGGGATGATGCCAAAAATCATTCGAAAAAATATAACTTCACCAATGGGGTAGCTTGCAGTAGTCCATTTTACTGATAAATCCATTATAGAAAAGCCTGTAACAGAAATAAGCATAAAGAAAGCAGCTGCTTGAATGTTATTTTTATTCATATTTCTGTTTTTAATAAAGTTGATATAATATAATTTGAATATTAACAGTAATTGAAAAATGAGTGTCTGGAAATACTTAATGGCAGCGTCTTTGGGCAATATGATTGCAGGCCCATTGGGAGCTTTAGCATTTACTGCTGGAGCCTTCTTTCTTGGAGGTAAGAAGACATTTAATAATACCGGTAATAAATTTAATCAAAAGCAGGGTGTTTACGCTATCGGTTTAATTGTACTGGCTGCAAAGTTAGCTAAAGCTGACGGTGCTGTAACTTCAGATGAAATTGCTAAGTTTAAAAAGATTTTTAGAATTCCACAATCTGACTTAAAGCAAGTCTCTGCTATTTGGAAGCAAGCAGCAGAAACTAGTGATGGCTTTGAAATATATGCAGAACAACTCTACCAAACATTTAAACGCTCACCACAAATGCTAGAACAAATTATCTTAGGACTTTTTGAAATAGGTTATGCCGATCATGAATTATCATCTCCTGAGTTAAGGTTTATTAAGAAAGTCAGTAATATTTTTAGACTAGATCAACAAACTTTTAATCGTCTTCGAAACTCAAGGCCAGAGTTTGTAAAGGAAGACCCATATAAAGTATTGGGTATAAAAAAATCAGATAGTATTAATGACATTAAAAAAGCTTATCGCGCACTAGCGAGAAAAAATCATCCTGATGTTATTCGAGCTAAAGGAATAACTGACATAAGCATTATACGTAAAGCGAAAGAAAAATTTCAATTAATTAATGATGCTTATGAACAAATCTTGAAAATAAAAGGTGTAAAATAGCTTAAACTTAGAATATTTCGAAACAAGGACTAGCTTGTTTGAATATCAAGGCTATAATTAATTTATGAATTTTTTAATTTTATTAGCACTTTTAGTACTGATTTATATTATGTACTTAATTAGACAAGACTTACAGGATCATCATGTAAGGACAGAATCTATGTTGCAACGCATATCAGAGACGGTTGTTAAATCAGCAGATTCTGAAAGTGATGATTAATCTTTATCTTTTTTAGTCCAAACAGTTCTTTTTCGATTACGAATAAATGGCGGATAAACACCACTATTGATAAATATTTTGATATATCTTTGTTGGAGCCAAAAAATTTTTTTAAGAGTTTCAAACATACTATCAGCTAGAAATTAATTAGTTTTTAAAAAAAATATATACTATATTTCACCTATGAAAGAGCAAGATATTTTAGAAAACCAAAATTGGTTAGAGGTATGGCATCATTACTACGATCCTGAATTAGAGTTAGAGCCTAACGACCCTAATGCTATTTGTATTAGTTCAGTAGATTCTACTGGAATGCCAAATGGACGCTATGTATTATTAAAAGATGTGTCTGAAAAAGGTTTTTTATTTTACACGAATTTAAAAAGTCAAAAAGGTAAAGAATTATTTGTGGCAGGCAAAGGTGCATTAACTTGGTGGTCACGAGCACAGAATAAATCAGTTCGGGTTCAAGGAACTGTTAAACAAGTTAGTGATGATATAGCCGATAATTATTGGGCTTCTAGAAAAGAAGATGCAAAAATTTCAGCCATTTTATCAAAACAAAGTGATGAAGTCGCAAGCAGAGAACAGTTAGAAGAAGAGTTTGCAAAACTTAAAGTAGAATATGCTGGCAAAGATATCCCGCGTCCAGATCACTGGTCAGGTATAATTATTTGTCCAGAAAAAATAGAATTTTGGGAAGCAACATCTGCTTACACATCACGACTACACAATAGGTTCGTATTTGAACTTAATAACAATCAATGGACCACAAAAAGACTTTACCCTTAATAGATGTTAAAAAAAATAACTACACTTACTTTAAGTTTTATAATTTTTTCATCTGGAATCTTTGCTGAAGATAATTTGCCAGTACCTAGGTGGGTTAGCACTAAAGGTTTGGCTAATATGCGAATGGGACCAAGTCCATATGCAACTATAAAATTTCAATATCAAATCAAAGGCTATCCATTTGAAGTACGCAGACAGAATACAGAATGGCGCTTTGTAAGAGATCCTTTAAACGGTACGGAAGGCTGGATGGCAAAGCAATTATTTAGTGGTAAACGTTATGTAATTACGTCTTCAAAACCATATAGTTATGGCTACAAATCTAAAAGTAAGGGAATTATTAAAGCAAAATTAAGTTATGGAGTTCAAGGAGAAATAATTAATTGTGATTCAAATTGGTGCTATGTTTCTGTTAATAAAGACAAAGCTAATTATAGGCTGTATTTAGAAAAGAAGGATCTTTATGGTGTTTATGACTATGAAATTATCGATTAATTTCTTTTTTTAAACACACTTTCTCCACAATAAAGACTTGATTATGTCCTACCTTTTCTAACAGTAGGCAGAAAGGTTTTCTTTCCCCCATATGTTACTCCTTACTTTCTGCCTACTTTGGATACAAATATCAACTAATTAAATTAAAGTTGATATTAACCAAGAAGAATCAATTAAAAAGAGAGTAAAGCACATAGATATGGTAGCTCAATTTTGTCCAACAATTGAAGAAGTATAGTTCATAATTGATAAGTATAAAAATGATGAAGAAATATTTAGTGAACAAACGGAATCTAATAAAAAGGTAGGACTATAATGAGATATGTATTTTATGATTTTGAGACTAGTGGATTATCAGCTGAATTTGACAGCATAATACAAGCTGCAGCAATTTTAACAGATCAAGATTTTAATATTATTGATAGTTTTGACATGCGTGGACGTATGAAAAAAGAGTACCCCATTCCACATCCAAAAGCGTTGCTAGTAAATGGAACAGGAGTAGATCTTCTAAAAAATCATGAGGATTCTAATTTTGGCCTAATAAGAAAAATACAGCAAAAATTCTTATCCTGGGGTGAGACAACTTATATTGGCTATAATTCTCTAGGATTTGATGAAAAATTCTTAAGACAAAGCTTGTATCAAAGCGCATTACCTCCTTACTTAACTAATACGAATGGAAACAAACGTGGCGATGCATTAAAAATAATTCATTCTGCAGCAGCAGTTGCACCAAACTCATTTGTACGACCGCTTAATGATAGCAATGGTAAGATTACTTTTAAGCTTGATCGTTTTGCGCCAGCAAATGGAATTGATCATTCTAATGCTCATGATGCATTAAGTGATGTTGAGGCAACTATTGGTGTTTGCAAACTTGTTAAAGATAGATGTCCGGATGTATGGGAAGCCGCCATGAAAACAACTTCAAAACAGGATGTTTATAAATTTATAAATCAAGATCGCATATTCTGTGCGAGTAGATATTTCAGAGGTAAAGAATATACTAATGGATTAGCTTACTTAGCAGTAGACCCAACGTATCAAAATTATGTTTATTTTTTTGATCTTAATACTGATCCCGATTTAATTTTTGATTTAGATCGAGCTGATCTAAAAAAATTATTTAAAGGCAAAAAGAAATGTTTTCAATTAATAAAAGCTAATGAACAGCCAATATTACTTGATGAAAAATATTTAATGCAATCAGAAGAGTTCAAAGAAGATGATTTAAAAGTATTACAAGAACGGATGGAAAAAGTTCGCAATAATAAAAACTTTATTGAAAAGTTTACTAACCTTCTAATTGACATGAGCGAGGAAAAATCATTTGTTGAAGATCAGTCAGAAAGAACAGTCGAACAAAGAATTTTTGATGGATTTCCTGATAATAAAGATAATTATTTGATGCAAGACTTCCAAGCGGCTGAATGGGAAAAGCGTTATGATATCGCATTAAAAATAACAGATAGCCGTATTCAAGAATTTGCTAAACGAGCAATTTATAATGAAAAACCTGAATTATTGCCAAAAAATGAACTTCAAAAAAGAGATCGTGATGTTGCCTCAAAATTATTAACTATGGATAAAGTTCCATGGAATACTATTCCAAATGCAATGAAGGAAATTGATGATCTTAGAGAGTCTGAAGGTGAATATAATATGGATATATTACAAGAAATTGATGAATACATTCAAGAGCTAGAAGAGACAAACAATAATATTCTAAAACAGTAGGACAATAAGTAGGTATGGGTGAGTTAAATATATTAAGTTTTATAGCTGGTGCGGCAATAGCAATAGTTGGAGCATGGATTATATTCTCAGCAAAAACACGAACATTAAATGAAAAAATAATCAGATATCAAGCTGAATCAGATATGCGAACATCTATTTCAAATGAGCTTAAGCAAGAATTAACTACTGCAACTGATGAAGTTATTAATCCTGTAAAAGATTATATGACAAAAGAAGTTGGAAGAGTTGAGCAACTTAAAATAGAAGCTGCGGCTGGTTTAAAAAATCTAAATGAAAAACAAGCCAATGCAATGAATACGATGTGGCATAAATTTGAAGAGACAAAGATTAAAACCGAATATTCAGCTAACACTCGTGGCAAGAACAATGAATTGCTAATGCAGGAGTTAGTAAAAAATACTAAATTTGTTGAGGGTAAGAATGTTTTTTATAATACAAAAATTCCAGAAATGTCAGTAATACCAGATGCACAATTTATCTTATCTAAAACACACAAATTAATTGCAGATGCAAAAGCACCGCTTGATCCATTTGATGAATATTTTGATGCACAAGAAAAAGGTGATTATGAAACTATTAAATTAATTAAAACTAAAATTGGAAAAGCAATTAAAGACCATATTGATGAACTGTCCAAAAAAAATTATCACAAAGCAAAGGGTTCGTTTAAATTCATCTTGATGTTTTTACCAAGTGAAAACCATCTCCAGATTGCACGAGAAAGTTCTAAGTATATGCAGATAGATTTAGAAAATTATGCAAGAAGTAAAAATATCCTCATCACAGGGCCAAGAAATTTCTTAATTGATCTAGATTGGTTTGATAAATTAATGTCTATGGAAGAGAACAATAAATTAGCAAATGAATTAATGGATACAATCAATCCACTCTTTTCAGCATCAAAAGTTTTATTTGGTCATTTTGCTGATCACGCAAAAAGCATAAACCAAGTAGTTAAATCAGCAGAGAAAATTAATAGTTCTTTTTCTAAGACGCTTATTAACACGTTGCAGAAAGTAAAAGATAAAGGATATAAAAACCCTGACATTGAAAAAACTTTGGAAAGCTCAGAAAAAATCTCTGAATCTGGCTTAGATCAAGTTTCAGAACCCCAAGATAATCTTTACAAATTAGAGATAATCAAAAAGAAAAAAGATTAAAAATATATAATTAATTCAATAACTTAGTATTATTTTTATTGCCCTTAGGACTTGACTTGGTGGTATTAATACCTACATTACAACTAACTTTAGAGGATATAATTATGGCTACTATCAATATTACTGACGCGACATTTGAACAAGATGTTTTAAATTCTGATAAACCTGTTGTTCTAGATTTTTGGGCTCCTTGGTGTGGACCTTGTAAACAAATAGGACCATCTTTAGAAGAAATATCCGATGAGATGAAAGGTGATATCATTGTAGCTAAAGTTAATATTGATGAAAATCCTATAACTCCAACTAAGTATGGTGTACGCGGCATTCCTACGATGCTAGTATTTCAAGGTGGTGAAGCCAAAGCAACAAAAGTTGGTGCAGTTTCAAAATCAGCAATTGTTGAGTGGATTAAAGATTCAATCGCTTAATTATTTTTAAGTACTTGCCCAGCTAAATATAAGGATCCACAGATTAGAATGCGGGCAGCTGGATGCTCTCTACTAAGATACCTTATGGCTTCCTCAAGGTTAGTTGCTGGGGACACTTTTACGCCTACTTCTGTTAATATAGAGCTAAGAACTTCTGCAGATATAGCGCTTCCTTCATTTGGTATAGTAATAGTCTTAATCTCTTTAATATTATTAAATTGCTTTATGTAGCCTGCTGGATCTTTTGTACTAATCATCCCTAAAATAATAACTACATCTTTTATTTGAGTTAAGTTTTGTAGAGTTTTATTAAGTTGAAACGCAGCATCTGCATTATGAGAACCGTCTAAGAATAATTCATTTTCGAATGATACCATTTCTAGATACTTACCTTCTTTGATCTGCTGTACTCTTCCTGGTAAAGCTATCTTGACGTGATTGTTTTGTTTTAAAGCATCATTTATGTTTGTAGAACCTGTTTGTTTAACAGATGCTATAGCTAGACCTAAATTGTATAATTGAAAATCACCATATATTTTTAATGGCTCTAATATTATTTCATCATTTGTATCTGAATAATAAATCTTATTATGTTTTGATTCTATGTTCCAATCTCTACCAAAGATAGACGTCGGTGCATTCAGTTGATTAGCTTGACTCACTATAACTTCCAACGCTTCTTCAAAAGGCTGTCTCCCAATAACAACTGGAGTATTAGGCTTAATAATGCCAGCTTTCTCAAATGCAATTTTTTCAATAGTATCTCCAAGGAAATCATGATGATCATTAGAAATTGAGGAAATAACAGATATTTTTGGTGTCATTACGTTTGAACTATCGAGTCGACCACCAAGTCCAACCTCTAACAATGTATAATCAGCTTTATTTCGTGAAGCTGCTAAAAAGAAACAGGCACTAGTAATCTCAAAAAAAGTTATCGGACTATCAGCATTAATATTTTTAACTTCATTTATGAGCATTGAAAGATCTTCATTACTTATAGTACCCGACCCTAATTCAAATCGTTCATTAAATCTAATTAAGTGCGGGGAAATATATGCATTAGTTGTTTTATGCATGGCTTGTAGAATTGACTGAATAAACTTTAGCGTAGAAAATTTACCGTTAGTTCCAGCGATATGGATGATATTCTCAATTTTATTTTGAGGATTTTCTAGTGTAGCTAAGAGAGACTGAATCCTATCCAAAGATAAATCAATTCGTTTTGGATGAAGTTCTAAGAGTTGATTGAGTTGTTCTTCAATCTGCGAGTCTGTAATATTCAATTAAGCTGCTCGTTTTAATAACAAAGATAATAAGTTTGCCAGTTTATCTTTAAGATCTTTTCGGTGAATTATTTGGTCAATAAAGCCATGGTCGAGAAGGAATTCAGATCTTTGAAAACCGTCAGGCAAAGTTTCTCCTACTGTACTTGCAATGACTCGTGGGCCAGCAAAACATATTAAAGCTTTTGGCTCAGCAATAGTCACATCGCCTAACATAGCAAATGAAGCGGTTACACCACCTGAAGTAGGATCGGTAAGAATAACAATGTAGGGAAGCTTAGCGTCTTTTACCATCTGAACAGCTATAGTAGTTTTTGGTAAAGCTTGAAGACTTAGTTGGTTTTCTTGCATTCTAGCGCCGCCACTTGAAGTGATCATAATGAAAGGCGTATTATGCGCAATTGCATGTTCAGCTGCTTTGACCATTGCTTCAGCGCCAGCTGAAGATAAACTTCCACCCATAAATTTAAAGTTCATAGCAACCACAGTTGTTGAGATGCCTTTCATTTTTCCATAACCAATAAGAAACGCATCTTGCATTTCAGTATTAGTCTGAGCTTCCTTAAATTTTTCTTTATAGGAATTTGTATCTTTGAAGTTTAGGGGGTCCAATTGAACAGTAGGGTAAGGTATTTCCTCATAAATACCCTCGTCAAATAAATGCTTCATTCTAATTCTAGGGTGAATATACAAATGTAAATCACAATTTGGGCAAATATAGTGATTTTTTTCTAAGTCATCAGAGTAGAGCATAGTTTGACATTGAGAACATTTGACCCAAGAATTCTCAGCAACTTCTAAGCTTTTTTTGCCACCTAAAATAGATTTTATTTTTGGTGCTAATTTTGTTATCCAATTCATGAGTTCAGACTCTTAATCAATTCAGAACAAAAGTCCTTTACAAACTTAGCAATATTTTTCTTATCAGTATTTTTTTTTGAAATTTCTTGAATTTTTTCAACAATAGCAGAGCCAATTACCACACCATCAGCATTTGATTTAGAAAATTTTCTAACATCTTCAACTGTTTTAATCCCAAATCCAGAGACTACAGGTAGATCTGTATATTGTTTAATTCTTGAAATTTGTGAATTTACTTTATCTATTTCGGCAGACTTAACACCAGTAATGCCTGCAACATTTACGCTATAAATAAAACCTTCCGCATTTTCTACTAATTTTTTAATTCTCTCATCAGAAGTTGTTGGGGTGATTAACTTTATTAGGGCTATATTCTCTTTTTTTAATGCTTGTTTGAGTTGAGATTCTTCTACAACGTCAGCTGGTAAGTCGACACAGATAACGGCATCTATGATACCACTAACTTCTTTAGCAAATTTGTCTATACCGTATATAAAAATATTATTTAAATAGCCCATCATAACTAAGCCAATTTGTTGATTATATGCCCTCATTTCTTTAGCAATACCAATAACTTTATCAAAATTAATTCCATTTTTAATACTTTCAATATTTGCTAGTTGAATAATTGGACCATCAGCCTGCGCCTCAGCATGAGGAAAAGATATTTCATGTATATGTGCGCCTGAGTCCGCTATCGACTTCATTATCTCGAAACTAGTATCTACATCTGGAAAACCTGCTGTAGTAAAACTTATAAAAGCTTTTTTATTTTCTAATTTTAAGTTTTTAAAAATACTACTTATTCTATTTTCCAAGTTTATCACCCAACATTCTTTCAGCAGTATCAATATCTTTATCGCCCCGTCCACATATATTAATTACAATAATTTTATCCTCACTCATTTCTTTTGCTAATTTTATTGCTTGGGCTATAGCAAAACTTGGTTCAAATGCTGGTAGAATTCCCTCTGTTTTACAAAGCAACTGAAAGGCATCAAAAGCCTCATCATCTGTTGCGTAAGTATAACTTACTCTACCTATACTTTTTAGATAAGAATGTTCTGGTCCACATGAGTAAAAATTAATCCCTGAAGCTAAACTCTTAGTATCCAAAGTTGCTGAACCATCATTTGATTGAAGCATAAAAGATTTAAAGCCTTGCATGATACCAATTGAGCCATTCGTTAATGCAGAACTGTGTTCTGCTTCTACACCGTAAAGAGCAACATCATGATCATCCAAAAATTCGTGAATTGATCCAATTAAATTAGAGCCACCTCCGATACATGCAACTATTGCATCAGGCAGTCTGTTTTCTTTTTCTAATATTTGTTGTTTAATTTCCTTACCAATTATTGATTGAGCGTACTGTACAATTTTTGGAAAAGGGTGGGGACCGATAGCTGAACCACAACAATAAAACGCAGTAGGATCACTAGACCAGGCTTTAAGTACGGATGTACAGGCATCCTTTAAAACACCTTTTTGTCCAGTGCCATCAACACATTCAACCACTGATGCACCGAATAGCTTGGCCTTTAAAACATTTGTTGATTGAAGGAAAATATCATCTTTACCCATATAGCCAACGACAGGAAGATTAAATCTTGCACCACAAGCGGCGGTTGCAATTAAATGTGCACCAGCACCTGTTTCACAATAGATTTTGGTTTTACCCATATATTTTGCTAGTAGCACTTGAAAGAGTGAATTATTTATTTTATGTGCGCCAAGATGATTTAAGTGATCAGATTTTAAATAAATTTTTGCCCCACCAATTTTTTTAGTCAATTGTTCTGCATAGTATAGAGGGTTAGGTCGACCAACATATTCTTTTAAATAGTAATTAAATTCATCAATGAAATTCTTATCATTAATTGCTGTTTCAAAAGCCTCTTCAAGCTGAATAAGATTTGGCATTAATATTTCAGGTGCGTATCTTCCACCAAAGTCTCCATAGTAACCATTTTTATTTGGCCCACTTCTTAATGAATTTTTTATTTCATTGGTGCTCATTTACCTTTAACCTTATTAATAAACTCTTTTATTTTGATCTTATCTTTTACTCCAGGACTGCTTTCAACGCTAGAGGATACGTCAAAAAATGATGTGATATTATTTTTTAGGGCTATTTCAAGATTACCCATATCTAGTCCTCCGGATAAAAAGAATTTTCTGCCAAGATTATGATCCCTTAACAAACCCCAATCAAATTTTTTAGCATTACCACCAGGCATTTCACTTTTAGCTGGCTTTGCATCAAGTAAGAAAAAATCACATAAATCTATATAGTCACCAATATGATCAAAATCATTTTGAGTAGAAATACCAAAAGCCTTTATAATTTTTAATTTTGTACTTTTTTTTATTGAAGATAAATAATCTAGAGATTCAGAGCCATGCAATTGGATGTGATTAAAACCAGAATCCTCAATCTCTTTAATATCACTAATATCAGCATTGACTGTTACTGCAACTGTGTTGATCGGTTTAGATAATTTACTAATAATATTTTTACTATCATTAAACGAAATATCTCTAGGCGAATTTTTATATGAAACAAATCCAAGATAATCTGCATCACTTTCAATACAAAAATTAGCAATAGATAAATCTTTAATACCGCAGATCTTTATCTTATTAGCTTCCATTATAAAGATTTGAATATTTTGTTTGCTGCTTCTGCTGGATCAATTGCTTTTGTGATAGGTCTTCCTATAACTAAAATATCAGCACCAGAGTCAATAGCTTCTTTGGCACTCATAGTTCTCTTTTGATCATTTGAATTATCTTCCACACCTCTAATGCCCGGAACAATTAATTTTAAGTCATCTTTTATTTCTGATTTAATTTTTATTATCTCGTGTGGAGAACATACAATTCCATCTAATTTGCTTTCAGCTGCTAATTTTGCAAGTTTAATTACCTGATCTCCTATTGAGTTGTTTAAACCAACTTCTTGTATTCCTTCTTCATCAAAACTGGTTAAGACTGTTACGCCAATCAATTTTGTTTTACTCTGACTAGAATTCCTTATGTCTACACATTCTCTAAGCATTTCTGATCCACCAGAAATATGTAAAGTTGTTAACTCTGGCCCTGACGCTAGTATTCCCTGAAGGGCAGCTTTAGTAGTATTAGGAATATCAAATAATTTAAGATCTATAAACATTGGAAGACCTAATTCTTTGATCTTATTTATTCCGTCAATACCACAATGAGTATAAAATTCTAGTCCGAGCTTTACTCCACCAATAGAAGGCCTAATTTTTTTGATTAAAGCAATTGCTTGCTTTATGTTATTTGTATCAATAGCGCAGTAGATTGGATTATTAGTCAATTTTTGTTTTTTTAAAGTTCTATATCCGTATCAGCAACAGAAGATAAAGTGGCATCCATTTTATTTGCTGAATTAAGCTTTATTCTAAGTTCTTTTCCAGATTTAAATCTAGGTATATATTTTTCAGAAACATTTACAGCATCTCCAGTCCTTGGATTTCTTCCAATTCTCTCTTTCCTTTTTTGGACTGAGAATGCGCCGAAACCTCTTAGCTCCACTCTTCTTCCATCAGCTAAGGATTTTGTAATTTCAGAGAATATAGTGTTAACAATTCTTTCTACATCTTTGATATATAGGTGTGGATTTTGGTCTGTTATGTTTTGAATTAGTTGGCTTTTAATTAAACTCATAGATTAATTATAGAGTTAACTAATTTTTTGTAAACCATTGATTAAGATGAATATTATTCTTCAGATTCAGTTTTTTTGTCACTTAAAGCCTTACCAAGAATATCGCCAAGACTAGCACCAGAATCTTTAGCTCCATATTTGTTTATAGCCTCTTTTTCCGTAGCTTCTTCGAGAGCCTTGATTGATAGTGAAACCTTGAAATTTTGGATATCAATTTGCGATATCATTGCATCTAACTTGTCATTTTTTGCCCATCTCTCTGGCCTAGCATCCGGTTTTCTAAGAGCTAAATCATTCTTTTTAATAACAACTTTTGGACCATTTTCACCAATTATAACTTTTACACCATAATCAGTAACTTCAGAAACAGTACATGTCACAGTATCGCCAGTAGACTTAGCTTTTATCTCATCAAATGGATTGCCTTCTGCTTCTCGTATAGAGAGTGCAATTTTATCATTTTTATTTTCAATAATCTTAGCTTTTATTTTATCACCAACATTAAATTTCTGCATTGCATCTTTTGAATCCTCATGAGAATCCCAAGAGATATTTTGGCTGAAAATAGCCCCGTCAATATCTTCTTCAAGGCTACAGAATATTATATTATCTTTAATAGCTTTAATTTCTGTATCTACAATTGTTCCAATTGGATTTGACTCATTATATTTTTCAAATGGATTGGCTGATAGTTGTTTAATTCCAAGACTTAGTCTTTTCTTAACATAGTCTACATCAAGAACTATACAATCTACAGATTGAGATCTCGCGTATAGATTGCCTGGTTGAGAATTTTTCTTAGAACTCCAAGTTAACATATCTCTATGAGCAAGTCCTTCAATTCCGTTATCAACTTCTATAAAAATTCCATAATCAGTTACATTGGTACAAATACCTTGTAATTTATCACCAATATTAAATTTACCTTCTATTTTGGTCCAAGGATCTTCTTCTAATTGTTTTAATCCACATGAAACCCGATTTTTTTCAGGATCAACTTTAATAATTTTGACTTTTACAATTTGGTCAATCTTAAGAATTTCAGACGGATGACCTATTCTACGATAAGTGATATCGGAACTATGTAATAATGAGTCATATCCACCTAGGTCAACAAAGGCACCATAGTCAGTAATTGCTTTTACGCGGCCTTCCACTACATCACCTAGCGCTAGTTGTGAGAATCTTTCTTCTCTTAGTTCTTTGTGGGTTTCTTCTAAAACAGCTCTGCGGCTAACGACAATATTATTTCGCTTAGAGTCCATCTTTAGTACTTTAAATTTCTGAGGAACATTTAAAAGATGACTAATATCTCTTAGAGGTCTTGTATCAATTTGACTGCCAGGTAAAAAAGCTGTAATGCCGATTTCAGCTGAAAGACCGCCTTTTACTTTACCAGTTATAACTCCGTCAACGAGTTCACCAGCTTCAAAAGATTTTTCTATCTCGGCCCAAATTTCCTTATTTTTTGCTTTTGATCTACTTAAAATACAATCACCAAAATGGTTTTCAATTTTTTCTAAATAAACGTCAATTATATCTCCAACTTCCAATTCCTTTTTATCTTTTGAAAATATGAATTCTCTTTTGGCAATTCTACCCTCTACTTTTGCACCTATATCAACAGTAACAGCATCATCATCTAATTCAGATATTGTGCCCTTAATAATCGTGCCTTCTTTTAATTCAGAATTGAGTTGGGATTCGGCTAGTAATTTTTCAAATTCGCTAGAAGCTTGTTCAGGGTTTGTTAATTCGTTCATTTATTAATGTTTTATTTTTTAATTATCTTTAATATTCTATTGAAGCACTGTTCTATATCTAAGTTTGAGTTATCAATCAAGTAAGAATCTTCAGCGGGCTGTAAAGGTGCTATTTTTCTGCTCATATCCCTCATATCTCTTATTATAATTTCATCTAAAATATCATTATATTTGTTACTTTTCCTGACATTTTTAACCTGTAAATGTCTTCTTTGAGCTCTTATTTCTGCCTTTGCCCATAAAAAAATTTTTATCTCAGCTTTTGGAAATATTACCGTTCCCATGTCTCTACCTTCGGCAATTATTAGTCTCGAGGCATTATTATTTAATTTAATGAAATTTCTTTGAATGAGGATTGTTAACTTTCTTAATTCTGGAATACTAGATATTTGAGATGAAATTAGATCAATACTATTATTATATAGTTTGTCAGAAGATAATTTTTTATGATCATATTTTTTAACATACCTAATTATATTGGGTATATCCTCTAAGCTAATTTTTTTTCTTTTTAAATTATAGGCAATACTTCTATAAATTTCTCCACTATTTAAAACTGGAGCATTTAATGTATCACCAAGTAATTTACAGATTGTTCCTTTACCTACTCCCGCCGGTCCATCGACAGTTATTATCTTAGGCATTTACTAGTAAACTTTTTAAATCTTGATTAAATTTAGGATAACTTATGTCAATACATTTTAGATTATTAATCTTTAAAGGTTTTTTGCAAACCAAAGTTAATATTGAAAATGACATAGCAATTCGATGATCATGAAAACTATTTATCTTATTACCTCCAGTAATTTTATTTGTTGATCCTTTTATTATTA
>CAJJBM010000041.1 GCA_905182445.1 Pelagibacteraceae bacterium AG-422-B15 | reverse complement strand
GAGGTCATCGGTTCGATCCCGATTAGCTCCACCAAAAACTAAACTTTGAATGTATCTCCAAGGTATAGTTTTCTAGCATCTTTATTTCCGATAATTTTATCACTATCACCTTCAGCTATAATTTCACCTGAGTGAAGTACATATGAATAATCACAAATATCTAAAACTTCACGAACATTATGATCAGTAATTAGCACACCGATATTTCTTTTAATAAGTTGTTTTATTAAGTTTTTAATATCATTAATTCCTATTGGATCAACGCCTGCTGTTGGCTCATCCATCAATATTAATTTTGGATCAGCAGCCAAGCACCTTGCTATTTCTGTTCTTCTTCTTTCTCCTCCACTTAGCATATATGGCATAGCTCTTCTCAGGTGAGTAAGTGAAAACTCGGTTAATAATTCTTCTAATTTATTCTGTTTTTGCTCAATGTTATATTTTCTTGTCTCCAGAATTGACATTATATTATCTTCTACTGATAAACCTCTGAATATAGATGGTTGTTGGGGCAAATATCCAATTCCAAGCCTGGCCCTTTCGTGCATTGGCAATGTAACAATATCATTGTCATCTAAATTTATTTCCCCACTATCAGGCTGAATTAGTCCCATTATCATATAAAATGTAGTTGTTTTTCCAGCACCGTTTGGACCTAATAAGCCAATGGTTTGCCCTCTTTGAACTTGAAGTGATACATCCCTAACAATAGTTTTTTTTGAAATAGATTTTCTCAAGTTTTTTATTACTAAACCATTGTTTGATGAAATCAATTTGGGCTTCATAATTACTCTATTACCTTAGCGGAGACTTGTTTATCTACGTTACCTTTAATTGTACTTGTAGAATTTATTAAATCTACAAGTAATTCATTACCATTTATAATATTACCATCTTTTATAACTGTTACGTTGCCATTAATCTTTATTTTTTCAGATTCTAAGCTATACACTGCTTTATCGCCAACTACTTCTTCGTTAAATCGTTTGATCTTAACATTTCCAATGATTGTTATTATTTTGATCTTCTTATTATTATCATAATTAATTAAAATTTTGTCACCCCAAAAATGATTAACGCCATTTCTTGCGTAAACATTTCCAATAAATTCTGACATAAATAGATTGTCTTGAATAATTAATTTATCTGAGTTTATATAAAAATATGAATTATTTATTTCATCACTAAAAGTTTTTGAGCTTAGAAATACAATAATTATAAGATAGGCTAATTTCATTTACTTTCTATTTTTACCTTAACATTGCCAGTATAGATAATTATACCGCTTGCTTCGTCAATAATAGATGAATCAGATTTAATTATTGATGTATTCGAAATTGACACAACTTTATTTAATAATCTTATTTTTTTATTTTCTATATTTATAGTAGCACTATCTGTTGATGTTATATTTCCAAATTCATCAGATATTAAAACATTGCCTACAAGATTTATAATTTGATTAATCTGACTATAAAGTCCCTTATCAGCCTTGATAAAAAATAACTCATTATTATCATCTATAAATTTTCCTTTAATTTCATAGAGCTCTATATCTTGATTAATTTGAATACCTTTTTTAGCTTTAATTTGGTAAAAGTTTGTATCTAGCCCTTTATTTTTAAAAGTAGGATTTGATATTTCAATAATTTTTGAAGATGATCTATCTTTAAGCTCACTCAGCTTAGTTTCAAGCTCATCTGAATCATTATCAGAATAATCAAAAAATATTAAGCTTAAAGCTACTAGTAAAGTAATTGCTACTAATCCATTCAAGTATTTTCTCATAATACTTTCTTAATATTTAATTTTTAACAGTCTTTAAGCAATCATGAATATGAACTATTCCAACCGGCTCAAGATTTTTTTCAATAAATAGACATGATATTTTTTTACTATGCATTAATTTAAGAGCTTCGGAACATAGTTCGTCATCCTTAATCAAGAAAGGATTAGACTTCATTACAGACTTAACTTTTTTATCTAATAAATTATTATTTATTGATCTTCTAAGGTCTCCATCTGTTATTATTCCTATAATTTTCTTTGCTTTGTTAATCACGCACACATGCCCAAAAGACTTTCTAGTTATTTCTAAAACAGCATCTCTCATTGATGCGTTTTCGTCTATTAGGGGAATTTTTTTGCCTGTGTGCATTATCTTTTTAACTTGTAATAGGCTTTCACCAAGGCTTCCACCAGGATGAATATCTCTATAGTCCTTAGTTGAGAATTTTTTCATCCTCATCAAACTTACACAAATTATATCTCCTATAATTAATGTCATTGATGTCGATGTGGTTGGCGCCAAACCAATGGCACAAGCTTCATCAGCCGCTGGGATTATTAAGTTCATATTAGTAGAGTTAATTAGATTACTATTTTTGACTGAAGAAACTCCAATAGTGTGTATTTTATTTTTTTTACAAAAATTAATTACACCTTCAAGCTCCACACTATTTCCTGAATTTGACAATATAATAACAATATCATTTTTTGAAATTATACCAAGATCCCCATGGGACATCTCAGTCGAATGACAAAATTGAGAATGTGTTCCTGTTGAGCTCATTGTGCTAGATATTTTCTTAGCAATATGAGCTGATTTACCAATTCCAGTAAATATCACTTTACCTCTATTCTTGGATAGTTTTTTTATTATACTTAAAAAATTATTATCTATTATTTTTGATAATTTTTTTATACCAGTTATTTCTGTTTTTAAAACATCGAGAGCAGTTTTAATTATTAATTTATTTTCCATAAATATTAAGACGAGTGAGAGAAGATATCTTTATCTACCCAGCCTTTAAGATCCAATTCAACGCGAGTTGATAAAAACTCAAAACAAGCATTAGCTAACTTAAATCTTTTTTCTCGCTCTAGTATCTCATTAAGTTTAATTCTAATATTGTGAAGATGAACAACATCATTTGCAGCATAAGTGATTTGCTCTTTTGAAAGAGATATATTTCCCCAATCACTACTTTGCTTTTTTTTAGATATTTCGACATCTAACAGTTCTTTGCAAATATCCTTAAGGCCGTGTGAGTTAGTATAAGTACGTGCAATCTTACTTGCAATTTTTGTACAATAGATATTTTCCAAATTAATCCCAAGAGCATACTTTATTGCTGCCATGTCAAAACGGGCATAATGAAAGATTTTAATTTTACTTTTATCAATAAGAATTTTTTGTAAGTTTGGGCTATTGTAGTCAAAACCATCAAATTGAACTAAGTGACAATCTCCTTCTCCATCATATAGTTGTATAAGGCACAATCTGTCTCTTGATGGATTTAATCCCATAGCCTCAGTATCAATTGCTACAATATTACCAAAGGTAACGTTTTCTGGAAGATCGTTTTTATATAAATGTGTTTGCATTGTTAAGTAACTAGCCTATTTGATAGAATAATTTAAAATAATATATATCATCAAAATAATTAAAAAATGAATAATAAAGTAATAACTATATTTGGCGTAGGATTTGTAGGCAAAAGCCTAATTTTTCAACTATTACAGAAGGGTTATATTGTTAAAGCAGTATGTAGAAACCCATATTTAAGAGGCAATTTAAAGTCTATGGCCAATATAGGACAGCTTGAAATAAAATATGGCGATATTACTAAAATTGATTCAATAGAGAGCTATTTTAAATCTTCGGATATTATTATTAATTTAGTCGGAGTATTAGCTGAAAATTCTAAGAACAAGTATCACGCCTCTCATGTTGTTGGGCCAAGTAATATTGGAAAATTGGCTGAAAAATATAATATTAAACGAGTAATTCATATCTCATCAATAGGTGCCGATATTAACAGCAAGATTAACTATCATAGAACTAAGGGCGAAGGAGAAGCTGCTCTTAAGGAAAATTTTATTGAAGCTAGTATTATTCGACCGTCAATTGTTTTTGGTCCAGACGATGGATTTTTTAATGTACAATCAAAGCTATTAAAACTTAGTCCAATTGTCCCACTTTTTGGCGGTGGAAAAAATAAGTTCCAACCAGTTTATGTAAATGATCTTGTTGAAGGAATAATTCGAATATTCGAAGACGATAGTCATAAAAGTAAATTTTTTGAATTTGGTGGTCCAGATATAATGACCATGAAGGAAGTTTATCAATTTATTCTAAAAGAACTAAAAATTAAAAGACTGTTAATTCCAGCGCCAATTTTTGCTGCTTCAATGATGGCAAAATTTATACAACTTCTTCCTAATCCAATAATCACTTCAGATTTGGTAAAGGCCTTAGAAATAGATAATATTGTTAGTGGCGATTTTGAAGATATAAAATCATTAAATATAAATCCAAAATCTCCTTATTCTATAGTTCCAACTTACCTTTAAAGAGCTAGAATAAGAATAATCGATCCAAGAATTATTCTATAAATTACGAATGGGAGCATTGTGTGACTAGACACCCATTTCATTAAAAACTTTATTGCAAACATCGCGGTGATGAAAGCCACCAAAACAGCAGCTATTGCATCGCTAGTAAATATTACATTTTTCTTATCAAGAATTTCAATTAATGGAATAAATGAGGATATTAAAATTGTTGGAATGGAAAGGAGCATTGAAAACTTAGCTGCTTCAACTCTAGAAATTTTATAAAATCTACTTGTGGTATAAATTATTCCAGCTCTGCTAGTACCAGGTATGATAGCTAATATTTGTGAGCAACCTATGATAAAAATTTGTTTATAACTTATCTTAGATAATTCATTTATTTGGCTATCTTTTATATCTGCAAAATATAATAATATTCCAAAAAAAATAGTGGCAAAGCCTATTACCTGAAAATTTCTTAAAAGGTGCGTTAAGTCTAATAAAAATATTAATCCGCCAACGAACACTATTGGAATGGTAGCCACGATAAGGTTTTTTAAATTTCTAGTTTCTTGATTACTGTCCGAACTAAAGAGTTTCGGGATAGCCATAAAATAATCAAATACTTCTTTTTTAAAGTAAAAAATAACGGCTAAAAGGGTTCCAATGTGAAGACAGACATCAATAACTAGACCTTGATTCTCAAAATTAAATAAATATGGAGCAATAATTAGATGGGCAGAAGAGCTAATTGGAAGAAATTCAGTAATTCCTTGAATGATTCCTAAAATTATAATTGGTAATATTGGCATGTAATTTTTTATATTATTACTTTTTTAGCTAATTTCAGAGAATTTTATATAAATATATCAAAATTATGTCAATAATACTGACTTGTTTAAATGATCTAATTATGTGATGTTGCAATATTAAATTCAGAAAAGTAAAAAATAAGTAATAGGTACTGACATAATATGGTAAAAATGCTTAAATTCACAGACTTACCCCAAGCATATCCTGATAAAGAAGACGCAAAGCTTCGAAAGAAAAAGTTCAAGGAAATTTATGAGGGCTATATAAAGAATAAAGCAGTTGAACAATCAAGTCGTTGTTCGCAATGCGGAGTTCCATATTGCACAGTACATTGTCCTTTGCATAATCATATTCCTGACTGGCTTAAATTAGCGGCAGAGGATCGATTAGAGGAAGCTTATCAACTTTCAGCTAGTACAAACAATATGCCTGAAGTCTGTGGAAGGATTTGTCCTCAAGATCGATTGTGTGAAGGTAATTGTGTGATCGAACAATCTGGACACGGAGCAGTAACTATCGGCTCTATAGAAAAATACATAACTGATACTGCGTTTGAAAATGATTGGATTAAACCAATTAAATTGTTACCTCATCAAGTTAAGAAAGAGTCTATTGGAATTATTGGAGCAGGCCCAGCTGGCTTAGCTGCGGCGGAACAATTAAGAAAACAAGGATATGAGATCGAAGTATATGATCGGTATGATAGAGCTGGTGGATTATTGATTTATGGAATACCAAGTTTTAAACTGGAAAAAGAGATTGTTCAAAGGCGAACAAAGTATTTAGAGGACAGTGGAATAAAATTTAATTTTAATGTTGAGATTGGAAAAAACTTATCCTTTGACGATATAAAATTAAAACATGACTCAGTTTTAATTGCAACCGGTGTTTACAAGGCAAAAAAACTTACTACAGAAAAAAATTATCTAAATATTGTCCCTGCTTTAGACTTTTTGATTGCTTCTAATAAAAAAGGACTAGGAGATGAAGTTCCATTATTTGATAATGGACAACTTAATGCTGAAGGCAAAGATATAGTTGTTATAGGGGGCGGAGATACTGCCATGGATTGTGTCAGAACAAGTATTAGGCAAAAAGCAAAATCAGTTAAATGTTTATACAGAAGAGATAAGGAAAATATGCCTGGATCAGCAAGAGAAGTTCTCAATGCTGAAGAGGAAGGAGTAGAGTTTTTATGGAAGTCTGCACCTAAAAATTTTATAGGTAATGAAAATGTTTCTGAAGTTTTATGTTCACGTATGCAATTAAGTGAACCAGATACATCTGGTCGACAAGTACCCGAAGTAATTGAGGGTGCTGATTATAATGTTAAGACTGATATGATTATAACAGCATTAGGATTTGACCCAGAAGATATTCCTAAAATGTTTGGAGTTGAAGAGCTTCAAGTCACTAAATGGGGTACTTTAAAAACAGAATTTAAATCAATGATGACTGATATTGAAGGAGTTTTTGCTGCTGGAGATATTGTAAGAGGAGCTTCTTTGGTAGTCTGGGGAATAAGAGATGGAAGAGATGTAGCAGAATCAATCCATAGCTTTATTCAGGCAAAAAATGAAAGTGTAAAAAAAGTATCATGACAAGCTGGCTAGAAAGATACAATAAAAATAAAAAAACTTTAATGGATGCAAATCTTTATCATCCATCACAAGAACACGATGCTTGTGGAGTAGGTTTTATAGCTTCTATAGACGGCATTCCTAATCGTCGTGTAGTCATAAGTGGAATTGAAGCATTAAAAGCAGTTTGGCATCGTGGTGCAGTTGATGCGGATGGAAAGACAGGTGATGGTGCTGGTATCCATGTTGAAATTCCAAAATTATTTTTTGAAGAGGAAGTTAAAAAGACAGGCCATGAAATTATGGAGGGTGATCTTGGTATAGGAATGATTTTTCTTCCACGCAATGACTATAGTGCCTTAGAAAAATGTAGAACAATTGTTGAGTCAGAATTACTCAATCATGGATATTATATTTATGGATGGAGGCAGGTGCCTTTAGATACAAGTATTTTAGGTAGAAAAGCTAATTCCACCAGACCTGAAATTGAACAGGTTATGTTTGTAAATAATATTGAGCGATCAAAAGAAGAAGATCTTGATAAAGAGTTATTTTTGATTAGGCGTAAAATAGAGAAAAGAATTTTAAATTTGCAAATATCAGAATTCTATATTTGTTCATTAAGCTTCAATACCGTTATTTATAAAGGATTGTTCTTGGCTGAACATTTATCAACTTTTTTTCCTGATCTTGAAGACGATAGATTTATCTCTTCGTTCTCAATATTTCACCAAAGATATTCTACAAACACTTTTCCAAGTTGGGCATTAGCTCAGCCTTTTAGAACATTGGCACACAATGGAGAAATTAATACTATTTCAGGAAATACTAACTGGATGAGAAATCATGAAACAAGAATTGCTTCAGAACTATTTGGAGAAAATAGTGATCAAATTAAACCTATCATTGTACGTGGAAGTTCAGATTCTTCAGCATTAGATGCTGCTTTTGAAATGTTTGTTAGAGCTGGAAGATCAGCACCTTTAACGAAGACTCTTTTATTACCAGAAGCTTGGTCAAAACGAAGTAAACTTATTCCAGAAAGTCACAGGAATATGTACGAGTTTGCTAATGCTGTAATCGAGCCTTGGGACGGACCCGCTGCTATTGCGGCATATGATGGTGAATGGGTAATAGGAGGCATGGATAGAAACGGTCTGCGACCAATGAGGTACACAATAACTGATAGCAATCTAATTTTTGCAGGATCAGAAACAGGAATGGTTCCAGTTAACGAAGAAGAAATAATTTATAAAGGCAGACTAGGACCAGGAGATATAATTGGTGTGAATTTAAAAGAAGGAAAATTATACGAAAATTTTGATTTAAAAGACAAATTAGCAAATGAGCATCCATATCATGAATGGGTAAAAAAGATTATTCGTATAGATAAGCAAATTACTTCTAAAAAAGAATCATCACTATTTAATTCTCAAAACTTAAGACAACGCAAGATTGCTGCTGGTTATACTATGGAAGAACTTGAATTGATCTTACATCCAATGGTCGATGAAGCAAAAGAGTCTACCGGAAGCATGGGTGACGATACACCAATTGCGATCCTGTCCGATAAATACAGACCCTTGTCACATTTTTTTCGTCAAAAATTTAGCCAAGTTACAAATCCACCAATAGATAGTATTAGAGAGCAGTCACGAATGAGTTTAAAAACTCGTTTTGGTAATTTAAGAGATGTCTTGGACTCAAATTCTTATCAAGAAAGTGTTTTTGTAATGGATAGCCCTTTAGTTACAAATAGTATTTTCAATAAGATGCTTAAATTTGGTAAAGATGAGTCGGTCACAATTGATTGCTGCTTTCCAGTTAAAGACACTGCCCTGAAAGAAAATATTAAAAGAATACAAGATGAAGCTGAGGCCGCTGTTCTTAGTGGGAAACAACATATTGTACTAACAGATATGAACGCTGATAGTGACAATGTTTCTGTGCCTATGATTTTAGCTACTGCAGCAGTACACAGTTCATTAACAAGAAAAGGAATAAGATCATTTATTTCACTGCATGTTCAATCAGCAGAATGTTTAGATACTCATTATTTTGCTGTTTTAATAGGAGTTGGGGCTACGACGGTAAATCCCTATCTAGCACAAGAGTGTATTCGGGAACGCCATAGTAAAGGCCTGTTTGGGGACTATAGTTACGAAGAGTGTGTAGCTAGGTTTAAAAAAGCTGTTGATCAAGGTTTATTAAAAATAATGGCTAAGCTAGGAATTTCAGTTGTTAGCGCTTATCGAGGCGGGTTTAATTTTGAAGTAGTGGGATTAAGTCGTTCAATGGTCAATGAATACTTCCTTGGTGTACAAAGTAGAATATCTGGAATTGGGTTAAGTGGTATAGAACATAAAATTAAAGAATTACACGAGTATGCATTTTCTGGTGATGTAGCGACTTTACCAATTGGTGGAATTTACAGATATAGAAATGGTGGTGAGGCTCATGCATATGATGGTAAATTGATTCACTTACTTCAAGCTGCTGTTAGTAAAAATTCTTATGATATGTTTAAAACATATTCCGAAGCTCATAAAAATTTTTCACCTATTAATATTAGAGATTTACTTGCTTTTAAATCTAAAAAAAAATTACAAAATATCAATAATGTAGAGTCTATTACTTCTATTAGAAAAAGGTTTGGAAGCGGAAGTATGTCTCATGGATCATTATCAAAAGAAGCCCATGAAACATTAGCGATTGCAATGAATCGAATTGGAGGCTCATCTTGCAGCGGTGAAGGTGGTGAGTCTATTGAAAGATCCATAACTAGAAAGAATGGCGATAATGCTAATTCAAGAGTTAAACAAGTGGCTTCAGCGAGATTTGGAGTAACAGCAGAATATTTAAATAACTGTGAAGAAATTGAAATAAAAATTTCTCAAGGGGCAAAGCCTGGTGAAGGTGGACAATTACCAGGATTTAAGGTTACTGCAGAAATTGCCAAACTCAGACATTCAACAATAGGAGTTACATTAATATCTCCACCTCCTCATCATGACATTTATTCTATTGAGGATTTAGCTCAATTAATTTTTGATTTAAAACAAATTAATCCCAATGCTAGAGTCTGTGTTAAACTTGTAGCTTCTTCAGGCATTGGAACTATTGCAGCTGGAGTTGCTAAGGCTAAAGCAGATATAATTTTAATTTCAGGCCACAATGGTGGAACGGGAGCAAGTCCACAAACAAGCATTAAGTACGCTGGTATACCTTGGGAAATGGGCTTAACCGAAGTTAACCAAGTATTAACACTTAATGGTTTAAGGCAAAATGTTGTACTTAGAACTGACGGTGGCATAAAGACTGGTCGAGATGTTGCTATAGCAGCTCTTATGGGTGCTGAAGAATTTAATCTTGGAACTACATCATTGGTAGCGATGGGATGTATTATGGTTAGACAGTGTCATTCTAACACCTGTCCAGTTGGTGTGTGCACACAAGACGATGACTTAAGAGAAAGGTTTTCTGGAACCGCAGACAAAGTTGTAAATCTTTTTAGTTTTATTGCGGAAGAGGTAAGAGAAATAATTGCCGAACTTGGCTTTACAAAGCTAGAAGAAATAATTGGAAGAACTGATTTATTGTCACAAATTTCAAGAGGGTCCTCTCATCTAGATGATTTAGATTTAAATTCACTATTGATACAAGCAGAAAAAGATCCAAAAGTAAAATATTTTAGTCATACCGGAATAAATGATGCTGGCTCGACACTTGATGAAAAAATAATTTTAGATGCTTCTAAATTTTTTGATACTGGTCAAAAAATAGAGTTAAGTTATTCAGTGAAGAATACAGATAGAACGATTGGATCAAAATTATCTTCTTTTATCTATAATAAAATCAAAGATTCAGAAATAAACGATGATCAAATAACTTTAAACCTTAGTGGTTCTGCAGGACAATCTTTAGGAGCATTTGCAGTAAAAGGATTAACAATAAAAGTTGAGGGAGATGCAAATGATTATGTTGGAAAAAGTCTTTCTGGGGGGAAAATAGTTTTAAGGCCAGATAGAAATAGTAAAATTAAACCTAAGGACAATACTATATTAGGTAACACTTGCATGTACGGAGCTACTAGTGGGTATCTATATGCCTCTGGACATGCCGGCGAAAGATTTGCTGTCCGCAACTCTGGCGCAACCACAGTTGTAGAAGGGTGTGGTTCAAATGGATGTGAGTATATGACAGGTGGAAATGTTATTATATTGGGGCAAACGGGGGATAATTTTGGCGCTGGTATGACTGGTGGTATGGCATACATATACGACATTGATAAAAAATTTAAATATAGAATAAACGAAGAAACTCTTATTTATCAAGGAATACAGAGTAATTACTGGGAAAATGTGTTAAAAAACTTTATCACTAATCACTATAATGAAACAGGCAGTCTTCATGCAAAAAAAATTATTGATAACTGGGAATCTGAACTTTCAAAATTTATTCAAATATGTCCAAAAGAGATAGTACACTCATTAGAGGAACCCTTGATAGAAAAAACAAGGAAGAAGAAAGTCACTTAGACTTAATCGAAAAAGAAAGCTCAATTTTAATAGCGGCCAAAAATTTTGGGTTTGATGTCGCATCGATAATAGATATCTCTGAGACAAAAAATCTTGAGACAGAATTAAACCAATTTTTAGAAAATAAGTATCATGGTGAAATGGATTGGCTTGAGAAAAGAAAAGAGTATAGATCGGACCCAAAAAAACTTTGGGTAGAAGCAAAATCAATACTTATTTTAGGAAGCAATTATCATTTTAATACTAATTCGTTAGATTTGTTAAATAAAAAAGATGTAGGAATTATTTCTGTATATGCCAGAGGTAGAGATTATCATTTATCAATTAAAAAAAAGTTAAAAGCTTTTTCAAGATGGATATTAGACAATCATGAGTGCCAAATAAAATACTTTGTTGATACTGCTCCTGTAATGGAAAAACCCTTAGCTATGCAAGCTGGAATTGGATGGCAAGGAAAACATACCAATATAGTTTCTAAAGAGTATGGATCTTGGCTTTTTTTATCTTCAATTTTTTTAAATATAAAATTAAAATCAAATTCTGAAAGCAATGATCACTGTGGGACATGTAATAAATGTATCGATATTTGTCCTACAAATGCAATTATTGCACCCTATAAAATTGATGCAAAAAAATGTATTTCATATTTAACTATTGAACACAAATCACACATACCCAAAGAGTACCGTAAACAAATTGGAAACCGCATTTATGGTTGTGATGACTGCCTAGCTATTTGTCCATGGAATAAATATGCAAAAAAAACTAATGATGCTGATTTCTTTCCAAGGAATGAGTTGATAGAACCTACTTTAAGATCTTTTTTAGCATTAGATGATTCAGAGTTTAGAAAAAATTTTTCGGGATCAAGTATAAAGCGAGTTGGTAGAGATAGATTCATAAGAAATGTTTTAGTGGCAGTTGGTAATTCAAATAATCAAAACTTTGTTAAAGATATTATTCCATTGCTGGAAGATAGCTCGGAATTAGTAAGGGCAATGTCGATTTGGGCATTGCGTGAGTTATCAACCAAACATGATTTTGAGACCCAAAAGAATATTTATTTTAATAGCGAAACTGATATTAAAGTTAAAAATGAGTGGTTAGAGCAAGAGAATCAAATTCGTGTACCCAACTAAAAATATTGGAATTTCTAAGCCAAAATTTGCCATTATTGCTTTATCAGAGTTCGTATATCCTGCAAATGTCCACCCTACAGCATCTAAGTCATGAATGAATATATTAAAGGGATATAAATTAAGATTAATTAATAAAATTCCAGTTAAAATTAGAAATGTACTTGTTCATTTAATTGTATTGATCATACCATGTTCCTTTTTAAATTAGCTAATTAAAGATATACTTTGAATTAATGAACACAAGAATGAAAAAACTTTTAATCTATGGTTATGGCTATACAGCATCTCACTTTGCAGAATTTTTAGATTCTAAAAACTATCTCATAATTGGTTCGAGTAGAGAAGAGAAAAAAATAAACTCAATTAATAAAAATATTAAATTTATAAATGATAGTTTAGTAAGTAATCATTTATTAGAGGATGATATTACTCATATTTTAGTTTCTGTTCCGCCTAATGACTTAGGAGATATTTTTATTCAAAACTATAAAGAGATTATTATAAAAAATAAAAATATAGAATGGATTGGTTATCTTTCAGCAACAAATGTCTATGGTGACCATATGGGTAACCAAGTAAATGAATTATCTGAAACAAAACCAACAACCAAAAAAGGTATTAATAGACTGATGGCTGAAACACAATGGTTAGAATTAATATTAAAGTATAATCTGCCAATTAAGATCTTTCGATTAGCTGGAATATATGGACCCAATAGGAATATTAAGGAACGAATTATAAAAAATTTGATAAAAAATATATATAAAGAAGGTCAATTTTTTTCAAGAATTCACGTTAGAGATATTGTAAATATTTTGTATTTATCTATGTGCAATCTTACTAAAAATAATATTTACAATGTAGCTGATGACTTTCCCTGTAATCTAAATATTATCATTGAATATCTGTGTAAACAAAATAATCTCAAAATACCAAAGCAAATTAAATTTGATGATCTAAACTTAGATTATAAAAAAGTAAGTTTTTTTTCAGAAAATAAAAGAGTTGATAGCTCATTGGTGAAAAAAGATTTATCAATCAAGTTAAATTTTCCAACATTTAAAGAAGGTTACAAAGATCTATAATTATGAATGAAAATAATCATATTTCTAATTTTCTTGAAATGATAGTTATCGAACGTGGTTTGGCAAAAAACACAGCATCTTCATATAAAAATGATCTTAATCAGCTTAATGAATTTTGTACAAAAAAGAATCTCAGTATCTTAAAAATAAATGAAAAAAAATTAGAAGATTATTTATCAAAATTTATTGATCAAGGATTTGAAAAAAGCTCACTTGCAAGAAAAATATCTACCTATAGTCAGTTTTTTGATTTTTTGGCCGTTGAGAAAATAATTAAAAATAATCCAATTAAAAATATAAAACAGCCAAAATTAGATAGCAAGTTACCAGTTATCATTAGCATTAAGGATATCCAAAATTTAATAAGCTATTCAAGACAAGATGCCTCTAACTTGGGAATAAGGCTAAATTGTATGATTGAGATTATGTATGCTTCTGGAATAAGAGTAAGTGAATTAGTCACAATGACATTAGCTTCTTTGTATCAAGATAAAAATTTTATAATAATTTCTGGAAAAGGAAATAAAGAAAGATTAATTCCAATAAGCAAAGATACTCAAAATACAATTAATAATTATCTTAAGATAAGAAAATTTTTTTTCAATAAAAACAAGGAAGTTAAATGGCTATTTCCATCTAAACAATCAAAAATTGGACATATAACTAGACAGCGCTTTTCACAACTTCTTAGTTTGTTAGCAGGTAAAGCGGATTTACAGATTAAGAAAATTAGTCCACATAAATTGCGCCATGCATTTGCAAGCCATCTTTTAGCTAATGGTGCTGATTTGCGTTCACTGCAACAAATGCTTGGACATGAAGACATATCTACAACACAAATATATACTCATATACTTGACGAAAGACTGAAACAAATTGTCAAAGATAAGCACCCTCTTTCGAAAGTATCATTTGATTAAAATATTAATTCTTGTAATTCAATAATTAAGATGTTATTTAAAAATTATGAGTTTTACACACACACCACTTAAAAGAACACGCCTTAATAGATCTGAACTTTTTATTCCTGGCTCAAAGCCTGACCTATTTCCAAAAGCAGTGAACAGTAAAGCAGATGTAATCTGCATTGACTTAGAGGATGCTGTTGCTCCACAAGATAAAGACCAAGCTAAAAAGAATTTAATTCAAGCTTTAAACGAATTGGATTTTGGAAAAAAAACAGTGTCTATGCGTATAAATGGACTTGATACAAACTTTTGTTATCGAGATGTAGTTGATGTTATGGAAAATGGTGGTGAAAGACTAGACTTGATGATGATTCCAAAAGTTGGAGTTCCAGCAGATGTTTATGCAATTGATATGTTAGTTACTCAAATTGAGAGCAGAACAAAAAGAGATAAAAAAATTGGCTTTGAATTAATTGTTGAGACCGCTATGGGAATGGCAAATCTGGATAGCATATGTACTGGAAGTGGAAGAATAGAGAGCTTGCATTTTGGCTATGCTGATTATGCGGCATCTGTTCGAATGAGAACAACAAATGTTGGAGGACCTAACCCTGATTATGCAATTTTAACACATGAGTCACCTGAAGGAAGATTAACACATTGGAATGATTTGTGGCATAACCCAATATCTCAAATGGCTATTTTAGGAAGAAAACATGGACTTAGAGTAATCGATGGTCCATTTGGTGACTTTTCTGATCCAGATGGTTATAACGCCCAAGGAAAAAGAACTGCAATACTTGGCTGTGAAGGTAAATGGGCAATACATCCAAATCAAGTAGAGCTGGCAAATGACTTATTTACACCAAAAGAAACTACAATTGAGCGTGCTAGAAAAATAGTATTATTAATGAAAGAAGCCCAAGATCACCATGATGGTGCCGTAACACTAGACGGAAAACTAATTGATGCTGCATCAGTAAGACAAGCAGAACAACTTATAGATCAGCAGGAATTAATCGACTCTATGGGTTAAGGTAATATAAAAAAAATATTGCATGCAAATATATCTAGATTTTGAAAAACCAATACAGGAACTCGACCTTAAAATTGAAGAGCTAAAAACTAAAAATTTAGAATTTCCCTCAGAAGACATATTAAAAGAAATATCAGAAACTGAGCAACAAATAAATATTGCTTATAAGAAAATATTTTCAAATATCACTGCTTGGCAAAAGACACAAATTTCAAGACATCCACATAGACCAAAAACTAAAGACTATATTGAAGGTCTTATCACAGACTTCTTTGAGTTAGCTGGTGATAGAACTTTTGCTGAAGATAAAGCTATAACTGCTGGATTTGGAAGATTTAGAGGTCAATCAGTTCTCGTTATGGGACATGAAAAAGGACATGATACAAATTCTAGAATTGAGCATAACTTTGGTATGCCAAAGCCCGAAGGTTACAGGAAGGCAACTAGATTAATGAAACTAGCTGAACAATTTGATATGCCTGTAATTTCATTTGTAGATACGCCAGGAGCCTATCCAGGAGTTGGTGCCGAACAGAGAGGCCAAGCAGATGCAATAGCAAAGGCAACCGAATGTTGCCTGTCTCTTGGAGTGCCAATCATAGTTGTTATAATAGGCGAAGGTGGTTCAGGTGGGGCGGTTGCAATTGGAACTGGCAACAATGTTCTAATGTTAGAAAACTCTATATATTCAGTAATATCTCCAGAGGGATGCTCATCAATATTATGGAAAGATTCTAGTAAAGCGCCCGAAGCTGCAGAAGCGCTAAAATTAACAGCAGATGATATGTTAAAAGTAGATGTTGTAGATAAAGTTATTTCCGAACCTATTGGTGGTGGACATAGGAATAGATCAAAAGTTATAGAGGATACTGGAAATGCTATAGATGAATATTTAAAAACATTATCTAATCAACATGGAAATCAATTAAAACATTCCAGACAAGAAAGATATTTACAGATTGGAAGAAGTGGTCTGTTTTCAGATAAAACATCAGCTGCCAATGCTGTGTTAGACAGTAAGTACGGACATGTCAGGGAAAATAATAATTTATTTAAGAATCCAATTTTTATTAGCTCTCTTGCTCTTTTGGCAATTGTAGCAGTTGTTGTCTATTTTTTAATATTTGGATCAACCAATGACTAAATCTTACCGTGACAATGCTTATATTTTTTCCCTGAACCACATGGGCATATAGTATTTCTAGATACTTTTTCTTTCCTTGGGAGATTTTGATTTTCACCAGATCCTTCAATAAATTCTTCTTCTTTATTACTTATTTCACTAGACTCTTTAATCACTATTCTTGAAAAAGTTTTAGTAACATCAATCTTTAAATTACTAAGAAGATTTTCAAAAAGGACAAAAGACTCATTTTTGTATTCACCCAAAGGGTCTCTCTGGCCATAGCCTCTTAAACCAATAGTTTGTCTAAGTTGTTCTAAATTATTTATATGGTCCTTCC
>CAJJBM010000040.1 GCA_905182445.1 Pelagibacteraceae bacterium AG-422-B15 | reverse complement strand
TAGTGAATGCATCCAATAAAGCTTGAGTAGGATGCTCAACGGTTCCTTCACCAGCACTTATAATTGGACATTTAATTCGTGAGGAAATTTCATTAATTGATCCTGAAATTGAATGCCTTACTATTACCAAGTCAGGATTCATTGAATTAAGAGTGTCTGCAGTGTCAATTAAGGTTTCCCCTTTTCTTAATGAAGAACTTTCTATATTCATATTTATTATATCTGCACCAAGTCTTTTGGCAGCAATTTCAAAAGATATAAGAGTTCTAGTCGAAGGCTCAAAAAATAAATTGATAATTGTTCTACCGCTCAAAATAGGAATTTTTTTATTTTGTTCTTTATTGCTATATTTAAATAAATTGGCGGTATCAATTATGTTCTCAATATCTTGTACTGATAGATCTTCAATTGACTGAAGGTTTTTTATTGAAAGTTTAGGAATTTTATCTTTTTCGATCATTTTTTAATTACCTATATATTGAAGCGCACCTTCTAGAATAAATGCTGCTGCCAAGTTATCAATTTCTTTTTTATTTATTAGCTTTTTTTTACGACTTTTTTTTGGTTTTTCATAGAATCTTTCAACAGCAGCACTTGAAAGCCTTTCGTCCCAAAAGCCGTAGGGCATATTTAGATTTTCAGAAATAAGCAAAGCTGTATCTGTTGCAGATTGAGCACTTTTACCTTCTGAACCATCCATATTGAAAGGCATGCCAAAAATTAGCCCTCCTATTTTAAACTTATTAATAACTTCTGTTAATTCCTCAATTAAAATACTTATCTTTGTCCTACTAATAGTTTTAATAGATAACGCAATTTTAAGATCTGGGTCAGAAACTGATATACCTATTCTTTTTGAGCCTAAATCTAATCCCATTAAGCGCTGCTTATTGATTAGAATACCTTTGAATTCCTTTAAATCTTGAATTTTTTTTGTTTCATTGCCCATGCTTTACAAGTGTATCGTAAATAATTACAAGTATATCATAAATAATTATGTTATTAACTAGATAATCTAAGTATAGCGATGGAATTTGATAAAAATAGCACATTAAAACTAGCAAAACTTGCTCGTTTATCTCTAAATGATGAACAATTAAATAGTTTGGAAAAGGACCTAACTTCTATTGTGTCTTTTATTGATCAATTGAAAGAGATTAATACAGATAAAATTGATCCTACCTCTAATTCTCTGAATCAAGACTTGATTTTAAGAGAGGACATTGCTGAAAATAGTCTGTCCAATGAAGACTTACTTAAGAATGTACCGGAATCTGAACTAGGTTTTTTTGTGGTACCGAAAGTTTTAGAATAATTATGTTAGACAATTTAACTATTGAAAAAACATCGAAACTTCTTAGTGAAAAACAAGTATCAGCTTTAGAGATAACAAATAATTATCTAAAAAAAATTAAAGATTCTAATAAGCTAAATTGTTTTATTACAGTATCAGATGAAAAAGCTATAGATGCAGCTAAACAAACTGATAAAAGAATATCTAATAATGAAAAAATTGGTTTATTGGATGGAGTTCCACTTGCTTATAAAGATTTATTTTGCACAGATGGTATTCTTACCACAGCCTCAAGTAAGATATTATCAAATTTTATACCTACTTATGAATCTACGGTTACAGCAAATTGTAAAAATCAAGGTGTGGTAGTTCTTGGTAAGCTTAATTGTGATGAATTTGCAATGGGATCAACTAATAAAACTAGTTTTTATGGGCCTGTAATAAATCCATGGAAATCTATTGGCAATGATGAAGACTTAGTTCCGGGTGGCTCTTCAGGTGGATCAGCTGCAGCAGTTGCTGCTGATTTATGTGTAGCATCCTTAGGTACTGATACAGGAGGATCAATTCGACAACCAGCTTCATTTACAGGATTAGTTGGACTTAAACCTACTTATGGAAGAGTTTCAAGATGGGGGACAGTTGCATTTGCATCTTCATTAGATCAAGCTGGACCAATATCTAAAACAGTTGAAGATGCCGCAATATTACTCGAAACAATTTCTGGCCATGACAACAAAGATTCAACAAGTTCTTTAAAAGAAAATGAACTATTTTATTCTAATCTTAATAGTTCAGTGAAAAATTTAAAGATTGGTGTTCCAAAAGAATATATGAGTGATGATTTACCTGAGGAAATTCAAAAATTTTGGAATGAAGGTAAAAAAATACTTACTGAAAATGGTGCAGAGCTTGTGGAAATAAGCCTGCCTTCTACAAACATAGCTCTTCCAGCATATTATATTATTGCGCCAGCCGAAGCGTCCTCAAATCTTTCAAGGTACGATGGTGTGAAGTATGGCCTTAGAGTTAAAGAAAAAAGTCTTATAGAAATGTATGAATCTACTAGATCAGAAGGTTTTGGAGATGAAGTTAAGCGGCGCATAATGATTGGAACTTATGTTCTTTCATCAGGTTATTATGATGCTTACTATATAAAAGCACAAAAAATCAGATCCATAATAAAAAATGATTTTGACAATGTTTTTAAAAATGTTGATGCAATATTTACTCCCGCAACACCAAATACAGCTTTTCCAATAAATAGAGAAGAAGTTGATCCAGTTCAAAATTATTTAAATGATATATTCACAGTTCCAGCTAACCTAGCGGGCCTACCTGCTATATCTATTCCATTTGGACTTGATAATTCTGGATTACCAATAGGAATGCAGTTAATTACCAATTCTTTTGAGGAACAAACGCTTTTAAATATTTCTAAAAATCTTCAAGACACAATTAATTTTAGTAACCAGCCAACTCAATGGTGGGCATAAATAATGAATAACAATTGGCAAACTGTAATTGGTATTGAGATACACGCTCAAGTTAATTCAAATTCAAAACTTTTTTCTAGCTCATCAACTGAATTTGGATCTGCGCCTAATACGCAAGTTAGTTTAGTGGATGCTGCCATGCCAGGAATGCTACCTGTTATTAATAAGTTTTGCATTGAGCAGGCAGTAAAATCTGGATTGGGTTTGAATGCAAAAATAAATAAGATATCCATTTTTGATCGTAAAAATTACTTTTATCAAGATCTTCCTCAGGGGTATCAAATTTCTCAATTTAAAGACCCAATTGTTGGTGAAGGTTCAATTG
>CAJJBM010000039.1 GCA_905182445.1 Pelagibacteraceae bacterium AG-422-B15 | reverse complement strand
AGAATGAAATTAAGATTTTAGCTTTTAAAAAATTAGAAAAAAATAATTATGGCAAACTAATTATTCAAAATAGTGTAGTTGAGAAAATTATTGAAGCAAAAGAATTTAAAACTGATAATCAGCCAGACGATTGCAATTCAGGAGTTTTTTGTGCAAGTGCTGAAGGACTGCTGAAACTAATACCTAAAATTAAGAACAATAATGTTAAGAAAGAATACTATCTAACAGATTTTTTTGGACTTGCCTTTAATTCAAAATATCATACAAAAGTGGTATATGGATCCGAAGAAGAGTTCATGGGAATTAATAATAAAGTTGAGCTCGCTCAAGCAGAAAAAATAATGCAAAACAAATTAAGAGTAAAATTTTTAAAACAAGGGGTTACGTTAATAGATCCTGAAACAGTTTATTTTTCTAAAGATACTAAAATAGGAAAAGATGTAACTATATATCCCAATGTGTTTATTGGACCTAAAGTAAGTATAGGTAGTAACACTACTATTCACCCATTCACACACTTAGATGATTGTAAGATTGGAAAAAATGTAAATATTGGTCCTAACGCAAGAATAAGACCAGGTTCGGATATTAGCGATGATGCTAGGATTGGTAATTTTGTTGAGATTAAAAAATCAAAAATAGGAAAAGGCTCTAAAGTAAATCACTTAGCGTATGTGGGCGATGCGATTTTAGGTAAAAATGTTAATATTGGTGCAGGGACTATTACTTGTAATTACGATGGAAAAAATAAGCATATTACTCAAATAGGAGACAATGCTTTTATTGGATCTAATTCATCTTTGGTAGCACCACTTAAAATTGAAAAAGATGCTTACATAGGCTCAGGTTCTGTAATAACAAAAGATGTATCTAAGGGAGCGCTTGCTATGGAACGAAGTCATCAAACTGAAATTAAAAATTGGTCAAAGAGACTAAAAAGAAAATAAACTATGTGTGGAATAATTGGAATTGCATCTAAAGAACCTGTATCGGCTAAAATAATATCAGGCTTAAAGAGACTTGAGTACAGAGGCTATGATTCTGCGGGTATTTCAATTCAAAATAATTCTTCAATTCTTGAACGCAAGACGCAAGGAAAGTTGTCTAATTTAATTAATTCTTTAGATGGTGAATCGATTGATGGATCCACTGGGATTGGACATACTCGTTGGGCAACCCATGGCATACCATCTGATAGAAATGCCCACCCACATTCATCTGCAAAAGTTTCTTTAGTTCATAATGGTATTATTGAGAATGCTAGTGAATTAAAAAAAGATTTAATTAAAACTGGATATCAATTTTTATCAGATACAGACTCTGAAGTTATTACTGCGTTAATTACTAACCTATTAGATAATGGAAAATCCCATCTTGAGGCTGTTAAGGAAACTATTAAAGCCCTCAAAGGCTCTTACGCACTTGCAATTATATTTACTGATTTAGAAAATACTATTATTGGTGCTAAAAATGGAAGTCCATTGGTTGCTGGGCTAAATGGAGTTAGTCATTTCTTAGGCTCTGATAGCTTAGCTTTGACTTCATTGGCAACTAAAGTTTGTTATTTAGAAGATGGAGATTTGGTTATTTTAAAAGCAGAAAGTATTGAGATTTTTGACCTTAATGGCAATCTTACTAATAGACCATTTGAGAATAATAATGTTACAGATAGTGAAGTTAATAAAGGAAACTTTACCCACTTTATGGAAAAAGAAATCCATGAACAGCCTCGTGCAGTAGGCGATACTATTCGACAGTTTATTGATTATGACAATCAAACAATAAAGATAAATAATTTAAATCTAGATTTAACAAATACTAAAAAAATATATTTAATAGCATGTGGAACTGCATATTATTCATGTCTATTGGCAAAATATTATTTTGAACAATATGCGAGTATCTCAGTTGAGTGTGATATGGCTTCAGAATTTAGGTATCGTAGCCCACTTATAGATACTAGTACCTTGTGTATATTAGTATCTCAATCTGGTGAAACTGCGGATACACTTGCGGCATTAAAATATGCCAAAGAAAAAAAATCTACTACATTAAGTATTGTAAATGTAACTAATAGTTCAATTGATAGAGAAAGTGAACATTCTCTTTATACCAAAGCTGGACCAGAAATTGGAGTAGCTTCCACTAAAGCATTTACCTCTCAAGTGGCAGCATTGTTATCTCTAGCTATTCATTTTGGAACTGAAAATGGAGTTATATCATTAGAGCAAAATAAAAACTTTTCTAAGGACTTATTAGAAGCACCTAAATTTATAGAAGAAGCAATTAAACGGTCGTATAAACTAAAAGAGTTAGCACCAGTAATGGCAAATGCAAAAGGGGCGATGTATTTAGGTCGAGGTACTTCATTCCCATTGGCATTAGAAGGCGCATTAAAATTTAAAGAGATTTCATATATTCATGCTGAAGGTTATCCGGCTGGTGAAATGAAACATGGCCCATTAGCATTAATAGAAAAAGACTTACCAGTGGTATGTATTGTGCCTCCAGGACCATTATTTCATAAGACTATTTCTAATGTTCAAGAGGTTATATCACGAGGTGGCAAGGTCTTAATGATAACTGATGAAACAAGTCTAGAGGCAGATTCAGATAATATTTGGAATATTTTTCGTTTACCAAACATTAATACGACTATTGAAGGCTTGGTTTATTCAGTGCCTATTCAAATGTTGGCTTATTATACGGCTTTAGAAAAAGGTAATGATGTTGATCAACCTCGTAATCTTGCAAAATCAGTGACAGTGGAGTAGAGTAAAGTAAGATTATGCAACAGATTTCAATTTTATTACCTGTACTTACTTTAGCCTTTTGGACATTTATTATTTTTGCAATAATGGCTCCAGCTAGATTTTATTTCTTGCGAATTAAACATCCACAAACTGCAGCACATACTAAAGATTTAAAGGGAGTACTACCACCTTGGACTGAAAGAGTAGCTGATAATTATAATCATTTATTTGAACAACCCGTTGCTTTTTACGTAATAGCAATATCAATAGCGATTACTAATAATATTGACCCTCTCATGGTTCAATTGGCTTGGGCTTATGTTCTACTTAGAGTGCTGCACTCACTAGTTCAAATAACATTTAATTTTGTA
>CAJJBM010000038.1 GCA_905182445.1 Pelagibacteraceae bacterium AG-422-B15 | reverse complement strand
TTTTCTAGCTTCTAAAATTAGATCCTCAATTTGAGTTTTAGCTGGTCTAACTTCAACTTCAGGATCGATAAGACCTGTAGGCCTAATAATCTGCTCAACAAAGACACCTTTTGTTTGATCTAACTCCCATGAACCTGGAGTAGCTGAAATAAATAAAGTTTGAGGACGCATTGTTTCCCATTCTTCAAACTTAAGTGGTCTATTATCTAAACATGAAGGCAATCTAAATCCATATTCAGAAAGCGTTGTTTTTCTACTTCTGTCACCCTTATACATTCCTCCAAGCTGAGGAACTGTAACATGACTTTCATCAACAAATAAAAGAGCATTGTCAGGAAGGTATTCAAATAGAGTGGGAGGCGGCTCGCCTTCTTTGCGACCAGATAAGTAACGTGAATAATTTTCAATTCCATTACAGCTTCCTGTAGCTTGGATCATTTCTAAGTCAAATTTAGTTCTCTCTTCAATACGTTGTGCCTCAATTAATTTATCTTGGGCTTTAAATTCTGGTATTCTTTTTTTTAACTCTTTCTTAATTAAGATCATAGCCTGTTGCAGAGTCGGCCGAGGCGTTACATAGTGACTATTCGCATAAACTTTTATTTTTTCTAGATCTTCATTTTTTTTCCCTGTCAATGGATCGAATTCACAAATAGATTCTAGTTCATCTCCAAATAATGAAATTCTCCACGCCCTATCTTCATAATGAGAAGGAAATATTTCCACTAAATCACCCCTAACTCTAAAAGTACCTCTGTGAAAATCAGTATCATTTCTTTTATATTGTAACTCTACTAATTTTTGAATTAGTTCATTGCGACCAATTTTTTGATTTTTTACTATCTCTACGATCATATTTCCATAAGTTTCAGCAGATCCAATTCCATAAATACAAGATACACTGGCGACAATTATTACATCTTTTCTCTCTAAAAGTGCTCTAGTAGCCGAATGACGCATTCTATCTATTTGCTCGTTAATAGAAGATTCTTTTTCGATAAATGTATTTGACTTAGGAACATATGCCTCAGGCATATAGTAGTCATAATATGAAACAAAATATTCAACGGCGTTGTTGGGAAAGAAAGATTTCATTTCACCATATAATTGTGCCGCTAAGGTTTTATTTGGTGCTAAAATTAAAGCGGGTCTTTGAACAGCTTCAATAGTTTTAGCCATAGTAAATGTTTTACCGGACCCTGTAACACCAAGTAGAACTTGGTTATTTTCATTTTTTTTTATATTTGATACAATTTCTTTAATAGCCTCAGGCTGATCACCTGCTGGCTCATATTCTGCGACAACTTCAAATTTTTGACTAATGGACATTGTATAAATTACTTATGATTATTAAATATAGCTTGAGAATCTAAAAAATCTAATATATTCCAGTTTGTATACATTTTTAGAAAATATGGCACTATTATCAGATAATATTAAGAGAATAAAACCTTCGGCAACTATGGCCGTTACAGGTAAAGCGCGCGAATTAAAGGCTGCTGGAAAAGATATAATAGGACTTGGTGCCGGTGAGCCAGATTTTGATACTCCTGAAAATATTAAATTGGCAGCCATTGAGGCCATAAATTCAGGTGATACTAAATATACAGCTGTTGATGGAACTCCTGCTCTAAAACAGGCAATAGTTGATAAATTTAAACGAGAAAATAATCTTTCATATAATATTGATCAAATATCTGTTGGTACGGGTGGAAAGCAAATAATTTTTAATGCCTTTCTCGCTACTATAAATCCAGGAGATGAAGTCATTATTCCAGCACCTTATTGGGTATCCTATCCTGATATTGTTGATTTTGCTGGTGGTACGTCTGTTATTATAGAGTGTGATGAACAATGTGGATTTAAATTATCGGCAGAAAGATTATCTTTAGCAATAAATGAAAAAACCAAATGGTTTATTTTAAATTCACCCTCTAATCCCACAGGAAGCTGTTACACGGAGTCTGAGCTATCTGAATTAGCTGAGGTGCTAGTAAATAACCCTCATGTTAATATTATGTCTGATGATATTTATGAACACCTAGTATACGATAATTTTAAATTTAAAACTATTGCTCAACTAAATTCAAAACTTATAGATCAAACACTTACCATTAATGGTGTTAGCAAAGCCTATGCCATGACAGGTTGGAGAATTGGATATGCTGCAGGTAATAAAGACCTTATTAAGGCTATGGGTAAACTACAATCTCAATCAACGAGTAATCCAAGCTCAATAAGTCAAGCCGCTTCTGTAGAAGCTTTAAATGGTGACCAAAGTTTCCTAAAGTCTCGAGCGGATGTGTTTAAGAAGAGAAGAGATTTTATTGTAAATGCCTTAAATAAAATGTCAGGTATAAAATGCAGTCTACCTGAGGGAGCATTCTATGTTTTTCCTAGCTGTAAAGATTTATTTGGCAAAAAAACTACTGACGGAAAAGTAATTGGCAATGATGAAGATTTTGTTACAGCACTTTTAGAAAGTGCTGGAGTTGCTGTGGTCCAAGGATCTGCGTTTGGCTTAAATGGTTTCTTTAGAATATCATATGCAACTTCAGATGAATTAATAGCAGACGCTTGCAAAAGAATCTCTAATTTCTGTGATAGCTTGAGTTAATTTTAGATTATTATTCTAAACTTGAGATATATTTCTCAGCTTCTAGTGCCGCCATACAACCCATACCAGCAGCAGTGACTGCTTGACGATATGTTTTATCCCTTACATCACCAGCAGCATAAACTCCATTAATATTGGTTAATGTTGAATCGGGCTCTGTAATAATGTAACCTTCATCATCCATATTAATCTGACCTTTAAATATTTGAGTGGCTGGATCATGTCCAATTGCAATAAATACACCATGAACTTTTAAATCAGTTAAAGTTTTATCAATTGTGCTTTTCAATTTAATGCCAGTAACATTAAGCGGATTTTCTTCACCTACAATTTCAGCAAGTTCTGAATTCCAGATTATATTTATTTTTTTATTCTTAAATAATCTCTCTTGAAGAATTTTTTCTGACCTTAAAGTATCTCTTCTATGAACTAAGTAAACTTTAGATGCAAAGTTAGTTAAAAATAAAGCTTCTTCTACAGCAGAATTTCCACCACCAATAACAGCTACCTCTTTTTCTTTAAAAAAGAAACCGTCACAAGTAGCACATGCAGAAACTCCATAGCCTTGATACTTCTCTTCAGAGGGAAGGCCAAGCCATCTGGATTGAGCACCAGTAGAAATGATGACAGCATCAGCAGTATAAGTTGTTCCACTCTCACTTTCAGCAGTGAATAGTTTTTTTGAAAAATCTACTTTTGTAATCATATCGTTAACTATATTAGTGCCGACATTTTTAGCTTGTTGTTCCATTTGTTCCATAAGCCATGGACCTTGGATTACATCTCCAAATCCAGGATAATTTTCTACTTCTGTTGTTATTGTTAATTGCCCACCTGGCTGTAAACCTTGCACAATTGTAGGCTTTAGCATTGCTCTTGCGGCGTAAATCGCTGCTGTGTACCCTGCTGGGCCCGATCCAATTATAAGAACTTGTGAATGCATTTAATGGTTTTCCTTGATAATATAAGTTAATAGAAATTCTAATATTTATATAATAACTTCATGGAAGATTACAAGAAAGATAAAATAGCCTGGTGCGTAACTGATGGAGTGGTAGGAAATATAAGTCAGGTTAAAGGCTTAGCCAGTGCTATGAAACTTAATTATCAATTAAAAACTGTTGAATTAAGAGCTCCTTGGAAATATTTACCTCCTGGTTACTTACCAAGTATTGATTCTACTATAAAAAATCTAGCTGATTTTCATGAAAATGCTGATCCTGACTACGTAATCACTTGTGGCAGAAAAAGTGTGTACTTATCATTGTATCTAAAGAATAAACTTAAAAATAATGTAATAACAATACATATACAAGATCCTAAAATTGACTCCCTATTATTCGACCACGTTATTGCTCCAGAACATGACTCTATTCATGGACCAAATGTTATTAAGTCTGTATTAGCGATAAATCATATAAACGAAAAATTGTTATTTTTAGAGTCTGAGAAATTTAAAGAAAAATTAGACTTTTTAAATAAACCAATCGTAACTTTAATACTTGGAGGCAAAAGTAAAAGTTATATTTTTGATAAATATATTCTTAATGATTTGTCAAAAAAAATTGATGCTATTGTAGATAATAATTCTATATCTTTGGTAATTTTATTTTCGAGGAGGACAGATTTATTTATAAAGAATTTTATGATTAAGAAGTATTCTAAAATACATAAAGTTTGGACTGATGAGCTTAATAATCCATATCTTGCATTATTAGATTTGTCTTCCAGCTTAATATGTACAGGCGACTCTGTTTCTATGGTTTCGGAGGCTATTTATTCTAAAAAACCCGTATTTATATTTAAATTAAAAAGTAAGAAAAAAAACAATAAGATTGATATGTTTAATGAAAAGTTGATAAAGCTGGGTTACGCCAAGGAACTTTCGTCTAATCTAAGTTTTGTTAAAACAAATTTTGAAAATGAAACAATCAAGATAGCAGAAGAAATAATAAAAAAAGATCAGGTAAAATAAAATGAACAAAAAAGAATTAGATCTAATAGATAAAAAGATATTAAGAATTTTACAAGACGATGGGAGAATCTCAAATTTAGATTTATCAAAAAAAATTGGTATGTCGCCTCCACCGACGCTTCGAAGAGTAAGGGATTTAGAGCAGAATGGGTATATAGATGGCTTTAGAGCAAATTTGAATCACTCAAAGCTTGGTTATGATTTAACGGCATTTATATTTATTGGTTTGAAAAATCAAAATGAAGAAGAGCTTAATAAATTTGAAAAGCTTGTTTGGGGTTGGGAAGAAGTTAGAGAATGCCACATGCTAAATGGTGAAGTTGATTTTATATTAAAGATCGTTGCAAAAAATATGAATACATTTCAAGAATTTCTTACAAACAATATTTCATCAAACGATAATATTTCAAGTATCAAAACTGCTTTTGCAATCAAAGCAACTAAATCACTTGGAAATGTTCCTTTAGACTAGTGATATTCTGAAATTGGATGAACTGTTAATTCTTCACCACTTTTCAATCTTTTAATTGAATTTATTGCAGCCCTTGCACCAGATACAGTTAAAAAGTAAGGTACGTTTCTATTGAGCGCGGTTCTTCTTAAGCTAAATGAATCATTAATAGATTTTCTAGTTTCTGTGGTGTTTATCACAATACTCATTTTATCTTTCTCAAGTAAATCTACAATATGTGGACTACCATCTGTAACTTTGTTAACAAAGTTTATCTTAATTCCATTTTCCTTTAAGAATGAGCCAGTCCCACTTGTTGCAAAAATCTTAAATCCTTGTTTAGTAAAAGATCTGACAGTAGGCAGAACCTTGGCTTTATCACTATCTTTAACAGATACAAATAAATTACCTTTTATAGGAAGTGGATTAGATGCGGCCATTTGACATTTAATGAAAGCTGTTTCCATATCTTTACCAATAGACATAACTTCACCTGTAGATTTCATTTCAGGTCCTAGAATAGTGTCCACATTTGGAAATCTTTTAAATGGGAATACGGGTTCTTTAATTGCTACATAAGACATCTCTTTTTGCTTAACTTTTAGGTCTTTTAGTTTCATGCCAACTGCAATTTTGCTAGCTATTTGGACAATTTTTAATCCTGTTGATTTTGCAACAAAAGGAACTGTGCGACTGCTTCTTGGATTTACTTCTAGTAAAAAGATATTATTATTTTGAATAGCAAATTGAATATTAAGAAGGCCTTTAACTTTTAATGCTATAGCTAATTTCTTGGTTTGTTTTTTAATATCTTCAATAATCTTATTAGAGAGTGAGTAGGGAGGTAATGTGCAAGTTGAGTCACCCGAATGAATCCCAGCTTCTTCAATATGTTCCATAATTCCTGATATAATCACATCTATACCATCAGATATAGCATCTACATCAACCTCAATTGAATCTTTAAGATAGCTATCAATTAATACTGGGCTATCTCCAGATACAATTACAGCTTGTTTAAAGTACTTCTTTAGCTCGTCAGCTTTATGAACAATTTCCATTGCTCTGCCTCCAAGAACATATGATGGCCTTATAACTGCTGGAAATCCAATACGTTTAATTATGTCAAATGCCTGTTTTTCTGAATAAGCAATACCGTTTACAGGTTGTAATAAGTTCAGCTCATCAACAACCTTTTTAAATCTTTCTCTATCTTCAGCTAAATCGATAGAATCAACAGATGTTCCTAAAATCGGGATGTTTTTTTTATTTAAAAATTCAGAGAGTTTTAGAGGCGTTTGACCTCCAAATTGAACAATTACTCCAACAAGTTTACCGTTATTACTTTCTCTCTTTATAATTTCATATACATCCTCGTCTGTTAAAGGCTCAAAATATAATCGATCGCTTGTATCTGGATCAGTTGAAACTGTTTCTGGATTACAATTAATCATAATAGTTTCATAATTTAACTTTTTAAGAGCAAAAGAAGCATGGCAACAACAATAATCAAATTCAATTCCTTGACCAATTCTATTTGGCCCACTACCAAGTATTACAATCTTTTTTTTATTTGAGGGCTTAGACTCACAGCCCTTATTATTTAATTCGTACTTATGATATGTTGAATACATATACGGAGTTAAAGATTTAAATTCTGCTGCACACGTATCTATCCTTTTAAAGTTAGGAGTTACTTTAAGTCTATCCCTTAGTCGAGAAACTTTAGCGATAGCTATTCCAGATAACTCAGATA
>CAJJBM010000037.1 GCA_905182445.1 Pelagibacteraceae bacterium AG-422-B15 | reverse complement strand
CAGGTGTTTTAGTATCAGCAACTGGCGAGGTGCAAGCAGTGTGGGGTGATGCAGAGCGACAAATGTTTCCACGATCGGCAATGAAATCTTTACAAACATTAACTGTCTTAACGCATGGCACCAAACTTACTGATCAACAAACTGCTTTAGCATGTGCTTCACATCATGGTGAGCTTATGCATGAAACAGCAGTCACGCAGTGGTTAGCTGATATGCAGCTTAACTCTGAACATTTATCATGTGGGCCTGATATGCCTAGATATGCTGAAGATCGACAACGGTTAAGAGAAAACAATATTGCTGCTTCTCGAATTTATCACAATTGTTCAGGCAAGCATTGTGGCCAATTAGCTTTTTGTCAGCATCAAGGTTGGGATATCAAAGATTATCAGTTAGCAGATCATCCGGCACAACAAGCAATGTTATCAATGTTTACTGAATTAGCAGAAGAACCAATTGATGTAATTGGTATTGATGGCTGTACTTTACCTGCGCCGCGTTTAAGCTTAACTGGTTTTGCACGTGCGTTGGCAAAAATTGCTGCACCTGATTTACTTCATGGAACTATGAGTGTTGCTGCAGAACAAATCATGTCAACAACAATGCAATTTCCATACCTAACTGGTGGCTCTAAATCACCAAACAGCATAATGACTGCAGCGTCGTCTAAAAAATTCTTTGCCAAGAATGGTGCTGAGGGAGTTTATGCAGTTATTCTACCAGAAGCTCGTGCTGCTATGGTTTTAAAAATAGCAGATGGCAATATGCGTGCTGCAAATGTAGCGATTGCTGGCATGTTGCTACAAATGGCTGACAAACTTAATCTGGATAAAGCCGTTTTAAATAAATTTTGTAGTGAAGATATGTTTAATTCTGCTGATATCAAAATTGGAGCCTGTCAATATGCTAATGTTCTACCTATCCAAAATTAACCTAATCTATTATATTTTATAATATTAATCTGTGACTAAATGAAGACTCATCCGTACCACTTCACTATATGTTTTATTCTGCTAATTACCGCAGGTTCATGGGGATTATTCTGGATACCGCAACGCGAATTTGAAGCAAATGGATTAACCGGTGGCTGGGGAACAATTGCACAGATGTACGTTCCGCTTTTAATGTTAGCACCCATATCTATATGGCGAAAAATAAAAGGTAAGTCTTTTGGCTTAGATTACCCGTTAATTGGCTTATTAATGGGTGGCGGCATTGCATGTTATGCTAATAGTTTTTTATTAACTGATGTTGTTCGGACCTTAATTCTTTTTTATATGACACCAGTATGGGCAACATTATATGAATTATTATTTGTAAAACAAAAACCTCAGTGGCATCGAGCATTAACTATTATATTAGCACTATCTGGAGTTTGGATTGTCTTTAGTCAAGGCTTTACATTTCCAGTACCACAAAATGTCGGTGACTGGGTAGCACTTGTAGGTGGAATGTTATTTGCCGGTGGTGTAGTTCGCACAGAAATTGTTCAACCTAAAGATATTTTCTCACTGTTAATTTCATTTTTTTTCTATGGTGGCTTAGTAACTTTAATAATTGCATATTTTTTAGGAGACACGCTTGGACCAATGCCAACTAATGATGCGTGGATTGCAATGTTGCCTTGGCTAGTACTGATGAGTGCAGTTTTTTTAATTCCAACAAATATAGTTTTATTATGGTCCCCAAGTGCAGTTGGTAGCGGACTTTACTCAATTATCATTCTCATTGAAATTGTAGTTGGTTCAGCTAGCGCTGCTGTACTTACCGATGAGTCTTTTGGATGGCGAGAAATAGTTGGCAGTCTATTGATTATATCTGCAGGCTTAGCAGAAATAATATTAGCTCCAAAATCTAAATAACTATTTTATAGCTGAGAAGTAACGTATTCCCAGTTAACTAGTTTGTCTAAAAAGTTCATTATATAAACCGGTCTTTTGTTTCTAAAATCTATATAATATGAGTGCTCCCATACATCGCAACCAAGTAATGTTTTTTGATTAAAGCAAAGAGGGTTTACGCCATTTTCAGTTTTAGTAATTTTTAATTGATCATCTGTATCTTTAACTAACCAACACCAGCCACTTCCAAATTGACCAACACCAGCTGCTACAAAATCTTCTTTAAACTTATCAATACTGCCAAAAGACTCAACTAATGCAGCTTCTAATTCACTTGGCATATTATGATTATTTGGTCCCATCATTTCCCAGAATTGATTGTGATTCCAATGTTGTGATACATTATTAAAGATACCATTTTGCGCTTTAGCAGTTGCATCATAAGTACCAGTAATAATTTCTTCTAAACTTTTTGATTCCCATTCAGTACTAGCTAGGAGTTTATTGCCATTATCAACATACGCCTTGTGGTGCAAATCATGATGAAATTCTAATGTTTCTTTACTCATGCCAGCTTCAGCTAGCGCGTCATGTGCATAAGGTAGGTTTGGTAATTCAAGGGCCATGGTGTCTCCTAATTTTTTAAATTGTTAAGAATGATATTATTGGAACTATCATATGTAAGCAATATCAAATAAGGTTAATTAACTAGAAAACAAGGGTTGAAAGAACAATGAAATTAATTGCAGCTACAACAAGCGTAGTTTTTTTACTGCTCGCTATACTTACTCTACCGATATTAGTCGATAAGAATATGAATCCAGTTTCAGATCATTCAGCTTTTGTTGTATCTGAGGAAGCTTTAAAGTTACATGAAACTCTTTTTATTGGTGATTGGCATGCAGATAGTCATTTGTGGAATAGGGATTTATCGAAACGTTATAAGCGGGGACATGTTGATATTCCAAGACTGCAAGAGGGAAATGTAGCATTACAAATGTTTACTACTGTCACAAAATCACCTCGTGGACAAAACTATGAAAAAAATGAAACTTCAGCTAGTGACAATATTACTGCATTGGCCATAGTCCAAAGATGGCCAATTAAAACTTGGTCTAGTTTAGCTGAAAGAGCTATTTTTCAAGCTAATAAAGTTTTTAAGCTAGCTGCTGATGATGGTGATAATTTTATGCTTATAAAATCACAATCAGACCTTAATAACTTCATTCAAAATAGATCAATTAATAAGACTTTTGTTGGTGGACTTATTGGCACAGAAGGCTCGCATGCATTAGATGGAGATTTAGAAAATGTAAGACGCCTTTATGACGAAGGTTTTCGCATGATGAGCTTACACCATTTTTTTGATAATAGACTCGGTGGATCATTACACGGTATAAGTGGGGAAGGTTTAACAAACTTTGGAGAACAAGTTGTATTAGAAATTCAAAATCTAGATATCATTTTAGATGTTTCACATTCTTCAGAAAATGTTGTTAAAGATGTGCTTAAAATTTCAAATAGACCAATCGTTGTAAGTCATACGGGTTTTTATGGTCACTGCCCATCACCCCGAAACATTAATGATAATCTAATGGAAGATATTGCACGCAAAGGCGGGTTAATTGCAATAGGTTATTGGGATGCTGCAGTTTGTGATAATACTCCAAAATCTGTAGCAGAAGCAATTCACTATGGCATTAAATTAGTTGGTGCAGAACATGTTGCATTAGGCTCAGATTTTGATGGAACAATTAATCCTGGTTTTGATACAGCGGAGATAGTAGCAATTACACATGAATTACTTGAATTAGGTATTGATAATAATAGTATTCGATTAGTTATGGGAGAAAATATGTTAAACTTCTTACAAGAAAATTTACCTATAATATAAATGTTATTAAATTCGACAGCATACAAATATTTCTTATGGAGTTTGAAGTTTGGAGCAATTCTAAATATATATTTTTTGTTACAGACTGTTGAAACAAAAATTTCTAGTGTTGATCCTTTTTTACTAATACCTGCACAAATACTATTTTTTGTATCTGCTTACCGATGTCTATTTCCAGTAGGTTATGTAAGAAATATCGTCTTACACGATACAATATTTTCTTCAATATTTTTGACTAGGCTATTAGCCACTTTTGTAGAAATAACCTACATCTATATGTTCAGCTACGTACTGCGCATAACCAATACAGGTGAGTTTTTCTTTTTAGATTTACTATCGTGGCTAATGGTTATTCAAGTCACAGTTTCACAAGTATTTGTTTGGGGGGCTATATTATTTCAAAGAGAAAAATATTACTATTTTGAAGAATTTGGTTGGGCAATAATTTTTGCTCTAAATACTTTTATTAGTTTGGTAATATTCTTATATGGAAATCATTATGAGCAATATAAAATTTTAATTCAACTTAACTTAATTTTTGGTTGTTTCTACTTACCATGGCAATTTATTCATCTTCGCTCTATCAGTAAAAGAGTTGCTAAAAACTATGCTGCAAGTTCTTCTGTTCCAGATATTTCAATGAAGCTATTAGCAGATGGATTAAATAAGTCTTTTTATTATAGAGAGCAAACCAGCAAGCCTGATGCTTGGGGCGGGTTAGTTGGATTAACTTGGATGTTAAATTACTGGGCAACATTAATTCCAGTGTGGCTATATTTTATCGTTTATACTTTTGCAAATAATTAAGCTTTTAATAGATTAGAGTTCAAGCCCAAAATCAATATTTTTAATGCTATGAGTTAGTTGACCAGTAGATATTCTATCTACTTTTGTCTGAGCAATACTCTTAAGATTATTTAAATTAATATTTCCTGATGCTTCACACTTAAATCTACCCCCTACAAATTTCAAACATTCTCTTATTTGTTTCGCGTTCATATTATCTAAAAGAGCTACATCAATTTTTTCATTAATAATTTGCTTAAGCTGCTTAATGTTATCAACTTCAACAGTAATTTTTTTCTTTGGATAAAAAGCTCTTACTCGAGCTATGCTTTCAACAATACTAGAAGTATTGGCAATATGATTATCTTTAATAAAAAAAAAATCATCTAAAGTCATGCGATTTATGTTGGCTCCACCTACTGTTAAAGCATATTTTTGCAAATCTCTTATACCTACAATTGTTTTACGAGTAGAAAATATTTTAACACCATAGGGTTTTGCAATTTTAGAAAATAGATTTGCTTTTGTAGCAATGCCAGACATCAATCCAAGAAAGTTTAAAGCACTTCTTTCTGCAGCAAGAATACTTTGAGTTTTAGCTTTTAACTTAAGTACAACGGCACCTTTTTTTAGATATTTTCCATCAGTTTTATGGCTTAAAACCTTAGTTTTCTTGTCTAATTGTTTAAAGGCACTAATAGCAAAATCAATTCCACATAAGACAGCGTCTTGCTTTAGTACAATAGTAGCGACAGATATTTGGTCAGGCTCAATTATTGCTTGTGAAGTAATGTCTCCAAAGATACCTAGATCTTCATTTAAGGCATTAGCTACTTGTATCTTAATATAAGATTTAGTTAGCAATTGATTTCTCTATAGGAAGTTCTTTTTCAGACAAGATAAGCTCAAGATCTCTTTCTAAAGTTTCTTGTGATTGATCAATATGTTTTAAGAAATTTGAATCTTCATTTGGATAATCAAATCTTAAATGACAACCGCGACTTTCAGCACGTTTCATTGCACCTACAATTATAAATTTACTTACTAAGATCATATCATTTAATTTAGCAGATAGACCTCTAGACTCTCTTTCAATACGAATTATTTCCGTAAGGCCTTTAAATATAGAAGTTTGATTGCGAACAATACCTAAATTACGCATCATAGTTGATCGTAGTTGCCAAATAAATTTTCGAGCTCGTATTTTACTTCGCGTTTTTTCCTTATAAGTTTTAATAAAAGATGAACTAACAACATCACTTTGTTGTTTAAATGGCTGTTTATTAATTTCTTGTGCAACAATTTTACCAAAAACTAAAGCTTCAAGTAATGAATTGCTGGCTAATCTATTGGCACCATGCACTCCAGTTGCCGCAACTTCGCCACAACACCACAAACCTTCAACTGAAGTTCTTCCAGTAAGATCAGTTTTAACACCACCAATGTGATAATGCGCAACTGGGATAATTGGCATTAAATCTTTTTCGGGATTTATTTCTGCCCTTACACAGTAAGAATGAACTTGAGGGAACCGCGTTTCAAAATTACCTCCAATAGTATTCCTACAATCTAAAAAAACAGAATTACCTTGGTCAAGTTGTTGAAATATATTTTGAGCAATAATATCACGAGGTGCTAATTCTACTTCAGGATGTACCCCCAACATAAATCGTTCATTATTTTGATTTACTAAATGTGCTCCAGCTCCACGAATTGCTTCAGTTGCAAGTGGGGTAGGATCTAATCCAAAATCTAATCCTGTTGGATGAAATTGAACAAACTCCATATCACTAAGAGTTGCGCCAACTTGTGCGGCAAGTGCAATGCCCTCACCGTAGGAACTCCTTGGATTTGTAGTATTGGCAAAAATACCACCCAAACCACCCGTGGCTAAAACTATATGGCTACTTTGAATTACAACATGATTATTGGGAATATTGTTATCTGTAAATCTACCAATGACTCCATAAATGGTATTCTCTTCATGCATAATACTATCAATTGATACATTTTCTAAGACGGTAATATGTTCAGATTTTTCAACCTCATTTATAAGGCCACGCATTATTTCGATGCCAGAACTATCGCCTTTTGACCCAACGATACGCTTATGACTATGAGCTCCTTCTAGTCCTAAATTAAAGGAACCATCAGGGTTTTTATCAAATTTAACACCAATATTTTCAAGATCTTTAATAACATTTGCAGACTCAGAAACTATCTTTTTAACCACAGCTTCGTCCGCTAATCCTTTTGCAGTTTTGAGAGTATCGTCTAGATGCTGCTGATTACTATCATCTTTATCTATAGATGCTGCTATACCAGCTTGACTCCAGCTGCTTGAAGTATTTACACCAAGGCTACTTTTAGTAATTACACAAACTTTTCTAGGAGCTAAATTTAACGCCACTGTAAGCCCAGCAACACCACCACCAACTATTACTACATCAGGAGTATAAATTTTTTCTGTCATGATTATTAGCTACGACCTATTTCCAACATTCGCTCAATTGATAATCTAGCTTTATCTACATACTGAGGGTCTATAGTAACCTCATGCTGATTATAGATAATAGAATCATATATTTTTTTTAATGTCACTCGTTTCATATGTGGACATAAATTGCAGGGTTTTATGAATTCAACATTAGGATTTTCAACACTTACATTATCTGACATGCTACATTCTGTAACCATCAGAACTTTCTCTGGTTGCTTTTCTTTTACGTAGTTAGACATATTTGCTGTTGAGCCAGTAAAGTCACACACATCAACAACCTCAGGACTACATTCGGGATGTGCAATAACTACTAAACCTTCATGTTGTGCTTTATAGGCCAATATTTCTTGAGGCGTGAATCGTTCATGAACTTCACATTTACCATGCCAATAAATAACATCAACATCAGTATGCTTTGCTATATTCTTTGCAAGATATTCGTCTGGTAAAAATATTATACGGGGCACGTTTAAAGATTCAACAATATGCAATGCATTTCCACTTGTGACACACACATCCGTTTCCGACTTTACTTCAGCAGATGTATTTACATAAGTAACTACTGGTACACCAGGATACTTTTGTTTAAGTAGTCGTATATCAGCTGCTGTAATTGATTCAGCGAGTGAACATCCGGCACGCATATCAGGAATAAGAATTTTTTTCTCAGGACTTATTAATTTTGCACTCTCAGCCATAAAGTGAACACCCGCTAAAATAATAGTTTCTGCTTCAACTTCTTTTGAGGCGTATGCAAGTTTAAGTGAGTCTCCAACTACATCAGCAACACAATGAAATATTTCTGGCGTCTGATAGTTATGAGCAAAAATTGCAATATTGCGTTCTTTTTTTAATTTAAGAATTTCATGAATAAGAGGAGCGTAAAATGGCCATTCCACTTCAGGAATAACATTTGCTACCTTTTGGTACAAGGCATCCGTTGAGTCACGGACCTCTGGATTATATTCAGATGGATATTTAGTGTTTGTCTGTAACATGCTACTTTTATTAATTATTCTTTATTATAGTTATAGTTAAATGTATATATTTCAAGAAAGCTTAATTTTATAATAAAATTTGAGACTTTTTAAGCGGCCGTGGTGGAATTGGTAGACACGCAGGTATGAGGTATCTGTGCTTTACGGCTTGGAAGTTCGAGTCTTCTCGGCCGCACCATAAATTAAAAAGTTAGCCAATTTTGATGATTAATTTCTAGTTCATGTCCATTTAAGCTAAAGTGCATATCCAAAGATAGTGGACCAGATAATTTTCTAAAAGTTATATGACCAAATACATACTGATTTTTTTGAAAAATTATTTCACCCACCACCGTTTCATTTTCTAAAATCTCTTTAGTATCTATAGTTTCATTATTTTTTAAGTTTAGAATAAATGGAAGAATAGTTCTTGGAATTTTATTTCTTAATTTCATTCTTGCTGTTAATTCTTGACCTACATAACAACCTTTTTTAAAATCAACCGCATTAAGAAGATGTAAATTATTTTCTAATGGATAAAACTTAGACAGGTCTTCAATAAGATACATATTTAAAATACCATTTGCTAAAAAATGATCCAAGCAATCATCTTCAATTACTTCTAATTTATTTCCATCAATGGATCTATTTTTGCTAACAACATGTATTCCTAGTTTAGCAAACCTAGGATCTATAAAAGCATAAGACTGACTACTTTGAGTTGTCTGTCCAAGATTTGGATTAGTTGTATTAAATATTGATTCAATCTCAGCATTAGGCATAAAATAATATCTGTATGAGCTTGAAATATCTTCAATATTTACTTTCGATCTTAATTTATAAAAATTCAATCCATTAATTAAATCTTCACAGAACTTAGAGTGAGTCAGTAGAAAAAATCCACCATCAAAACAAGTAATAAAAAAATCAGCAAGAAACTTACCTTGTGGCGTAAGTAAGCATGAATATAAAGAAGTAGATGAACTGGCTTGATCAATATTATTGGAAATAATGTTATTTAGATATTCAGCTGCATCATTTCCAAAAATCTTGATAATTCTAATATCTTCATTTAGATAGGCTTTAAACATAATTTAAATAATCTAATATAATTATGAGATTTAATATATATATTACAGTGTAATGAAAATTTTACTTATTAGTTATAATAGAATAGGTGACACCATAATATCTACAGGGTTAATTAATCACCTGTTAGAAAAATATGAGAATGCTTCATTTTCGATTATTACTAGCACAATATCAAAGAGTATTTACCAAGACATGCCAAGATTAGACAGGCTTATTATTGCTGATAAGCAAAAATATTCTATGCACTGGTTCAAGATTTGGAACGAAACTAGGAAATCTTCATGGGATCTCGTTATTGATCTTCGGTCTTCGTCATTAGCTTATTTTATAAGTACCAAAGATAAGATGATTTTTAAAGGTAATGAAAATGAGCATAAGTTAAAGCAATTACAACTGTTTATTGGTAGCTCTAAGGAATTAACACCTAAAATTTGGGCAGATGAGAAAAAATATCAAAATGTTAATGGGACAAAAAGATTAGATGATAAATATATATGTATTGCACCAATTTCAAATTCAATAATCAAAGATTGGAGCATAGATAACTATGTTAGCTTGATAAATAGCGGAATATTTAAAGATTATCAAATTATATTACTAGGGGCGATATCCAAAGACAGTCTTGATGCAGGCAAGGCTGATCAAAATAATATTAATAAGTTAGTGTCATTGGCCTCAGGGAATATTAACAATCTTGTAGACAATGCAAATATGATTGAAACATATTTTATTTTAAAAAGAGCTTCACTTTTTATAGGTAGTGATAGTTCAAATATGCATTTATCCATTGCAGCAAAAATTCCAACAATTGGACTATTTGGACCTACTGATGAAAAATTATATGGCCCATTAGGTAAAAATAATTTGGCAATAAGGGGAGAGAAAACTTTCCTAGAAATTATCAATCAAAATGACTATAAAATGGGTGAAACTAAAAGTTATTTAGAAGACTTGGAAGTCTCTAAAGTATATAAAGAGATTGAAAAAATACTAGGGGTGTAAAAATATGATTGTAGATTTAATAATTAAGAATGGAACGTGTGTGGCGCATGATAAAATCTTTAAAGCAGATATTGCGGTAAAAAAAGGTAAAATTGTAAAAGTTGATGATTTAGAAAACTTTAAAGCTAAACAAATAATTGATGCTAAAGGAATGCATATATTGCCAGGCGCATTTGATAGTCAATGCCATTTTCGTGAACCAGGCGGTGAGCATAAAGAAGACTTAAAAAGTGGAAGTATGGCAGCTGTTGCTGGAGGCATTACTAGTATATTTGATATGCCAAATAATAAACCAAGCATTACGACTGAGAAATTATTTAAAAAAAAATTAGCGCGAGCAAAAAATAGAATGTTTTGTGAACATGCATTTTATATGGGTGCAGAAAAAGATAATATCGATGAAATTAAAAAAGTTGAAAAATTAGATGGTTGTTGTGGCATTAAAATATTTGTTGGTTCTTCAACTGGCAATCTATTAGTTTCTGATTTTAATGATGTTGGCAATATCATTAAAAAGACTAAAAAAAGAGTTTCACTTCATTCTGAGGAAGAAAATTTATTAAATGCACGTAAAAAATATATTAAAGCTAATGACGTAAAAAGTCATATTGTATGGCGTAATCCAGCAACCGCTTTAACCTCAACTAAAAAACTAGTTAATATTGCTAATAAGCTTAAAAAGAAAATTCATATTTTACATATAACAACTAAAGAAGAAGTTGCCTTGCTTGCTAAGAATAAAAAGTATGTTTCTTTTGAAATTACCCCACAACATGTATCTTTTTATGCGCCAGATTGTTATGACAAATTGGGTACTTATGCTCAAATGAATCCACCAATAAGAAGTATTTCTCACTATAAAAAATTAAGATCAGCCCTTAAAAATAGTATAGTCGACGTTATTGGTTCTGATCATGCGCCACATTCAAAAAAAGAAAAAAATCAGAAATATCCAGATAGCCCATCAGGTATGCCGGGTGTGCAGACTTTGCTTCCAGTATTATTAGATCTTTACGCGCAAAAATTAATTACATTGAATCAAATTGTTAAAATGACCAGTCATAATGTAGTAAAAATTTTTAATATTAAGAATAAAGGTGAAATTAAAGCTGGTTATGATGCTGATTTTTCAATAGTTAATCTAAATAAGAAACATAAAATTACTAATTCTCAAATCCTTAGTAAATGTAAATGGACCCCCTACCATGGAACAACTTTCCAAGGTAAAGTCATTGGTACAATTATTCGTGGAAATAAAGTCTATTGGAATAATAAGATCGTAGGCAAAGCCAATGGCCAGCCAATTAAATTTAATTAACTGCGAGCAATGAAAGATGGATTTTTAAATCCTCTTTTGCCGTACCTTAAAACTTTTCGTTCTAAAGTTTTAACTGATCCACCGGCTGCGTTTAAAATGGCATGACCTGCTGCAGTATCCCATTCCATTGTTGGACCAAGTCGAGGGTAAATATTTCCAATTCCATTTGCTATTAAGCAAAACTTAATAGAACTTCCACTAAACTTTGCTTTATTAGTTCTAAAATGTTTTTTCGACAGCTCAATATTGCGTGAATGTGATCTACTTAAAAGTAAAATTCTATCTTCTAATTTTTTTATAGCTTTAATCTTTATCTTCTTTTTTTGTAGATATTGATTTTTTGCATTAATCTTGCTTGAATAAGAAGAATTATTAAGAGTGTAGAAAATCTCTTTTTTAGTGGGTAAATAAATTACTCCATAAATTGGTCGACCATTTTTTACCAATGCAATGTTTACGGTAAATTCACCATTTTTTTTAATAAATTCTTTTGTGCCATCTAAAGGATCTACAAGCCAAAAAATATTAGTTTTTTTACTTAATTTTTTTTCTCCTTCTTCAGAAATAATTTCTATTTTGGGATCTAGTTCATAGAGTTTTTTGCAAATTAGATCATTAGCCACCAAGTCTGCCTTGGTAACCGGACTGCGATCCTGTTTCATTTTAGCGGTAAAAGGCTTGTTATAGATTTTGATAATTTCACGCCCTGCATCAATTGCTATTTGATTAATGATATTTGATATGTTTTGGTCAATTTTCATGGCTGATTTGGTTATATTTTTATTATTAGACAATGTACATTATATATTATACTTAACTAAATATTAAGAAAATACCATGGAAACGTTGGAAATTAATCAAGAATTGAATCAAATTGATACCCAAGAAGCAACTGTAGTTGCGATGTCTGGGGGAGTTGATTCATCTGTAGCTGCAGCCATGATGTCCAAAGACAATAGTAATGTTATTGGGATCACTTTGAAGCTCTATGATGAAAAGAAAATAGCTAAATCAAAAACATGCTGTGCAGGCTCTGATATTCTTGATGCTAAACGTATAGCTTCAACAATTAATATTCCTCATTACGTGCTTGATTACGAAGCAATTTTTAAAGCAAATGTAATAGATCCATTCATTGCAGAGTATGAGGCCGGAAGAACACCAATACCTTGCATCAATTGCAATGAAAAAGTTAAGTTTCTAGATCTTATAGAGTTTGCTCGAAAAATTGGAGCATCATCGCTAGTTACTGGACATTATATAAAAAAAATGAAAGCCGATGATGAATGGGGATTATATATTCCTGTAGATGAAGATCGAGATCAGTCTTATTTTTTATTTTCCCTTAAATACAAAGACCTTGATTATTTAGAATTTCCTTTAGGTAATTTTAAAAAAGATGAAATTAGAAATTTTGCTAAAAATTTAGAGCTGCATTTACATGATAAAGTTGACAGCCAAGATATTTGTTTTATTCCCGATGGAAAATATAAAGATTTTATTCAAAAAAAATCTACATCTTCAACTAAAGGTAATATCGTAGATATGAATAATAATATTTTAGCTGAACATGATGGAATTTATAATTTTACTGTTGGTCAAAGACGAGGTATCGGGGTTTCAAAAGAAAACCCAGTATATGTAAAAGAAATTGATGCCACCACTAACAGAGTTATTGTTGCTGAAAAAGAATATATAAAATCATCTACTATCATAGTGGAACGAGTAAATTTACTAACAAAAAAAGCTATTAAGAATATTTATGTTAGAGTGAGATCTTCCGGCAGACTCTTAAAAGCAACAGTTACAAAACTAGATGAATTTTATCAAATCCAATTAGATGAACCTGAAATTGCAGTTTCACCTGGTCAAGCTTGTGTCTTTTACAATAACGATAATAACGGCACTCGTTTACTTGGCGGTGGTTGGATAAAATCTGCAAGTTAAGAAATGAATCATTCAGATATTATTGGTCAGTGGGAGATTACTAGAAATATTGAAGATAGATTAAATCAAAAAAAATTTGAATTAAAAGGTGTGGCAACTTTTAGTGATAATGATGTTTTGTATCATTATAATGAAACTGGAATTATGAAATCAGAAGCATTCCAAAGCAAAGCTCATCAAGATTACTTATGGGTTATTACCTCAGAAGGTTGGAAAATTAACTTTATCGATGGCAGTCATTTTCATGATCTAGAGCTAGTAAATCAAGAACAACACGTGTATCATAAATGCATAAATGACATTTATCGTGGTGAGTTTTTATTAAATTTACCAAATGATATTAAAGTATTATGGAATGTAAGTGGACCACGTAAAGATTATGTATCTCACACTTATTATAAAAAAAGATAAGGAAACTAATTATGTATACAAATTCAAATAAACTACTAATTGAAGCCATTTGGACTCCCAACCAAGATATAATTTGGATTCAAAGAATGGTATTAGTTGCTGTTGGAATTGCTTTTTTAATTATAGCAGCAAAAATTAAACTCATTTTACCGTTTAGCCCAGTGCCAGTTACTCTTGGGACTTTCGCAGTTCTAACTATCGGAACGACTTATGGTCAGCGTCTTGGACTTATGACTATATTTGGCTATTTACTTATTGGCATGCTTGGCTTTGATGTTTTTGCAAATTCATCAGCTGAAGCAAATGGTTTAACCTATATGTTGGGTGGAACAGGTGGCTATTTAATAGGTTATTGTTTTGCTGTTATAGCTTTAGGTTTCATTGCTAAATTAAATTGGGATAAAAATATTTTTAAATTAGGTGCGGCTTTAGTTTTTGCTAACATACTTATATATGCGCCAGGTCTATTATGGTTAGGTCAACTGTATGGTTGGGATCAACCTATTATTGCATGGGGTTTAACACCTTTTATCATTGGAGACTTATTAAAACTTGCATTAACTGCCTCATTAATACCTTTAATCTGGAAATTAATAGGTAAGGCAAGATCATAAAATTAAGGTAGACTAACAATTTGAATAATTTGTATTTGCAAATTAGAAATAATTAATCTACTTAACAATCTATCTTTGGCGGAGTAGCTCAGTTGGTTAGAGCGGAGGAATCATAATCCTTAGGTCGGGGGTTCAAATCCCTCCTCCGCTACCAAAGATTTATTTTTTTGAAGCAGTTTGACTTACATCCTTTAAAAATTTTTCTCTTTGCTTCTTATTAACAAATGGAACTGCAAAGTATCTCTTATAAATAATATTCCTTATTCCACAGATATAAAAAACTCCTCTTTTTAATCTTCTAATTGGTAGATTTAAAAAAAATGTAGTAATCGCCAATCTAGGAGAGCCATAAGTACAAAATATTATAGCCTTTTTATCTTTTAGATGACCTTGGGGAAACCCATAATTCCCAACAAGCTGTTTAAAGCTAAAAGCCCAAGGTGGAGCTAATACTTTATCAATCCATCCCTCTAAGATTGCCGGCATTCTAAAGTTCCATATGGGAGCAATTAATACAATGGTATCACAATTTTCAATTCTCTTTCGATGATCTAATACATCTTCACCAGGATCTTCGCCCGCAAAAACAGGATTAAATTTATCTTTATATAAATCAACTAGGTCAACAGAGTGACCAGATTTAACGGCACTTGCTATGAAAGTTTCTTTAATGGCAGCATTAAAAGAATTATCATCATAATGACCATAAACTATAAAAAATTTTTGCATCTCTAGGTAAACCTATAATAAATTTAAGTACTCTTCAACTTTATGATTCCAAGTAAACTTTTCTAGAGCATTTAATCGCCCAGCCTTTCCAAGACGTCTTCTTTTTTCATCATCAGATAATAGCTCATCTATTTTAGAAACAATGTCATCTAAATTAGAAGTTTTTGCAATTAATCCAGTTTTACCATCTATTATAGCATCTGGTATACCACCGGTATCTGTTCCTATAGTTGCCAAACCATGAAAAGCAGCATCAATAAATGACATTCCAAAGCCTTCAACAGATTCTTTGTCTACGTGTGGAGTCATAATGAATAGATTTGATTTTTTTAAAAGAACTGATTTTTCTGGTTCAGTAATCCATCCTAAAAACAGAATATTTTTATTTAATTTAAGTTTTACAGTATATTCTTTTATTTCATCTTTATAAGGCCCATCGCCAGCTATAATATACAAAATATTTGGAAATTTATTAATAAGAATTGAAATTGCATCGAGCACTATCTTATGTCCTTTTCTTTTCTCTAATCTTGCTAATGTTAAAAGTATAGGACTATGATCAATTAGATAATTAGATATCTTATCTACAATTGAAGCATTTATAAATTGATCATAAATATCAATACCAGGATGAATAACTGTAATTTTATCTAGTTCTATTGACAAAGATTCGTTTAATAATTCTTTCGTATAATTAGAATTTGCAGCAATCTTATTTGCGTTATTATATGAGTTATAAATTCTAACTTGTTTATTTTCTTTATAAAAATTCCAAGAGTTAAAATTTTTTTGAATTTCAGTTCCATGCGCCAAGACAAATATGGGCACATTCAAATATTTTAAGTATTCAATACTTTTCCATGAGTCCGCATAAATAGCTTCAACATTTTTTATTTTACAAATCTTTTTGATATAACTAGCTTTACTGAGCCTTCTTAAAGGCTTCCATGAATTGAAACGTTTTATTTGGTAATTAAGAAGGTGATCTGCTTTATTTTTCTTTCCGTCAGCAAGGACAAGAATATCTTTTCCAGATTTACTCATAGCAGCAGCCATGCCAGTCATCAATGCTTCAATACCGCCTATTTTAGGTGTGAAACATTGGGTGGTAATTATAATCACTATAATTAAGTTAAGATTTCCACTTAATTGAACAACCAATACTCGGAATTTGTTCCCCTGGACCTTTTCCGGTTTTTGCAACTTGAAGCATTGCTTCTAATAACTCTTTTGGCGAATTAGGAATTAGTTGTTGTTGTGAAGCTTCTAGCCTACCTCTATATTGTAATTCCTTATTATTATTGAAACCAAAAAAATCAGGAGTGCACACAGCATCATATTTTTTACCTACTTCTTGGGTCTCATCATAAACATAAGGAAAACTAAAGGAGTTATCTGTTGAAAAGATTTTCATATTATCAAACGAGTCCTCATGGCCATACTTTGGATCATTCACATCATTTGACATGACTGCAATAACTCCAATTCCATTTTCTTGAAGAATTTTACAATCTTCTACAATCCTATGAATTACAGACTTAACATATGGACAATGATTGCAGATAAACATAACAAGAGAACCATTTTTACCAGAGATATTGGGAAAATTATGGTTTATACCATCAGTTCCCTGGAGATCAAAACTTGGTGCTTTCCATCCAAAGTCACATATTGGGGTTGTAAGAGCGGGCATAAAAAAACTTTTCTGATTTAATTTATTAGATAGTATAACTGAACTTAATATTTAAATAAATAAAAACATATGATTTACAGCCTAGGTGAAAAGAAACTTATAACTACTAATGATGATTTTTGGGTTGCCCCAAATGCTGCGGTTATTGGTTCTGTGGTATTAAAGAAGAATGCCAGTGTTTGGTTTGGAGCAACTTTGCGAGGAGATAATGATCCAATTACTATTGGAGAAAATTCAAATATTCAAGATGGTTCAGTATGCCATACTGATGACAGTATGCCATTAAGTGTTGGCGACAATGTTACTGTTGGTCATATGGTCATCTTACATAGTTGTTCAGTTGGGAATAATTCCTTAATAGGAATGGGTTCAACTGTATTGAATAAAGCAAAAATAGGAAATAACTGCCTGGTTGGAGCTAATAGTCTAATTACTGAAGGTAAAGAATTTCCAGACAATAGCATGATCATGGGTTCACCAGGAAAAGTAATTAGAGAGCTCACTGAAATGGAAGTTAATCTTATTAAGTTAAGTGCCTTGCATTATGTGGAAAATATGAAAAGATTTAAAAAAAAACTTATTCAACATACTTAAGATAGTAATTATACGGAGGAATTTTTGTCCAATACATTTGATTATATTATTGCTGGAGCAGGATCAGCTGGATGTGTTCTAGCAAATCGTTTGTCAAAAGATCCTTCTATAAACGTTTTACTTATTGAAGCGGGTGGTACTGATTGGCATCCATTTGTTAGAATGCCAGCAGGAGTTCTTGAGTTAATGTCAGGCGAGGGTGCTGGTAAAAATTATAATTATGGGTTTTGGACTGAAGGACAGCCAAACCTAAACAATCGAAAACTGTTCACACCACGTGGCAAAGGAGTTGGTGGTTCAAGCAATATAAATGGCATGCTCTATGTTCGGGGTCATGCGCGCGATTATGATATTTGGAGACAGTTAGGAAATGAAGGTTGGTCTTATGATGAAGTAATGCCATATTTTAAAAGAGCTGAGAAAAATGAAAATGGTCCTAGTGATTTTCATGGTAGCGATGGTGAACTTGGTGTCTCAAACCCAGTATTTAAAAATAATCCATTACATCGAGCATTTTTGGATGCGGGTATCGAAGCGGGCTACCCATATAATGAAGATTTAAATGGAGCTAACCAAGAAGGTTTTGGTCCATGCCAACAAACTATTTGGAAAGGTAAAAGAGAAAGTACAGGTCAAAGTTTTATAAAGCCTGTAAAGAATAGAAAAAATCTAGTCATTTCTACTCATTCTGTTTCAAATAAACTAATATTTAAAGGCAATAAATGTATTGGCATTGAGTATATTAAAAATAAAAAAATTCATTTCGCATATGCAGAACGTGAAGTTCTAATTTGTGGCGGAGCTATTAATTCCCCTCAACTACTGCAACTTTCAGGTATTGGCAAAGGTGACTATATAAAGAAATGGGGATTAGATGTTGTTTCTGATCTTCCAGGAGTCGGTGAAAATTTACAAGATCATTTAGATATATTATCACATTATGAATGTACGCAGCCAGTTACAGACGCAAGACATATGATGGGCCCGTTTGGGCTTGGCGTGGTAAAACAGGCATTAATTTTAGGTCAGTGGGCATTAACAGGAACGGGGCCAGGTAATGATATTGGCTTAGCAGCACTCTCTTTTTTGAAAACTGATGATTCGCTAGATGTTCCAGATATCCAAATGCATTTTATTGGAGCGCTATTGAAAGATCATGGAAAAACAAAACCAGATCAACATTGCTTTAGTAATCATGTATGTATGCTGAGACCTGAGAGTAGAGGCTATATTGCTTTGAAGTCATTAGATCCAACGGCTCAGCCACTTATTCAACCAAACTATCTTTCTACACAAAAAGATATAGATGTAATGGTTAAGGGAGTTAAGTTATCTCGAGAAATTATTAATCAGAAAGCATTTGACGACTACAGAGGAGCAGAATTAAATCCAGGAGTAGAGGTTCAAACAGATAAAGAAATTGAAGAATTTATTCGAGCTAATGCAGAAACAATTTATCATCCAGTAGGTACATGTAAAATGGGTAATGATGAATTTTCTGTTGTTGATGACAAGCTAAGAGTTAGAGGTGTAGAAAACTTAAGAGTTGTAGATGCTTCAGTAATGCCAACGTTAATTGGTGGTAATACTAATGCACCAACAATTATGATTGCTGATAAAATCTCAGATCATATTTTAGGCAACGAATTTTTACCTGCTGAAAATTTTTAAACTAGCAATTAAAGAAAATATTTAATTTTGAAAAAAACTTATTCCATAATAATTATATTATCACTTTTAGCGGTGACAACTTATTTTTATAAAGCCTCTATTTCAAACCAAGGGTTTATTTCTGAAGAGTTTATTAAGATTTCTAAAGACTATAAATACAAGATAGATAGAGATATTTATGGTGTGCCACATGTTTCTGGTACTACTGATCAAGATGCCGCCTTTGGATTTGGATTTGCGCAAACAGAAGATGATTATGAAAATATTGAGTTTGTTATAAAGATGGCTAGAGGAGAGTTATCTGACTTAAATATTTCATTTAGTTCTTTAGTAGATTTATTTAATCTTGTGAGTGGTACTGGTGATATTATGACAAGCCTGAGTGCGATTGAAGGAGTTGAAATCGATTATTTAGTTAAGTTTTTAAACGCTGAGGAAACTGCTTTAAGCCTTAAAGAAACAGTTGATCAAGAAACTTTAAAGTATCTAAAAGCCTATGCGGACGGCATCAATTATTGGGCCGCACTAAATTCACATAAAGTTGATAAGTCTCTTTTCCCTGTAACAGAGGATGATTTATTAATTGGAATGGTTTTTCGTATGCCACTATTTTACGGATTAGACCATTATATTGATCAGCTTATCAATTTGATGTCAGATTCTGATGAGCAAGTAGTTGTGCAAAATGAATTATCTAATAATCAGTTAGTTGCTGCTATCAAATCATACTTTAAACCATCTGGATCAAATGCATTTGCAGTTTCTAAAAGTAGATCTCAAGAAAATGAAACAATGCTCGTGATTAATTCGCACCAACCATTAACAGGACCAGTTGCATGGTATGAAGCGCATATAAAAAGTGATGATGGCCTAAATATAATGGGCGGAACGTTCCCAGGGTCTCCATTTATTCACGTTGGCTTTAATGAATACTTAGGTTGGGGAGCAACAGTCAATCAACCAGATTTAGCAGATATCTATAAATTAACTATTAATCCTGAAAATGAAAACCAATATTTATTAGACGGCGTTTGGAAAGATCTAAGAGTAGTTAAGCAGGTATTCAAGGTAAAATTATTCGGTCCATTTAATATATCTTATCCAATAGATATGTATTTTTCTGATCATGGACCAGTAATGAAAGATGGGCAAAAAGCTTATGCTCTAAGGTATGCTGGTATGAATGACGCCAATCAAGCAACTGCATGGCATAGAATTAATAAGGCAACGAATATTACTGAATGGGAAGAGGCATTAAAGATGCAACAAATAGCTAGTCTCAATTTTGTATATGCAGATAGAGAAGACAATATTTTGTTTGTACACAACATGAAGTCTCCTAAAAGAAATAGTGCTTATGATTGGAAGAATATTCTACCTGGTGATCAAAGTGACTTAATTTGGAATGATTTTTATTCTTATGATGAAATACCAAAAATATTAAACCCACAATCGGGATATATATATAGCACCAATCAATCTCCATTCTTTGTTACTGGTAAAAACGACAATCTTAGTGAGACAGATTTTCCTTCAACTATGGGTTTTCAATCCAGAATAACTAATCGAGCACACCGTTCTTTTGAGCTATTAGATAATGATAAAAACATTTCTTGGGATAAGTTAGATGAATATAAGCACGATAATAAGTATTCATTTAATTCAAGGCAGTATAAATTTTTAAAAAAGATTTTTGAATTTGATTTTAAAGATGATATTAGGTTAGCAAGTGCACAGAAATTTTTAGAAAAATGGAATTTAGGAACTGATAGTGAAAATTTACAAGCAGCATTTGGTGTTTGTATTCTGGGTCCAGAATGGTTGGCAGAAATTAAACGGGAATTGCAACCAGATGCAATTAAAATATTTAAAGATTGTATCAATGAATTTGAAAAAAACTTTAATAGATTAGATATTAAATGGTCGGAAGTTAGTTTTTTAGAGCGAGGTAAAAAAATGCTACCAGTACAAGGCGGTCCAGATGTATTACGAGCAATCTATTCGCCGAGATCAGAAGATGGGATTCTTAAGGCTGTAGCTGGGGATGGCTTGTACATATATGTGAATTGGGATGAATTAGGTAAACAAAGATCAACCAGTATCCATCAGTTTGGATCTAGCAGTACAGCTAAAGATTCTCCTCATTATGATGATCAAATGGAGCTATTTATTAACGAAAAATTAAAGAAAACATTTTTTAACTAGAAAATTCATTGAGTGACATGATTTTTATGATTAGAATATTTTTAACAACTAAACAATATTTATAGGGGAAAACAATGCTATTACACGACTATCTTGAAGGACACGCCAATAAAACACCTGATAATTTGTTTTCAGATTTTAACTCTAGAACGCTTACATATAAACAGGCTAATGTTGTTGCAAATCAATTTGCTGCAGCCTTAAAAAGCGAAGGTCTAACTAAAGGTGATCGTTTTACCTTCTTATCAAAAAATTCTGATGAATACGCGCTTATGTATTATGCAGCTTCGAAAGTTGGTATAGTCCCTGTGCCCTTAAACTATCGATTGGCCGATGCTGAGTGGGAATATATTATTAATAATTCAGAATCAAAACTTGTTATTTGTCGAAGTGATGAATTTGTTGAGAGGGTTCATGGGTTTAAAGCAAACTTAACCTCAGTTAATAAATGTATTTCAATCAATGCTAAAACACCCGATGATAGTTGGACAGATTTTTATGATTGGACTCAGTCTCAACCTAAAGAGAATCCTCAAGATGATATTAAGGAAGATGATGCTGTTTATCAAATGTATACAAGTGGAACAACAGGAAGACCAAAAGGAGTAATTATTATTCAGGCAAATGTTGTAGCAAATATAGGTCAGGTAGATAAATATATTGCAAGAATTCCTGTGCCAAAAAATCTATTAGTAGCTCCTGTTTATCACGCTGCCGCTGCGATTAATCACTTTGGAACTATCGCAAGAGGTGGTCAGAATGTAATTCATGAAGATTTTAACCCAGCTGAGGTAGCTAAAACATTATCGGCAGAAAAAATTACCAACACAGTAATGGTACCAGCAATGATTCAAGCATGTGTCTATATGGTGCCGGATATTGATAAAATGGATTTTTCAACACTTGATCATATTACTTATGGTGGATCACCGATATCTCCTGAAGTACTCACTAAAGCTATGGGGGTATTTAAGTGTGACTTTGGACAAGGTTTTGGTATGACAGAAAATGTTGCAGTTTTATGCTTCCTTTCTTTTGATGATCATAAAGAAGCTTTAGCAAGTAAGCCCAATCTTTTAAAATCTTGTGGTAAACCAGTCGAAGGTGGTGCCGTTGAAATACGAGATGAAAATGAAAAAGAAGTACCGCGTGGAACAATAGGTCAAGTATGTGCAAAAGGACCTCAAGTTATGCAAGGTTATTGGAAGCTAGAAGATGCCACAAAAGAAACACTTGCAGGTGGATGGCTGCATACTGGTGATGCTGGTCGTATGGATGAAGATGGCTACGTTTATATCGAAGATCGTATTAAAGATATGATCGTATCTGCTGGTGAAAATATTTACTCAATTGAAGTTGAAAGTGCACTAATGGAGCATCCAGAAATAACTGATGCTGCAGTAATTGGAATACCAGATGAAAAATTTGGTGAAGCAGTCAAAGCTTTTATTGTCACTAAAGATGGCAAAGAGCTATCCCAAGAGGACGTTATAGAGTTTTGTAAGAGTAAGATTGCAAGCTATAAAACTCCAAAAACTGTTGATTTGATTGAGGTTATTCCAAGAAATCCAAGTGGCAAAATACTAAAAAAAGTATTAAGAGAACCTTTTTGGGCAGGTAAAGATCGTCAAGTTGGCTAGTTAGGACTATTTTCGTAATAGATAGAAGTTGAAGGAAAAGCAAAACCAGCTTTTTCAGTTTCTACAATTTGTTTAATCTCATAAGCTAAATTTTCTTTTATCTCTAACCACTCACCCCATTTTTTTGTTGCCGCAAAGCAATAGACTAATAAGTCAATGGAGCTATCAGAAAATTTGTCAATTCTGACAAAAGTCGCTTCCTCTGTACCCTTAACAAAACTGCTATTAGAAGTTATGTAGCTTTCAATCTTATTCCTTATATTTTTTAATTGTTCATGAGTAGTTCGATACTCTAAACCAATTGTCCAATAGATACGCCTATTGCGCATATTTGAAAAATTAGTCACTGCATTTTCTGCAAAATTAAAATTTGGAACCATTATTGGAGATGAGTCAAATCTTCTAACTAGAGTAGATCTAAAACCTATTCTCTCTACTGTGCCTTCCACAATATTATCAACTTTAATCCAATCACCATTTTTAAATCTTTTTTCAAGCAATATCAGAATTCCTGATATTAAATTTTTAAATAAGTCTTGTGCTCCAAGAGCAATAGCAACACTCAATAGGCCCAGTCCCGCTAAGATAGGACCAACTTTGATACCCCAGGTTTCAAGCACAGCGGCGGCACCAATGAAAAAAATAAAAAATTTTAAAAGTTTAATTCCCCAATCAACTAAATCACTAGTAAGTAGCTCTTCATATTTGTGCATAAAGAATGAAAGTGGATCGATTAATTTGTACATAAACCAAAAAATTTGAATCGTAATGAGAGACTTATTTAAATTAGCTGCAAATAATTCTAAAGACGGATTTAGATCTATATAAGCGGTACTAATGTAAACACCTAAAACTATAGGTATGAAACGAATAGGATCTGAAAAAGCTTCAAGAACCTCATCGTCAATTTTTGTCTTAGATCGAGAAGCAAAAGCTTTAAGTCTACTAACGACAACCTTAGTAAATAGAGATCTAAAGAACACAAAAATAAGAAGTATAAAGATACCAATAACTATATTATTAAAATTGATACCGAAAACACCTTCATTCCAAATAGAAACTACAATATTTAAAAAATCGTCCATTGACAGTGACACTAACTTATTTGTGAAAAATTTTGTAGATATTTATATTATCTATAAAAAGCTTAATATCTCATTACCTACACCATCTATATCTTCAAGTGGCAGCATATGAGTAGTATTTTCTAAGGTCACAAACTCTATTTTTGACATACTCCGTCTCAATTTTTTTTGTGAACTTTTGCTACATACGAAACTATCAGGTGTGAGAATTACCTTGGTTGAAATATCAGATTTTTTTAGATTAAACCAAGTTCCCCCTGAAGTAAGCTTAAAGTTAGCTGCTTCCCATTTTGGATCACAATTTAGTTCAAATAAATTTTTATCAACCTTCTTTATGCCACCATCAATATAATCATTAATTGCCTCAGGTATTATTTTGCTAAATAATTTTTTACCAGAAAAATACTTGAAAGCTTCTTCTTTGCTTGTCCAAGTTTTTTTTCTTATTAGCGCTCCTCTTACCATCGGATGAATTTTTTCTATCAAACCAATTGATTGAATTGCTTTAGTGCCGAGCCAATAGGTTAGTGGTAATAAAACAGGATCTATTAATATAATTTTTGAAACTAGTTCTGGTCGCTCAAATGCCACTAATAAGCTTGTTGTTCCACCCAAGGAATGACCAATTAAAATTGAGGGTCCATTATTTTTTTCAAGAATATTTATTAAATCATCACTATATCGTCGCCAAGATTTTAATTTTTCTGGTTCAGCTGGAACAGTAGATTTACCATGGCCACGTAAGTCATAGGAAATAATTTTTTGATTAGTAGAGATTTTATTTAATAGTGTTTTATAAGCTAAGCCATTAAAGCCATTGGCATGTGAAAAATATATTGCTGGTTGGTTTAATTCATAATTAATTCCGTAAGCATGAAAATAGTTCTTTTTGTAAGGTATTTGAAACTCAAACATTTAGTGACAAGCAATACCATATTTTTTTAATCGCCAATAATTGTAAGGCCAAGGAGTAAGAAATCCTGCCGCCAGCATTATAGGAATTACCCACCAAGTGATCATACCTTTTGCGAAAATAAGATCCGTAAGATTCATAGAAATCTCCATAGCGATCATGCTGATAAAGCTCATACCGAGTGCAGTTTTTAAAGCATCTTTAAACTTCATTTTTTTAGCTAATATGAAAGTTTCTAATATGACACTAGTAATTAGACCATTAATAATTGCCAAGACCATGACTAAATAAATTGATAATGAATGTTCAATACTTTGAAAATAAAAAATAGTACCAAAGTCACCAATGCTACATCCAATTAAGCACCATAAAGTATTATAGGCACTCTCTTTCCAAGTCTTAATACAATTCCATACAATGCTATTCATGCTTAACAAATTCTTTTTTTCTTTCTTCTATATCAATTAATGCATCTTCTTTCTCAGTCAATGTCATTCGTATCCAATTTGTAATTTCTGATCGTTCTCGAAAACAACCAATACAGACCATTTCATTCATAAAATTTTGGTCATATTTGCAAATTTTTACACATGGACTGTAATTATTTGATATTTTTTTTTTCATTATCTTGAGGTATTTCAGTACTTAATATATTAATTCATTTCAATAAGATAGATTTGCTTGATTTTTTCCTATAAATCAATAAAAACACCTTCTAACTTCAATATATATATAAAAATTATGGCTCGAATAACTGTAGAAGATTGCATCGATATCGTTAATAACCAATATGATTTAGTAATATTAGCTAAAGAGCGTGCGGTACAACTTGGACGTGGTGCAGCTCCAGCTGTAGATGCTGAAAATGACAAAAAACCAGTAATTGCACTTAGAGAAATTGCTGAGAGAAAAGTCACAGAAGAAGAATTGAGCAATAGCATAATTGATAAACTACGTTTAATTCCAGATTATGTTGAAGAAGAAATTGAAACTGACGAAACATCTAATGATACGTTTAGACAAATGTACCAAGGTGGACTTTCAAAATCAGAGATGGAAAAACCAGCCTCTAGAAAATTCACTGCACGAATTCCAAAGCCTGCATTAAAATTAGAATCTGTTGATGAAGAAGTAGCAGCAACTGAAGAAGTAGCAGCAACTGAAGAAGTAGCAGCAACTGAAGAAGTAGCAGCAACTGAAGAAGTAGCAGCAACTGAAGAAGTAGTTATGGAAGAAGCAGCAACTGAAGAAGTAGTTATGGAAGAAGCAGCAACTGAAGAAGTAGTTATGGAAGAAATAATAACTCCTGAAGATGAAGCTCCAGCAAACAGTGATCAAGAAGAAATCTAGTTCATTAAAATGAATTTTGACTTCTCAGATGATCAAAAGCTTTTACAAGAACAGGCTAGGAAATTCTTAACTGATAAATGTTCAAGAAAATTAGTTAGATCTGTTTTAGATAATAATAATAATCAATATTCAAAAGAACTTTGGCAACAAGTTGTTGACATGGGTTGGACTGCTACCGCTATTCCAGAAGAGTATGGTGGCTTAGGGTTAGGCATGCTTGAGCTATGTGTAATTGCAGAAGAATTAGGGCGATCACTTGCACCAATTCCATTTTCTTCTTCTATTTATATCTTTGCTGAATTTTTAAAAGCATATGGGTCAGATGAGCAAAAGAAACAGTATTTACCAAAAATAGCATCTGGTGAATTTATAGGATCGTTTGCTTTTCCAGAAACAAAAGGATCCCCTAGAGCTAACAATTTAAATTCTAAAGTAGAAAATAATAAATTAAGTGGAAAAAAATTGCCTGTAAGTGATGGTCAAGTAGCAGATGTACTAATTGTAGCTGCAAATTCTGATAATAATCAAAATCATAATTCTCTATCGCTATATATTGTTGAAACTAATCAAGATGGAGTGAAAGAAAAACTTCTCGATACTCTTGATCCTACTAGACCTTCAAGTGAAATTGAATTTAATGATGCGTCTTGTAGTCCTTTGGGGGAAAAAGGCGAAGGTTGGTCAATGATCGAAAATATTTTAAATCGAGCAGCCGTATTATTTGCATTTGAACAAGTTGGTGGAGCACAAGTCGCTTTAGATGAAGCAAAGAAATATTCAATCGAGCGTTATGCATTTGGTAAACCAATTGGTTCTTTTCAGGCTCTAAAACATAAAATGGCTGACATGTATGTTAAAAATGAATTAGCTAAGTCTAATGCCTACTATGGTGCATGGGCACTAAGTACTGATTCCATGGAATTACCAGTAGCAGCGGCAGGCGCAAGAGTAAGTGCTACAGACGCATTTCACTATGCTTCAAAAGAAAATATTCAGATCCATGGTGGAGTTGGCTTTACTTGGGAATATGATTGTCATTTATTTTATAGAAGATCAAAGTTACTTTCATTAAACTTGGGAAGTATTAGAAAATGGAAAGAAAATTTAATTTCTAATTTAGAGAAAAGAAATATAACATAGGTATATTATGGATTTTAATGACAATCAAAAAGAAGCAGACTTTAGAGTTAAGGTACGTGAATTTTTAGATAAAAATGCAAAAAAAAGAGCAAGCTCAAAATCAACTTCTGCAAATGCGGCTGCACCCGAAACTCTTAGAGGAAAAGAAGCTCAGATAAAAGCACTACAAGATGCTAAAATTTGGCAAGCTAAAAAAGCTGAAGCTGGCTTTGCTGGAATATTGTGGCCAAAAGAATTTGGTGGGTTAGGTGGAACTCCAATAGAGCAAGTTATTTATCAACAAGAAGAACTAAATTATTTTGTGCACTCTGGTTATTTTGAAATTGGTATTGGCATGCTTGGTCCCACTATGATGGTTTGGGGAAAAGATGAAGATAAAGTTAAGTATCTACCAAAGATGTTAAATGGTGAAGAAATTTGGTGTCAATTATTCTCAGAACCTTCTGCTGGCTCAGACTTAGCTGGTATCAAAATGAAAGCTGAAAAAGATGGTGATGAATGGGTTTTAAATGGTCAAAAGGTTTGGACCTCTGGTGCTCACTTTGCTGATTATGGAATGATTGTTGCGCGATCTGATCCTAGTGCATTAAAACATAAAGGCTTAACCTATTTTTTCTTAGATATGAAAACTCCTGGAATTGAAGTTAAACCAATTGAACAAATATCTGGTTCGTCTAATTTTAATGAAGTTTTTTTCAACGATGTGCGTATTCCTGACTCTCAACGCTTAGGTAATGAAGGCGATGGTTGGAAAGTTTCTTTAACAACACTAATGAATGAAAGACTCGCTGTAGGTGATCCTGCAGGCTTAGACTTTGATGAAATTTTTGAAATCACTAGAGATTTAGAAGTAGAAGATGGCCTTGCTATTAATAACAGTGAAGTTAGACAAAAAATGGCAGATTGGTATGTTCAATCAAGAGGTTTGAAGTACACAAAATATCGAAGTATTACTGCATTATCAAAAGGTCAAACACCAGGTCCAGAACTATCAATTAGTAAGTTAGTTACTGCTTCAAAAATGCAAGATGTGTCTTCTTATGCATTAGATTTAATGGATATGGGTGGATATGTACTTGATGAACAAAATGCTATTCTAAATAATGTATTTCAAAATGGTCTACTGTTTTCAACCGCGATGCGTATAGCTGGGGGTACTGACGAGGTATTAAGAAATATTATTGCCGAAAGAGTACTTGGACTTCCTCAAGATACACGTGAAGATAAAATTAAGCCTTTTAATGAGCTACCTTCAGGCAAATAAAATTAAGCTATAATAGCTTTTAATCATTGGTAAAAATTTGTTTTCTACAATTTTAAATAACATTCCATCGGATCAATTAGTTTTACTAATAATACTTCTATTAACTACTGGCATATTTGCTGGCGCTATCGCAGGTTTATTTGGAATTGGTGGCGGTGTAGTTATTGTACCAGCACTTTATTACATCTTTACTCTAGCTGAAATTGATGAATCTTCACGTATGCATTTGGCTGTTGGTACATCGCTTGCAAATATTATTCCAACATCCATAATATCATCTTACTCTCACTATAAAAGAAAAGCAGTTGACTTTAATCTTATTAAATTAATTGCTCCATCATTAGTAGTTGGAGTTATTTTTGGCGCATTTGTTGTTTCCAATATTTCCGGTTCATCACTAATGTTAACTTATGCAATCTTACTTTTTCTTATTGCTTTACAATTCTTCTTTTGGCGAGACGAATGGCAACTTGCCGATGGTTTTCCTAAAAATAATTTAAAACATATTTATGGTTCGCTAATTGGATTCTTATCAACAATTATAGGTATTGGTGGCGGCTCACTAAGCACTCCGCTATTAAAGATTTATAACTTTGAAATTCACAAGGCTATTGGAACAGCAGCAGGTATAGGCGCAATCATTGCTATACCGGGAACTATAGGCTTTGTACTGTCTGGAATTTATAACAATGTTAGTTTGCCTTTAAGTGTGGGTTACGTAAATTTTCTTGGATTGATGATGATATCTCCAATGACTGTTTTAGCTGCGCCTTATGGTGTTAAGCTTGCACATTACTTATCTAAAGAAACTTTAAATAAGATCTTTGCTTTTTTTATACTTTGTATGTCGATTAGATTATTTTTAGAGTGGCTATTCTAAATTATAAGGTTTGATCATATTCGCCAACTTTTCCAGTCGCGTCTAAAATTTCATTGATATATTTAAAAATAGCTTTTACTTCATCCATAGATTGAAAGCTTTCAATTACTACTACTAGAGATGGTTTATTTGATGACGCTCTAACTAAACGCCATGAGCCATTTTCTAATTCGAACCTAACACCATTAATGGTAAGTACATTCTTAATAGCTAGACCAACAATTTTTTCATTATTTTTCGCCTTATCTTTAATAGATTTAGCTACACCTTCAACTAGCTGATATTTTTCATCATCAGCACAATAGGGTGCCATTGTTGGTGATTGGAATGTTAAAGGTAGCTTTGATTTCATCTCAGATAACTTGGTATCAATATTATCATCTAATAGTTTGGCCATTAAAATTGCAGATTTAAGACCATCATCAAAACCTAAGCCCAGAGGCTCATTGATAAAGAAATGTCCACTTTTTTCAAAGCCACAAATAGAATTTAATTCACGAACCCTTCTTTTCATATGTGAATGTCCAGTTTTCCACATTTCAATCTTGCAGTTCTGAGCTTTTAAATATTCATCATGAAAATATAAGCCAGTCGATTTTACATCTATAACAAAAGTTGAATTAGGATAATCAGCAGCAACATTACGTGCAAGCATCAAGCCAATCTTGTCAGAGAAAATTTCTTCACCAAGATTATCAACGATTCCAAGTCGATCACCATCACCATCAAAACCAAAAGCAGCATCTGCATGATGGTTTTTTACTGCTGCAGTCATATCTTCAAGCATGACCATGTCTTCAGGATTCGGATTATAGTTTGGAAATGAATGATCTAGCCTACAATGTAGTTCGACTACCTCACAACCAATAGTTCGCAGTAAATCTGGTGCAAATGCTCCTGCGGTTCCATTGCCACAAGCAGCAACAATTTTTAACTTATTTTTAACTTTATAGCCTTGGGTTAAGTAATCTAAGTAATCTTGTCTTAAATCATGCTTAAATTCATAAGTACCATTATGCTTTGCTTTAAAATCTTTTGTAGCAAGGGCAATTTTTTTTATTTCATTAACTTCATCGGGTCCAAAAGTTAAAGATTTTTCAATTCCACACTTTATACCAGTCCAGCCATTATCATTATGACTAGCTGTAATCATCGCTAATGCATCTGTATCTAAATGATGTTGGGCAAAATAAACCATAGGAGATAGAGCTAAACCAATATCAATTACTTCACATCCTGCAGTTAATAAACCCTTAGCAACATGCCGTTTAACTTCTTCACTGTAAGATCGGTAATCATGACCAATGACCACAGAAGCCCCTAGTTTAACTCGATTCGAAATATAGGTACCTAAACTAAAACCAAAAATTTCTAAACCTTGTTGATTTACATCATCAGGAAATAGCCATCGTGCATCATACTCACGAAATCCATATGGAGAAATTACAGTAGGATCTAATTTTTCATCAAAATTAAATTCTAATGAAGATTGATTTTTAAATACGTTCATTTTTTTATTGTTATTTTATAGTTATTATATAAATATAGTTTTATTGGTTCGCTGCAAAGTGATTAATAGGGAATATGGTTTAATTCCATAACTGTTCCCGCAACTGTAAGCAAGGAGCTTAAACATAATATACCACTGATTTATCGGGAAGGTTTGTTTAAGTTATGATTTGTAAGTCAGGAGACCTGCCAATAGAGTACAATCATCCTCATTTGATCGGTGAAATCAATTGGACTTAAGCGTTAGCGGTGATTTTTGTTATAAACCGCTACGATTCTTGAGGATAATTCTCATTTTCGTTGCACTACAAACTGGCTTAGGCCAAGGAGCAACTATGTTAAGACGACTTTTAATAACTTTTTTATTTTTATCACTAACCTCAATTGCACATGCTGCAGATACGAAGGAAATTTGGATTACACCCGAAGCATCTGATTATTCAAGATTAGCAACTGGTTTAGCTGGATCAAACATTACAATTATTTCTAGTGATGAAATTAAAAAATTTAAAGATAAAACAATACCCGAAATATTAAACAAACTTTCTGGCATTACCATTCGATCACAAAATTCTGGAGTAGATTCTACCAGCACTAGTATTGATATGCGAGGCTTTGGTGAGTCATCAAGCAGAAATTCATTAATACTAATCAATGGTAGAAGACTTAATGACATTGATATGTCAGGTGTAGATTTTTCGAATATACCCTTTGAATCAATTGAGCGCATTGAAATAATTAGAGGTGGTTCGGCTTCTACTATTTATGGTGATGGTGCTGTTGGTGGGGCAATCAATATTGTAACTAAAGATACAATTGATGGTGCTAACATAGTTTCGTTAGCAGTCGGTTCTTATGATTATTATAAAACTTCTTTTTCTGCACCCTTAGTTATCAATTCTAATACAGGAATTTTATTTTCAGGTTCAAAAACTGATTCTCAGTCATATAGAAATGAAGGTAATTATGATAAAGAAAATCTTTTAGTGCGCATAAACCATAGTGCTGACCAAATGAAATTAAATATTGATATTGCTGATAGCAAGCAAAATAAATTTCTCCCTGGTCCAAGAAGAGTATTGTCTATTGATGGTGGCTCTGCTATTGCCTATGAAACTTGTAACTTATTATCTTCTAGTAGAACTGCAGCTTATCAAGGTGGAGAATCAACTAATCCATGTACGACTCAGGTTAAAGATTACGGAGATCATGATAGAAGATCAGTTTTAGCAGGTGCCAACTATCAGCTATCTGATACTACCAATGTGATTACTAATATTGGACATAGAGCTAAAGAACAAAGATATTTTTCTGCATCTAATGCCAATACCACTAACTCTTCTAATCAGT
>CAJJBM010000036.1 GCA_905182445.1 Pelagibacteraceae bacterium AG-422-B15 | reverse complement strand
AATAAAAATATCGCTTTTTCTTTTATGAATTTTTAAAACTGGCATTGCTGCAATATAACTATACTGATTTAGGTTTTTATCTTTACCCGCACTATCTAAATAAGTTAATCCGTCCAAACCCTTTAATTTTTGAAAAAAACTAGTAGGTTCTTGATAGTCTAGTTCTAATACTTCTATTTTTCTCATTTTTAAACTTTAGTTTTGGTGGGGATACTCGGAGTCGAACCGAGACGACCGAAGTCACCAGATTTTGAGTCTGGCGCGTCTACCAATTCCGCCATACCCCCAACTATATAATTATTCGTAAACTATGACTAATTTGGAAGAGTTTCAAATAATTAAGTATATAAATAAATAATAGTTATTAAGCTGATAAGCATAGTTTTATTAGTAATGGAGATGTAGTATTGGTCTTTAGTTAAACAATAATAACCATGAGAAAACTATTTAATTTCTGTAAAGATTTAATTGATAATCAAATTAAGGCTTTTTCCAATACTAAATTTGCAATGCCTTTTGTTTTTTTTATTGGCTACATTGAAGCTATAATTTTCCCCCTACCTCAAGAAATATTTATGGTGCCGATGATGCTATCGGAACGCTCTAAAATATTTAGAATTGCTTTTTTTTCTTTTATAGGATCAATTATAGGTGGCATAACCGCTTATTATCTTGGTCTTTTATTTTTTGACTCAGTAGTAAATCCAATCTTAAATTTATATAATTACACAAACAATTTCGAATTCTTTAAAGCCCAAATAAATGAGTATGGTTTCATATATGTATTCATTGGTGGATTTACACCATTACCATTTAAGATTATCACTCTATCAAGCGGCGCTTTAAGTATTCCTCTTTGGATTTTTTTAATTGCAGCTATTTTATCAAGAAGCATAAGATTTTATTTAATTGGATTCTTAGTTTGGAAATATAGTGATAATGTAATTAATATAATTGATAGAAAATTAAATTTAATTACATTAATTTTATTTACTATTATTTTAACAATCTACTTATGCTATAAATTTATTTTATGATGAATGTAATCCTAAAAAAAAATATTATGATTAATCTTACTGCTTCAATTTTAATTCTAGCAACAGTATACATTCTTCAATATTTTTTTAATATGGCTCCTTGTGATATGTGTATCAAAGAACGTTACCCCTATTATATAATTGGGATACTTGCGGGTGTGAATATTGCTATAAATTCAAATCATTTAATAAAAAATTTAATCATTAAAATATTGTTAATTGCTACTTCGTTTTTTGGTTTCTTGTATTCAATTTATCACGTTGGTATAGAAAGAAAGTTTTGGATTGGTAATGCAGAATGTTCAGGTCAAAGTACTGCTTTAGATATTGAAGCTCTATCTTCACAACTTATGAATACGCCAATTATTCGATGTGATGAGGCAACTTTATTGTTCGATTTAGTTTCAATTGCTGAGCTAAATGTCATAGCAATGACTTTATTTTTGATTTTTAATATACTGGTATTATATAAAAAGATATGAATGCTAAAGAAAAGTTACTAGCCAAAATAATTAGAGTTAATCAAGCTGGAGAATTGGGTGCTCAAAAAATCTATTCTGCACAAAAAAAAGTTTTTGAATTTCTAGGTAAGCATGATGATGTAAAAGAGATTTCAAGAATGGCTGAGGAAGAGAAAGAACATCTTGATTATTTTAACAATAAAATAAAAAAGCACAATATAAGACCAACTATCTTAGGGCCCATATGGGAAATTGGAGCTACTGCTATTGGATTATCGACTGCAATTATGGGTTCTAAAGCTGCTTATACTTGTACAGAGGCTGTTGAAGAAGTTATTGTTGAACACTACCAGAATCAAATTGATCTTCTTGAGGGTGTAGATCATGAGCTTCAAAGCAAAATAAAAAAATTTCAACAAGATGAAGAAGGTCATAAGCAAACTGCAATTGAACATGGTTCACAGCAAGCGTTCGCTTACAAAATTTTAAGACAAGTTTTACGAAAGACTACTCAAGCCGCAGTGTTTGTTGCTGAAAAAATATAATATTTTTTTTAAATTTTAAACTTGGTTCCTAAAAAATCAATTCCAATACGCAATCCATCTTCTGCAATAGAGTGTTGAGTATTTTCGGAGATATGAGTTTTTATATCTATACCATGTTCTTTTAATGTTTTTTCTGCAGTTAGTGTTTCTTTATAAGGCACCATTGGATCTTGATCACCGTGAATTAAATAAATTGATGGCTTAGAGATTAAATCATTTTTAAGCAAATCAGCACCAATAAGTTTTCCAGAATAGCCAAGAACTGCAGCCATAGAATTCTTTCTTCTTAAGCTTACGTGAAGTGACATCATTGTACCTTGACTAAAACCAACTAATGCTAAATTTTCTTCAGTAATATTGTATTCTAATAATTTACTATCAATAAATTTATTTAGATGATCTGCAGCAACTAAAATTTTATTCCATAAAACTGCTGGATCTGTTGATGTTAAGTCAAACCATTGGTATCCGGCTGGATTCATTGAACAAGGTTCGGGCGCATGCGGTGATAAAAAAATGGCTTCTGGTAAAGTGCTCTGAAAGTAATTTGCCAAACCAATTAAATCGTTGCCATCAGCTCCATACCCATGAACAAAAATTATTATTTGTTTTGGAGAGTTTCCACTCGTTGGTTCTTTTATTGGTCCATTTAACATTTTTTTATTTTTGATTAATGTTTTTTTCAACAATGCTTACTATATCTGCCATAATATCTTTTAGTTGATAGTCTTTAGGCGTATAGACAGCAGTAACACCTTGAGACTTTAATATTTTTTCATCTTCTATTGGAATTATACCGCCAACAATAAGTGGAATATTATCAATTTTATTTTTCTTTAGTTCAGACATAATTTCACCAACCAGCTGTATATGAGACCCTGACAAAATTGATAAACCTATTATATGAACATCCTCTTCAACTGATGACTTAACAATCTGTTTGGGGGTTAATCTGATACCCTCGTACAAAACATCCATTCCACAATCACTGGCGCTTACAGCAATTTGTTCAGCTCCACTAGAATGTCCATCTAGTCCTGGTTTACCAACAAGAAATTTAATTCTACGCCCTGTTTTTTCTGATAATGCATCAACTCTTTTTTTAACTTCTAGATAGTCATTATTAGTTGTTGCCTTAACATTCTGTGTAATTCCAGTAGGAGCTCTAAATTCTCCAAATACATCCCGCATTACATCTGTCCACTCACCAGTTGTAACACCGGCTTTAGCAGCATCTATGGAAGCGTGCATAATATTAGTGTCTGACTGAGCGGCCAATCGCAGTTCAGCTAAAGATTTATCAACTAGTGATTGATTTCGGTTTTTACGCCACTCATTTAAGGCTTGAATTTGTTCTGCTTCAACTGCAGGGTCTACAGATTCTATTCCACTATCATTTTCTGTTAATGGAGATCTTTCAGTTTCAGTAAATTTATTTACTCCAACCACAATTTGCCTACCATCATTAATATTCTGAATTCTTTCTTTATTTGAATTAACCAACTCTTGTTTTAAATAACTATTTTCAATACCTGCAACAGCTCCACCCATTGATTGAATATGATCAAATTCTTTTCTCGCTTCTTTTTTCATTTGTTCAACTTTTTCTTCTACAACTTTAGAGCCATTAAATAAATCTTCAAACTCAAGAAGGTCTGTTTCATAAGCTAGAATTTGTTGTAACCTTAGTGACCATTGCTGATCCCATGGCCTTGGCAATCCTAAAGCCTCATTCCAAGCTGGTAATTGAACGGCTCTTGCACGAGCATCTTTTGATAAAACTACCGCCATCATTTCTATAAGGATACGATAAACATTATTTTCAGGTTGCTGTTCCGTTAGCCCCAAGCTATTAACTTGAACGCCGTATCTAAATCTTCTATTTTTTGGATCTTTTAC
>CAJJBM010000035.1 GCA_905182445.1 Pelagibacteraceae bacterium AG-422-B15 | reverse complement strand
GACATTAGAAAATTTAGCAAAGCACTCAAGTGTTCCAATAATTAATGGATTATCAGATCTTTCACATCCTTGCCAAACCTTTGCAACATTAATGACGATTATAGAAGTAAAGGGAACTCTAGAAAATATTAATATTTCTTGGTTTGGACCAATAAGTAATGTTGCTCATTCTTTAATTGATGCCGCAAATAATAATTTAGGTTTTAATTTAAATATTTATTGTCCAAAATATTATCAAGATATGTATCATCAAAAACTTAAAGATATGAATAAAGAAATTTCATTGGATAAAATAAATATAAAAGAATTAGAGCTAGATAAAATTGATCCAACAGATGTAATATATACGGATACGTGGTTTTCAATGGGAGATATTGAAGACAGCACAAAAATTGAGATGCTTACAAAATATTCAGTTAATCAAGACCTTATGTCTAAAGTAAATTCGGAATGTATGTTTATGCATTGCCTACCTGCTAACAGATCTCAAGAAGTATCAAGTGAAGTTATTGATGGTCCTCAATCATATGTATGGCAAGAAGCTCAAAATAGATTGCATGTTCAAAAAGAATTACTGCTTAGTTTATTGTAATTACTACTTTTTCCAAAATTGGGGCATTATAAGCACAAGAACTGTAAATAACTCTAGTCTACCAATCAGCATTGCAAAAATTAAAACCCATTTAGCACCAAAAGGAATGCCAGAAAAATTACCTTCGGGTCCAATTGTTGAGCCAAGACCTGGGCCAACGTTAGCTAAAGAAGTAGCTGCAGCAGATAATGATGTAATAAAATCAAGCTGAGTTGTTGAAAGTAATAGAGTAATAACAATAAAACTTAAAATAAAAATAAAAAAGAAGCTCATGACAGAAGTAACAACATCATCTGAAAGTTTCTTATTATTATAATGTGAAATAAAAACTCCATGAGGGTGTAGAATCTTTTTTATCTGATTTCTCGCAGTCTCAAATAAAATCTGAAATCTAAACACTTTTATCCCACAGGTAGTCGAGCCTGCACAGCCACCAATAAACATTCCAAAAAATAGAAGATAAATTGGAAAAGCACCCCAAAGATTATAATTATCTGTACTATAACCAGTCCCAGTTATTATTGAAATAACATTGAATACACCATGTCTAATCGCATCGGATATATCTTTAATATCGTAGAACCATAAGTAGAATATTACTAAGCTACAGCTTAATAAAATAATCATTAAAAAAGTTATAATTTGTTGATCTTTAAAAAAATTAGATATTTTACCTTTATAAATTTGTAAATAAATTAGTATTGGTAAACTAGCCAATATCATAAATATAGAAGATACATAATCAATTCCAGCGCTGTTGAAAGCTCCAATTGAACCTGATTTAGTTGAGAAGCCACCTGTAGCTATAGTAGTCATACTATGATTAACAGCATCAAAAACTCCCATACCAAAAAGCCAATAACCAAATGCACATATTGATGTAAGTGAAATATAAATTGTCAGTACAGCTGAGGCAACTTGTGTTGTCCTCGGTAAAATTTTATCACTAGTATCAGATGATTCTGTTCTAAATACTTGCATTCCACCTACCTGTAAAACAGGCAGAATACTAATTGCCATAACAATAATTCCTATACCACCAAGCCACTGCAATAAAGATCTCCAAATTAAAAGTCCCCCAGTCATTGCTTCTAAATCGGCAATAATAGTAGATCCAGTAGTTGTAACCCCTGACATTGACTCAAAAATTGCATCAGTAAAAGAAAATTCAAAATCTGAAATATAAAATGGTATAGCTCCAAACAGAGCTATAACTAACCAAGATGCTGTTGTTAGGAGGAAAGCATCTTTTGTAGTTAACTTACTTTCTTCGCCATCACCTCGAGTAGATAAAAAAATTGATATACCAAACCCCAAGCAAACTAGAGAAGAAATAAAAAAAGAAACCCATGTTTGATTTGAATTAATTAGATCAAATAATGTAGGTATTAGCATTAATGTGCTTAAAGCAATTAATAGGATACCTAATACATTTAGTATTAATTTAAAATTAAACATTTTTCAGTGCAGGTCTATTTCTAAACCTTTTTTAAAATCGAACCTTGTTTGATCATACTGTAAAATTCTTTTCTAGTCGAAGCATCAGTTCTAAATTTTCCAAGTAGCTGACTAGTAACCATTGAAATTCCAGGCTCATTTATGCCTCTTGTGGTCATACATTCATGTTGCGCCTCAATGACAACAGCGACACCACGAGGCTTCAGAACCTCTTGCAAGCAATTAGCAATTTCCGCTGTAAGCTTCTCTTGAACTTGCATTCTTTTAGAAAAAATTCTTGTAATTCTTGCTAGCTTACTTATGCCAACAACTCTTTTATTTGGCAAGTAGGCGACATGTGCGCTTCCGATAAATGGAGCCATGTGATGTTCACAATGAGATTCTACTCTGATATCCTTAAGCATGATAATTTCATCATAGCCATGAATTTCAGAAAAAGTCTTATTCAAAACTTCTTTGGGATCCTGATTATATCCTCCATACCAATCTTGATAAGCCTTAACAACTCTTTTTGGTGTATCTAGTAAGCCTTCTCTATCTGGATCTTCACCAACAAAACTGATTAGAGTTCTAACTGCTTTTTCAGCTTCAGCATTACTAGGTTTTTTAAGCTGTACTTTTTGTACAGGTTTTTTGGAAATAGTTTTTTTCTTCTTTTTCATAAGAGGGGTTTCTACATCAAAAGGAAAGTTTTTATAAGATAAATATACAATTAATTTAGCTTTTTGTTATCTAGTGGTAAATCTAATGAAAAAGATGGAATTTTAGCTAAAAATTCTTCACCATCATCTAGCTGCATCTTGTAGTTACCTTTCATAATACCACTAGTAGAATTTAAAGGAGTTCCGCTGGTATATGTAAATTTATCACCAGGTTTTATTTTAGGCTGTTTACCAATAACGCCTTTACCCTCTACTTCTTGCTTTCTTCCTTGTGAGTCAATTATTTCCCAGTATCTACTTTTAAGAGTAACAGGTTTAATGCCTAAGTTCTCAATCGTGACATGATATGCCCAGACATGGTAATATTCTTCAGGAATAGATTGTTCATCCAGATACTCTGGTGTTACTGAGATTTCTATTGAACGACTTACTTGCTTATACATAACTAATATATATTAACAGCAAGTTGATTAATCAAACAATAAAATTAGTTAAATTTTCAGTAAGGCTTATTTGTCTTTTATGTAGATTTTATGGTACAATTTATTTGTATTTAGTACTTAGATAAAGAAACAACTTATATTTCATCAAATGAATAATTTTAAAGAACTAGCATTAGAATCCAAGGCTTGGCCAATTATTGAGGCAAATAAAATCTTAGATAGAGTAGCCAAATCCGGTGCTAAAAAAATAAATCTGCAAACAGGCTATGGTCCAAGTGGCTTACCACATATTGGTACTTTTGGGGAAGTAGCAAGAACAACAATGATTTATAATGCCCTTAAGAATTTAACTGATCTAGAGATAAATCTTTTAACTTTTTCTGATGATTTAGATGGTTTAAGAAAAGTTCCAGATAATATTTCAAATAAAAAGCCTTTAGAAGAAAATCTAAACAAACCACTTACATCAATTCCAGATCCATTTGGAACACATTCTAGCTTTGGTGAGCATAATAACGCCATGTTAAGAGATTTCTTAGATAAGTTCGAATTTAACTATGAATTCAAGAGTTCTACTGAATTATATAAGTCAGGCTTTTTTGATGAGCAGTTAATAAATGTTTTAAAAAACCATGATAAAATAAAAAATATTGTATTGCCAACTTTAGGTGAAGATAGGCAAAAAACTTATAGTCCTTTTTTGCCAATTTGCCCTGACACCAACAAAGTATTAGAAGTTGAAATACTTGAGACAAAAATTGAAACTAATTCTGTAATATATAAGTATAATGATAAACTCTATGAAGTTCTAGTAACGGGTGGAAATTGTAAACTACAATGGAAAGTTGACTGGGCAATGAGATGGATTGCTTTAGGAGTTGATTATGAAATGTACGGAAAAGACCTAATACCTACATTTCAACTTTCAGCTAAAATTTGCCGTGCATTAGGTGGAAATCCCCCCGAAAACTATTTCTACGAATTATTTCTTGATCAAAATGGAGAAAAGATCTCTAAGTCAAAAGGCAATGGATTAACTATAGATCAGTGGCTTAAGTACGCACCGCCCGAAACATTAAGTTATTTTATGTATCAGAATCCCAGAAGGGCAAAAAAACTATTTTTAGACGTAATTCCTAAATCGACAGATGAATTTATATCTTTAATAAATAAATTTGATCAGCTCACTGATAAAGAAAAATTAGACAGTCCGATTTGGCATATTTTTAATGGAAATCCATCAATGCAAAGTGTACCGGTGAGTTATAACATTTTACTAAACTTAGTCTCTGCAAGCACTGAAAATGATCCTTCAATAATTTTAGATTTTGTTGAGAGATACGTTGGAAAAATTGAAAATAAAAACTTATATTTTTTAAAAACTTTAATTGAACGTGTTACTAATTTTGACAATGATATATCTCAGAATGAATCAAATTTTAGATCACCTGATGAAAATGAAATTAAAATATTTGATGATTTAATTAGCAGATTAAAAAATATGAAAGACGAAACTGATGCAGAGACAATACAAACAGAAATATATCAAATAGGAAAAGATTATAAATTTGAAAATCTTCGAGATTGGTTCAAGCTAATCTACCAAGTATTATTTGGAAAAGATGATGGCCCTAGGTTTGGAACTTTCATTGCAATATATGGCATTGATAAAACTATTAAACTAATAGAAAGCCGACTTAATTAACCAATTGAATATGGATAAAATATTAATTAATTTATTAAGACAATTTAATCCTGAAACTGCACACAATATTTCTATTAAGTTATTGAAATATTCTCCAATTTTACCAAAAGCCTATAAAGACAAATCACTTGCACTTAATGTTGCTGGTTTAAAATTTATAAATCCTATTGGAATGGCAGCAGGATTTGATAAAAATGCTGAGGTATTCAATAGTTTGGCTAAGATTGGGTTTGGCTTTACTGAATGTGGCACTGTTACTCCAAAACCTCAGTATGGTAATCCTAAACCAAGAGTCTTTCGCTATGTAAATGATGAAGCAATAATTAATAGGCTGGGCTTTAATAATAAGGGGGCAATAAATTTTCTATCTAATGTTTCAAAGAGAAATAATTTTGAATCTCCTTTAGGAATTAATATTGGTCCGAACAAAGATAGTAAGAATTTTATTGATGATTATGTTAACTTAATTAATCACGTTTATGATTGTGCAGACTATATAACAATAAATATATCATCACCCAATACTGAAAATTTAAGGAAATTGCAAAATAAGAATGAGCTTGAAGAGTTGATAAAAGCTATAGTTGGATCATTACAGGATAAAGAAAAACATAAGCCAATTTTTATAAAGATTAATCCTGATGAAGATAAAGAAAGCTATAAAGATATTATAAGTTTAGTAAGTAAATATTCTATCTCAGGTTTAATTATTTCAAATACAACAGTGCAGCGAGAAAATAATTTACCAAGTGAAATACAAAATGAAATTGGTGGACTTTCAGGAAAACCACTTTTCAATCAAGCAAATGAAATTTTAAAATTAGTTTACCGTGAAACACAAGGCTCAATAATTTTAATTGGTGTTGGAGGCGTATCAAGTGGTTATGACGCTTATCAAAAAATAAAATTAGGTGCCTCGTTAGTTCAAATTTATTCAGCTTTTGCTTTTCAAGGACCTAGTTTAGTTAACCGAATAAACAAAGAACTAGTTCAGCTAATTAAAAAAGATGGTTTCAATTCGATTGCAGAAGCTATAGGTTCTGGTGCATGAATAAAAATATTTTTATTACTGGTGCCGCCTCAGGTATTGGAAAGGCAACAGCACTACACTTTGCAAAAAAAGGTTGGAATGTTGGATTGTTTGATATCAATGAAGAGGGCTTAAAGGAAGTTGCTAATGAAATTGGCCACAATTCTTGTATGTATAAAAAACTTGATGTGACTAATCTAGATCAATGGACTGATGCTGTTGAAGCTTACAGTGAATACACCAATGGAACATGCAATCTTTTTTTTAATAATGCAGGTATAGCAGCTTTTACTGGAAGAATAGAAGATATTCCAATTCAAGAGGCTCATAATGTAGTAAATATAAATCTTAATGGTGTTATCAATGGTATTTATAAAGTTTTACCACTTCTGAAAGAGACAGATCAAAGTATGATTATTAACACCGGTTCTGTTGGAAGTTTTTTACCAGTGCCTGGAGCGGCTGTATATTCTGCAACTAAATTTGCTGTAAGAGGATTAACAGAAGGTCTAAATATTGAATTTGCAAAACATGGGATACAAGTTAGCGAACTAAATCCTTGGTTCACAGAAACACCAATATTAAATGCAAAACAATCAACACCATTAATGGATGGGGCTTTGCAGCGTGATGTGATTAAATCAAAATCTGTTATTCATACAACAGACAAGGTAGCTAAAAGAGTTTTTAAAATTTATCAGCGAAGAGGGATACATAATGTTATTGGATTTACAGGTAATCTAGCTGTATTCATTATGCGGTATTGCCCAGCAATAATTAGAAGAATGTCACGTAAAATGTATGCTGACTATTTTTCTTAAACTGATCTTTTAGCCTTATCAGCTTCATTTGAAGATTTAATCATACTTCTCAGTTTATCCCACTCATCATCCGTAACATCTTTAAGCATATCATAAAAGCTACCAGCATGATTTAGCCATTGAGCACCATCAATTGTGACAATCTCTCCAGTTAAGTATTCACAGCCATCAGCCATAAGAAAGGTAGCTAAGTTAGCCAATTCACTTAATTCTCCGGTTCTTTTCATTGGTATAGCATCCATTAAATCAATGCCCTTACCGCCTGGTGCAAGTCTGTCCCAAGCCCCTTTAGTGGGGAATGGACCCGGTGCAATTGCATTTAATCTAATTCCTCTATTGCCCCATTCTGCAGCCAATGATTTAGTCATTGTTGCTAAGCCTGACTTAGACATTGCTGAAGGTACTGTGAATGGACCACTACTGTGTACCCAAGTTGTTATAATAGAAATGACACTGCCTTTAAGCTTACTATCCAGCCATCTTTTTCCAATAGCATTAGTTGTATAAAAAGTTCCATTGAAAACAATATTAGAAATTGCATTGAAAGCTTTAGGTGACAAATCTTCAGTTCTAGAAATAAAATTACCAGCAGCGTTATTAACTAAACCGGTCAAAGGCCCTTCAGCCCATATTTCATCAACCATATCTTCAATAGCTTCGGGAACTTTAATATCACAAGATATTCCTTTAACTGAACCCCCATGAAGTTCCATCATCTCATTTGCAGATTCTTCAAGAACTGATTTTCTTCTACCACAAATATATATGTCAGCACCAAGTTCTAAATAACGAGTAGCCATTGCCTTGCCCAATCCAGAGCCACCACCAGTAACTAAAATTCTTTTACCTTTTAATAAATCTTGTTGAAACATGTCTCTCTCCTTAGCCTAATGAATTTAAAATTGGAAAATATTCTATAAAAAAGAATGCAATTTCTTGCATTCGATTAGTTAGAATAAGGACTCCAAATAAAATTAGCAAGAGTCCTGTAAAAATTTCTATTGGACGAATATAGCTTCTTATTCGAACAAGAAATTTTAAAAAGTAGCCTATACCTGCTGCAGCAAGAAGGAATGGTATTCCCAAGCCCGCTGAATAAGTTAGTAGTAACCAGATACCAAAGTAGACACTATCAGAGCTGGCAGCGACTGATAAAACACTACCTAAAATAGGCCCAATACATGGCGTCCAACCAAATGCAAAAGAAATCCCAACTATATATGATCCTATTAAGCCGGGTTTAAAGTTATCGATTTGAAATCTAGTGTCTTTATTTAAAAAATTAAATTGGATTAAGTGTGTAAAGTGAATTCCAAAAAGAATTATAATAATTCCAGCTGCAATTCTAAAATAATCTAGATATTCGTACAAAACGTTACTAATTGAACTAGCGGTGGCACCAAGAAGAGTGAAGACGGTAGAAAAGCCTAAAACAAAAGCCACTGCAAATTTAAAAACACTTATATTTTTTTTAGTGTTCTCATCCATTATTTTATCAAGCGATGTACCAGCTAAGAAACATAAATAACCAGGAACAATTGGTAAAACACAAGGTGACAGGAAGCTTAATAGGCCAGCTAAAAATACAAAAACAAATGATATCTCTTCCAAAATTTATAACTTTCTCAATCTACGAAACATTTCAGCGCTAATCCATCCCATTAATCCAGCTAATAATACAGCAAGTAGGCCATATATTAGTGGAAAGTTTATAGCTAAATTATGAATCATAGATTCAATCCCAATTCTTTTAACTTTAAAGCCATATTCATAATCTTTCTTTAGTTCTGAATTAATCAATAAGTAAACTGATACAGTATAATTACCAATTGGTACAGTATTTGGGATTGGTATATTAGTTTTGAACAGATTACCATCAAGAATATCAATTTGAGCAGAATCACTATTTATTGCAAATAGATCAAGGTTATTTTTATTTCTTTTCATAGCATTTAAGAAATCATGCCTGTCTTTAGGCATTCTTATTTTACCCCATTCAATTTCTTGAGTATCTTGTGGGGTTAGTAAAGTAATGTTATTTTTAGCAAGAACTTCATCATTAATCTCAGCTGTACTTGTTAAGTAATAAAAGCCTGGAACTTCTTTAAAAGTAACTTCAGTATTATTTAACCAGAAACCAAAAAAAGATTTTTTCCTTCTTACCTGAATAGTTTGTGGTGGCCCCTTAACTTCAATAATAACATCACCTTTAGCATCTCTTGGTAGCGATGGATCAGAGTAAAATGCACCAAAGACAAGAAGATCCTGACCAGAAAAATTTGCACCTATTGTAATTTCATCAAGATCTGATCCAATTACTAAAGCATTGGCACTACCTTGATATAGAAATAAGGAAATTAGAATAGTTAGGATATTTTTCATTTTAATATAATTCTTTAATTACTGTTATTGAGAAAATATCCGCAGGTTGGATTAAAAGATCCACTCCAATTTTGAATGCCACCGCTAGTACTATTATTGCTAATAAAGCCCTAAGCTCCTCACCTCTAAATTTATTAGTAAACAAAACTCCCAATTGAGCGCCTATCACTGAAGAAAGAATTAAGGTAAATGCTAGGACCGCATCTACTGCAAAAGTCGAAGTAGCATGAAGTAGAGTTACAAAAGCAGTTATAAAAATAATTTGAAATAATGATGTTCCAATTACTTTTGAAGTAGGCATACCAAGAAAATAGATCATTGAAGGTATTAGGATAAAAGATCCGCCTATACCCATAGTAGCCGATAATATTCCTATAAAATAACCAATTATGATTGGAGGTATTACACTAATATATAAATTAGATGCATAAAATCTTACCTTAAATGGAAGTCTGTGTGCCCAGTTATGATAATGTAATTTTCTTTTAACAGTTTTCTTTCTTATACGATCTCTAATTACTTGAGAGCTTTCAACTAACATTAAAATTCCAATAGAAAATAGAAGAATAAAGTAAACTATTGATAAAAAAGTTTCAATTTGTCCTGCGCTGGTGAGTAGTTTAAAAATCCAAATTCCCGTATAAGATCCAAATAAGCCACCTGCCAATAAATACATACCCATTTTAACATCGACTAATCCTTGTCGCCAATGCGACAATGCACCTGAAACAGATGCAGCTACAATTTGATTTGCAGAAGTAGCCACAGCTACATTTGGCGGAATACCTATAAACATTAGCAGCGGAGTCATTAAAAAACCACCGCCAAGCCCTAACATTCCTGACAGAAAACCCACAGCTCCACCAAGTGATAATATTATAAAAATATTAACTGAGAGCTCTGCAATGGGCAGATAAATATTCATAATTTATCCATTCTTTTTAACTTTAAATATATTATATATGTTGATATTAATTTACTATCAAAATAAGAAAGAATTCATGGTTTATAAAAGTCCTATAGCAGACTTCAAATATAATTTAGATATGTTGGAGTACAACTCATTTGCAGAGTCGATTGAACAGTTCAAAGACTATGATGCTGAAACTGTAATGAGTGTAGTTGAGCAAGTTGCTAAATTTAACGAACAAGAAATGGTTGATAGCAATAAGAAGGCTGATCGTGAAGGGCTTGTTTATGTGAAGGATGGCAATGAGGGCCCAGAAGTTAAAACTCCAGACTATTTTAAGTCATTGTACCAAAGTGTTATTGACTCAGGTTATATAGGTGCATGCAATCCAACAGAATATGGTGGCGGTGGAGCACCATTTGCTATGGGGATACTAAGTGGTGAAATTGGTATTGCCTCAAATATGGCTTTTTATATGGGGCCGGGCTTAAGCCAGGGAGCAATCAAAGCTATTCTAAAAAAAGCTAATAAAGAATTAAAAGATAAATACCTTCCAAAAATGATTTCAGGTGAGTGGATGGGAACCATGTGTCTAACTGAACCACAGTGTGGTACTGACTTAGGACTCATCAGAACAACAGCTATTCCAGAAGAAGATTACTACAAATTAAATGGACAAAAAATTTGGATATCATTTGGTGAACATGATCTTACAGAAAATATTATTCATCTTGTTCTTGCGCGATTGCCAGATGCGCCAGCGGGTATCAAGGGTATAAGCTTGTTTCTTGTCCCAAAAAGGCTTGATGACAATTCTAGAAATCCAATATTTTGTGGCGGCCTAGAACATAAACTAGGCATCATTTCTTCACCAACCTGTGTCATGAATATGGACGATGCTAAGGGCTGGATGATCGGCGAGCCAAATAAAGGCATGGAAGCTATGTTCCTTATGATGAATGATGCAAGATTAAAAGTAGGGCTCCAAGGCGTTGCTATGTCAGAAATTGCTTATCAAAATGCATTAGATTATGCAAAAAATAGAAGACAAATGCGTTCAGTTGTTAAAGATAAACAGGACTCAGATGCTAAAGCCGACAATATAATAGTACATCCAGATGTGAGAAGGATGTTAATGAATGTTAAGTCAACTACTGAAGCAATGAGAGCTCTTTGTATTTATACTTCTATGAAGATTGATTTAGCGGAACATCATCCAGATGAATCAGTCAGAGAAACAGCTGAAGATTTTGCAGCAATAATGACACCAATCATTAAATCGTATTGCAGTGAAAAAGGGTTTTTAAATTGCTCGGATTCATTGCAAGTTTTGGGGGGCAGTGGGTTTACCAAAGAGTATCCGTTAGAACAATATATGCGTGATGTAAGAATTGCTCTAATTTACGAAGGAACAAATGGTATTCAAGCATTAGACTTAGTTGGCAGAAAATTAACTATGCATAAAGGTAGATTGCTACAAAATTTTCAAAAAGAAGTTCAAGAATTTATTAATGAAAATAAAGATAACGAAAAACTGTCAACGTTCATAAAAGCTTTAGAGGCTGCAGTTAAAGAAGTGATGGCTTCAACTATGTGGCTAATGCAAAATGGTATGCAAGATCCTGAAAATGCTCTTTCCTCAGCTTCTGATTACTTAAATTTAGTAGCTTTAACATCTTTAACCTACATGTGGGCAAGGATGGCAAAATTTTCAGACGGAAAAAATGAACCTCAACATAAGACTAAGATTAAAACAGGAACATATTTTATTGATAAATTTATTCCTGAGATTCAAATGTATTCGAAAAAAGTGCAATCTGGTAAATCGACTTTAATGGAAATGGAAATTGAAGAATTTTAGATTAAAATTTTAATTGTCTTGCCGCTAAGTCCAACATAATTTCTTCAGAGCCACCGCCAATTGCATTAACTCTTACTTCACGATAGATACGCTCAACTTTACCTGGACCACTGTTAGCTCTTAAGTATCCCGCACCTCCAAGAATCTGCATTGCTTCTCTTGCACAATACTCCATTGTTTTGCTTGCTTGGACTTTTAATAAAGAAAGATCAGCGACAGGTTTCTCACCATTCATAACTTTCCATGTTAATAGCTCCATATAAGCTTTAGTCGCATTCACCATTCTAGACATTTCAGAAAGCTTGTGTCTGATCACTTGATTTTCGATTAAAGGTTTTCCAAAAGTCATCCTATCTCTTGCCCATACCACAGATTCATCAATACAGATTTGAGAATAAGCATTCATTCCAGCCGTAAGTCCGAGCCGTTCTTGACTAAAGTTAGACATTATTCCAGCCCAGCCAGTATTCTCTCCACCGATTAAATTTTCTGCTGGTACCCTGCAATCATCAAAATATAAAACAGCTGTATCAGATGCTAACCAACCCATTTTTTTTAGTGGTGTTTGTGTAAAACCCGGTGTGCCTTTATCTACAACGATAGCAGATATACCGGAGGTACCTGGGCCACCAGTTCGACATGCAATTACATAATAATCTGCACGCATTCCTGAAGTAATAAACATTTTTGATCCATTTAAAATGTAATCTCCACCATCTCTTACTGCCTTAGTTTTAATACCAGCAACATCCGAGCCTCCTGATGGCTCTGTTACTCCAAGACATGCTATTTTATCTCCAGCAATAACGGGCGTTATATATTTTTTTTTTGTTCTTCAGTTCCAAGGGCAAGAATTAGAGGTAGAGAAATATTAAGTGATAATAAACTAGCAGAAATTCCACCACTTCCTTGCGCAAGCTCTTCGGCGGTTATAATGCCGTGAAAAATGTCGATACCATCAGAGGTCCCACCATATTGTTCCGGATATCCCATTCCCAACATGCCAAAGTCTCCAGCTTTTTTGTATAATTCTCTAGGAAATTCTCCTGCCTCTTCCCACTCCTCAACAAAGGGAGCGATTTCTTTTGCAACAAATTTCTTTAATTCTTTTCGCCAAGCATTATGCGAGTCATTATAAAATAAATCTTCTTTACCTGGAGCAATTCCTGCTGGAGGTATCATAATATTTTACAAACCCCATTTTTAAGAACTACTTTATCTCGTTCTTTAACTTTTGATTGAAAATGTATCTCATCATCTTTTTTCCACATTTCAGTTACAATTGTTTCCCCTGGAAAAACAGGAGAAGAAAATCTTACATTAAATTTCTTAAGTTTTTTGCTATCTTTTTCACACAAAGTTTCAACAATAGATCGACAGGCAACTCCATAGCTACATAGTCCATGTAAAATTGGTTTTGGATAGCCAGCCATTTTTGCAAAATTTGGATCAGAATGTAGTGGATTAGAATCTCCAGACAGCCTAAATATTAACGCCTGATCTTCAGTTGTAGTAACTTCATGAATAATGTCAGGAGTATCATTCAATTCAACTGGAATAGAAGCTGGAACATCCTCACCTCCAAAACCACCATCGCCTCTAGCAAATGTCTTGCTTGTAAGGGTACATAATGGGGAGTTATCTTTTTTTAATCTAACATTAGTTTCGACTTCAATGATGGCACCCTTTGATGCTCCGCGGTCATAACAATTTACTACTTTTGTATCAGAAATAACATCTGCACTTGCAGGCATTGGTTGATGTAGAGTGACACCTTGCTCTCCATGAACAATCATAATCATATTCAACTTAGCTTTTAATAATAATGGCGATTTATACTGAAAGTTTGTCGCCATGCTAGGAAAAGCAATTAGGCCATTTTCATATACATATTTTAATTCTGTAGCATCCATTGGATCTTTACCAAGCCCAATACCAAGCCCATAAATAATCGAATCTCTTTGAGTATAAGAAAATTCAAGGCCTTTATCTTCTAGAGACATGATTTCTTCGTAATTTATAGCCATTTTTTTATAGTATATTTAGTTTAATATTTATTTTATCTTCAATACCTAATAAACATTTTTAATCAATAATAATCATATGTCAAAACCATTCGAAGTAATAATAAAAGATAGCATTGCGCACATTATTTTTAATCGACCAGAAAAGAGAAACTCAGTAACACTTGAGTTTTGGACTGCGTTTCCAGAAGAAGTTAATGAACTTAATGATAGGGGCGACATTAGAGCGCTTATAATTTCTGCTATAGGACCAACATTTTGCGCAGGCCTAGATTTAGGAATGATGACTGAAATTGGTCTAGGTGCAGAACCTAATGAAGAAACTGGAAGAGTGAGAGGACATTTTAGAGAGCAGATTTTAGAAATGCAAAAATGGGCAAGCTGTATTGAAGAAGCTCGTTTTCCTGTAATAACAGCTATTCAAGGTGGATGTGTAGGCGGTGGGATAGATTTAATTTGTGCAGCTGATATTAGAGTCGCAAGTGCGGATGCTTTCTTTGTAGTCGAAGAAATTAATATAGGTATAGTTGCTGACATTGGGACGCTTCAAAGACTACCAACAATAATCCCAGCTGGTATTGCAAGAGAGTGGGCAATGACAGGTGATAAAGTTTTAGCAGATAGAGCTCATGAAGTTGGCTTAATTAATCATATTGAGTCTGATCATGAAGCAGCAGTAAAAAAAGCATTTGAAATTGCAGAAAACTTAGCCTCTAAATCACCATTAGCAATGTGGGGAATAAAAGAAGCAATTAATTATTCCCGTGATCATTCAATTCAAGATGGCTTAAATTTTGTAGCACTATGGAATGCAGGAATGTTACATCCTGAAGATGTTACTATCTCCGCAATGGCAAAAATGCAAAAAAAGAAGCCTGTATATAAAGATTTAAAAGATAGAATCTATTTAAAGAAAAAATAATAATTATTTTTAATACAAGTTTATGCAATTCAAAAAAGGCATTATTTTAGCTGCAGGTAAGGGCACCCGTTTAAGCCCAGCAACATCAGTTGTAAGTAAGCCATTATTGCCGGTCTACGATAAGCCGATGCTTTATTACGCACTTGCAACTCTCATGCACGCCGGTATCAAAGAAGTTCTATTTATTTCAAGACAAGAAGATCATAAAATTTTTAAGAAACTCTTTAAAGACGGTAAAAATTTAGGCATGAAATTTAAATATGCAGTTCAAAAAAAAGCAGTTGGTATTCCTGATGCAATACGCATTGGAGAAAAATTTATTAATAAAAAACCATTCATACTTGCATTGGCAGACAATATTTTTGTAGGAACTGGCCTAGATAAGCTTTTAAAAAAAACTGCCTCCAGTGGAGCAAAAGCAACAGTTTTAGCTGTAAAAGTACCCAATCCACAAAAATCAGGTGTTATTCAATTTGATAAAAATATGAATATCTTATCATTAGAAGAAAAACCCATAAAACCAAAGAGTAATTTTATAATTCCAGGACTATATTTTTTTAACAAAGACTCACTTAATTATTTTAAATCTATCAAAAAATCATCTAGAGGTGAGTTTGAAATTATTGATATCATAAAAAAATATCTGGAAGCATCAAATTTGAATGTTGCACCTTTGCCAAAGCATATAAAATGGTTTGATACTGGTGATGCTAATGAGATGCTAATTGCTTCAAACTTTATACAAAAGTATCAAGAAGATAATAATGAATTAGTGGCTTCTATTGAAGCTATAGCGTTAAAAAATAAATGGATTACTAGAATTCAGTTTAACAAACTATTAGAAAAAATACCAAATTCTCAATATCAAGCAGCGTTAAAAAAATTATAATATATGGATAAGAATAGCTTGTATGATTTACTTCAAGAGAATGGAATTGAATTTAAAATTTTTGATCATAAGCCACTCTACACTGTTGAAGATTCAAAAAATTTAAGAGGAAAAATTGAAGGAGCACATTCAAAAAATTTATTCTTAAGAGATCAAAAAAAGAATTTTTTCTTATTAAGCCTTTTAGAAGATACGCAGATTGATTTAAAAAAAATTATTCAACCATTAAATTCCAAAAAATTATCTTTTGCTCAACCTAATTATTTAAAAGAATTAATGAATATTGAACCTGGTTCAGTTTCACCATTTGGTTTACTTAACGATACTAAGAAAAAGATTAATTTTTTTTTAGATCAAAAATTTTTAGAATATGAATATGTAAATTTTCACCCGCTAACAAACACAGCGACGGTTCAGATTAAGCCCAAGGAGTTATGTAATTTTATTAGCTCTAATCATAAAGCTGTAAATTTTATTGATGTAACTAATTTTCAAAAAGAAATATAAAGTTAATATAGCTGAAGATTAATACTTAAATTATTGACCGAGTATTTTCCAAATTCCAGAGGCAGATAAAATTGTTTTATCCCCAGATGTTATTGAGCCTTCAATAAATATTAATGACCTAGTTATCTTAGTCACAGAAGCTTCACACTCAACAACTTCATCTAATAAGCCGGGTGAAACAAAGTTTGAATTTAAAGATATTGTGCTAGTTGATTTCTTACCACAAGCTGAAAAAGCCACTGAACCAAAAAATATATCAGCAAGAGCCATAGAAAAACCACCATGAGCAATACCTTGAGAATTTAAATGTTTATCTAAAATTTTAGCAATGAACTTGAATTTACTATCTTCATCTTTTTTATAATACATTGGTCCGATAAGAATATCAAAACCAGCATGCCATCCTAGCTTCTTATAGCCCTCAGGAACCCAGATTGGAGTATCTTGTGTTTTTAGCATGACCATAAAAAAACTCTTAGTGTGTTTGGAGTGTTCTTCTATAATCTAGCACCTCAGTGGTCAACATTTATATCTAATAAATGTGCTATATATTTTTTTCATTTTTTTAACGTAAATTATTGATAAGACTATAAAAAATACTCTTTTAATTGTTGAGAAAGACTATATCTTATGGTCTTTCTATTTAAAAAATTAAAGGACATTACATCATGAGAGAAGCAGCAATTATTTCTACAGCAAGAACTGGTTTAGCAAAAGCTATGCGCGGAGGATTCAATAAAACTCACGGAATTACTATGGGTGGTCATACAGTTAAACACGCAATTGCTAAAGCTGGTATTGAAGCTGGTGAAGTTGAAGATATTATTTTTGGATGTGGACAGCCAGAAGCTGCTACTGGTCATAATATTGGAAGAAATGTTGCAATAGCTGGAGGATGTCCAGTTACCGTTCCAGGAACTACGATTAATAGATTTTGTTCTTCAGGCCTGCAATCTATTGCAGTGGCTGCACATAGAATTATCGTTGACGGTGTTAACGTAACAATTGGTGGAGGTGTTGAATCAATCTCAATGACTCAAGCAAACATGAATACAAAACACCTTGTTGAACCAGAATTACAAAAAGTTTGTCCAGCGCTATGGATGCCTATGATTAATACAGCTGATATAGTTGCAGAGAGATATAATATATCAAGAGAATCTCAAGATGAATACTCTCTACAAAGTCAACAAAGAACTGCGGCAGCTCAAGAAGCAGGAAAGTTTTCTGATGAGATTGTTCCATTAAAAACAAAAATGGATGTTATGAATAAAGAGACTAAAGAAGTTACAGAGCAAGAAGTGACAGTTGATAGAGATGAATGTAATCGTCCTTCAACTACACTAGAAAATTTAGCTGCTCTAAATCCAATTAATGGACCTGATAAGTTTGTTACCGCTGGTAATGCTAGTCAACTATCTGATGGTGCATCTTCATGTGTCCTAATGGATCTTAAAGAAGCAGAAAAAAGAAACATTGAACCAATGGGTATTTTTAGAGGATTAGCGATTGGCGGTTGTGAGCCTGATGAAATGGGGATTGGACCTGTAATTGCAGTTCCAAAGCTATTAAAGCAACATGGCCTTACCGTTGATGACATTGATTTATGGGAATTGAATGAAGCATTCGCATCCCAGGTTATTTATTCTCGCGATCAACTTGGAATTGATAATGAAAAGCTAAATGTTAACGGTGGATCAATTTCAATTGGTCATCCTTATGGAATGACTGGCTCTAGAATGACAGGTCACTTGTTAATTGAAGGCAAAAGACGTGGTGCCAAATATGGTGTTGTCACAATGTGTGTTGGCGGCGGTATGGGTGCTGCAGGACTTTTTGAGATTCTATAATGAAATTAATAAAGTTATTCATAACTTTATTAGCTTTTTCATTTTTAAGTTTAAATAGTTTAGCTGAGACTGAATTACTGTCTGATACTGATAAGATAAGTATCAAGACAGTAGTCTCAAGTCAACTTCAAGCCTTTACAGAAGATGATGCCATTGAGGCTTTCTCTTATGCTTCTCCAAAAATTCAATCTATTTTTAGAAATGCCGATAATTTTATAGCGATGGTTAAAAAAAGTTATCCAAGTGTTTATCGACCAAGAAATATCAATATTGGAACAGTGGAAATATACAGAGGTATTCCAATCTTATTAGTTTATTTAGTGGGACCCGATGGCAAGTTTGTTACTGCTAATTATGAAATGCAAAAACAACCAAACAATGAATGGAAGATTGATAGTTGCATTCTTACTACTGCAGAAGCAGAAAATATCTAAATTGATTCGTAGGTAGCGGCGATTAAATCTATTGCACGACTATCACCCAGCATAGATCCTGCTAATAAGTTCATAGAATAAGCTATACCTATTTTATTTTCTGGATCAGCAAATGCCAAAGAACCTCCCCATCCAGTATGTCCAAAAGCTTTTCCAGATCTTCCAAAAGATTTTCCTCCACCGATCATAAAGCCAACAGGACTCCATTGCATTGGACTTTTCATAACTTTATCAATACCAGAAACCTCTTTTTGAATTAGACGAGAAACTGTATCCTTTTTAATAAAACCTTTTGGATGAGTGTCACCATTTATAAAAATATCATATAGTTGTGCAAGAGAACTAGAATTAGAATGACAATTTAGAGCGGGAATTTCTGCAGACCTAAATTTTTCTGTATTTGCAGTTCTAGTTCTATTACCAGGATTTAGAAATGCGCCCATAGTATAATTATCTATTTTATCTCGATCATTAAACGCATCATTTAGATTAGCAGAACTAATCAGTTCTGCGATATTTTTATGTTGCTCAATAGGGGTGCCAATAGTGCATAATAATTGTAATGGATCAACCAGCTCTTCTTTTAAAAAATTACCAACCGAATTTCCTGACACTCGTTTAATTAGCTCACCCACTAAAAAACCAATAGACTTTGCGTGATAGCAAATTTCAGTATTTGGTTTGTGTAATGATTCTTGGGAAGCTAAAAGTTCAGTACAATAATCCCAATTGAGAAAGTCCTCCTCAGTCATTTTTTCTTTCCAGGCATATAAACCTGCTTGGTGTGATAACAGACTACGAACTAAAATATTTTCTTTACCATTAGCAGAAAATTCAGGCCAATACTTTGATACTTTTTCATCTAAATCTAATTGCTCTCGCTCAATTAGTATCGCAAGACACATAGCAACAATTCCCTTGCCAGTTGAATGAATACAAACTGTAGTTGTTGGTTTCCATAATTCAGTTTTTTCTTTATTTTTATAGCCTCCCGCAAGATCTACTAGTGGTTTACCATTAGAATAAACTGCAAATGATGCCCCAATATCTATAGAAGACTCTAGATTTTCATTGAATTTATTAAACACTTTTTCAAAGCGTTTATCATAAATACCGTACTCAGTTGAAATTTCCATATTCTCTCATTTATAGTGTAATCCTCTTTATAATTATATATGATTTTTTCATTCATATGTCTGAACAATCAAACCCAATCTTAGATTTAAATAAAACATATTTCTTAGGATTTCTGCTGGCAATTTCTGCTGGCATAGTTTGGAGTTTTGGCGCACCAACAGTTCGACACATGATAGATGCTGAAATTTACCAGTGGCATTATTTATTTGTACGTGGCGTTGTTGTTGCAACAATACTTTTAGTTTTTTTAATGGCAAAAGAAGGCCCAAAGTTTGTAAATAATTTTAGTAAGGTTGGTATTTCTGGACTAATTGGTGGAACTGGCTTGGCTTGTGCATTTATTGGGTTTATTTTTGGAATGACTAATACGTCAGCTGCAACAACCTTATTTTTAATTGCTCTTCAGCCACTATTTGCAGGACTGTTAGCATATTTATTTTTAAAAGAGAAACTTAGATCAGCTACCTTAATTGCAATGATTATCTCTATTTTTGGAATTAGTTTAATGGTTTACAACGATTGGATGATAGGGGCGTTATTTGGTCTTTTTGCCGGTTTTATATGTTCATTAGGTTTTTCAGTGTTTGCAGTTTCTTTGCGATGGAGGCCTGAAACTCCAAAATTTACTACCATAATAATTGCAGGATTAATCTGTGCAATTTTTTCTCTTATGATGGTCATTTTTTTTTCAGATCATACTACTATGCCGTTAAAAAATATTTTATTAAGTATTCTTCATGGAAGCTTTGTAGCTACAGGATTAATCTTAATTAGCTATGGATCAAAGTATCTACCCGCAGCAGAGCTTATGTTGCTAGCAACAATGGAAACAGTTGGCGGTATTTTATGGTGTTGGCTACCTATATTTGGAGTTAATGAAGTACCAGGAACCAATACACTAATTGGAGGCATAGTAATTATTTTTGCAATTACCTTCCATGCCATCGGCACAAGGCAAAAAATTATTCCGCCAACATTATAAAATTTATACAAAGGAACAATCATTATGAAAGTTGGATTTATTGGCTTAGGCAATGTTGGTTATAAGCTTGCAAATAGTATTTTAGAAAGTGGTTTTGATTTATTAATTAATGACCTTGATAAAAAAGCAGGTAAAATATTAATTGAAAAAGGTGCGAAGTGGATTGAAACTCCAAAAGAATTAGCGCAAGAATCTGATATATCGATTACCTGCCTTCCAAGCCCAGCAGTTGTTGCTAGTGTTTTAGAGGGAAAAAATGGTTTAATTGAAGGCATGGTGCCAGGAAAACTCTGGATTGAGATGAGTACAACTGACAGTAAGGAAATGCAGAGACTTGCAGATTTAGTCATTGGCAAAAAAGCGTTAGCTATTGAGGCTCCTGTCTCTGGGGGATGTCACAGGGCTGCAACAGGAAATATTGCAATTTTAGTTGGTGGTACAAGAGAGGCATTTGACTTAGCCATGCCGGCTTTATCAGCTATTGGCTATCAAATTTTACACATTGGTCCAATTGGTAGTGCGTCAGTTTTAAAAGTAGCAACCAATTATTTAGCATCTACTCACTTAGCTGCAGTCGGTGAAGCATTAATGGTTTGTAAAAAAGCAGGACTAGACTTACCTACAGTTTACGAGGGCATTAGAATCAGTTCTGGAAATAGTTTTGTCCATGAAACAGAAAGCCAAGTAATAATGAACGGTAGTTATAATATTAATTTTACTATGGACCTAGTTTGTAAGGACGTTGGTTTATTTGAAAAGTTAGCACAAGACATGAATGTGCCAACGGAGGTTTCACCCTTAATTGCTAAAATTTTTAAAGAAGGTAGAGAGAAATATGGAGATCGTGCATGGTCCTCAATGATAGTAAAGCGACTTGAAGATGCATGTAACGAAGATCTCAGAGCACCAGGTTATCCTGAGGAATTAACAGATGACACCCCAAGACGAAAAGGCTATGAAGTAGTTCCAAATATTATCAAATAATTATCATGAGTATTATACCTGAATTTCTAAGAATAAAAAATGTGCCAACGGTTGAATGGAGCTCGGATAGACCATTAAATTTTAGACCAAGAATTAAAACATTATTATTTTTAATTCTTGGTCTAACAATTTTTGGATTTGGGGAATCTCTTTTAATTCATTCAACAATTGGTCTTAGTCCGTGGGTAGTTTTAGCTGAAGGAATAGCGATTAATTTTAATTGGTCGATTGGCTTTGCAATGTTTGCTAGTAGTGTTGCAGTTTTATTGTTTTGGCTACCTTTAAAACAACAGCCAGGAGTAGGTACAATATTAAATATTATAATTATTGCAGGCACTATAGAACTATCAATGCACCTGTTTGATTTCTCAAGTGATAGTTACTTGATAAATCTTTTAGTCGGCTCAATTGGAGTACTAGTTGTTGGGCTTGGAAGTGGTATTTATTTAACTACCAATCTAGGGCCCGGTCCTAGAGATGGTTTGATGACTGGTTTACAGAGAGTTACACAATACCCAATTGCTTGGGTAAGAGTTTGCATTGAAGTATCTGTAGTTGGTGTTGGATGGATACTTGGTGGGACCGTTGGCGTAGGCACACTACTCTTTGCTTTTGGTATAGGACCAGCAGTGGCTCTAGGACTTTACTTTGTGGCAAAGGTAAATAAGTAATTAAATCAAGTACTTATTTTTCCAATATTCAATATTTTTACAAAAAACTTGAAACATATTAGAAGTAAATTAGTTCATAGTAATAATAATGAAGTCTTATTTAGAAATTTAAATATTTTCTTTCATTCAAAATCCAAATTGGAGCAAGTTGCATGTTTATAGTCAGAATTTTATTTTTATTATTATTTTCAATAAGTATTGCGGTTTCTGCAGGTGGCTCAGGTGGCTCAGGTGGAGATTCAGGTGGAGATTCAGGTGGAGATTC
>CAJJBM010000034.1 GCA_905182445.1 Pelagibacteraceae bacterium AG-422-B15 | reverse complement strand
GATTAATAGTAATTAATACAGCTTCACATGCATGGAAAAAAGGAAAGCCATGGTTGCCATTTAGAATCATTTCTAATCCTATTTATGGAAAATTATTTACTAATACTTTTGCAATGATATATGGGCAAGCCACAATTTCATCTAGCGCCAATTCAAACTTTCCAAATAATCAAGCCCCGCTCAACTATGCAAAAGATACAAGTGCAGCCTTAACTTTACGACCTAAAACACTAGAATCTTATGCTAACGATGCATTGAATCTTAGAGAAGCACTAAAATTACAGCAAAACTCTTATATTGAATTAACTATTCCCATTACAATTATGGCTGGTGACGAGGATACTGTTACACCTAATAAGATTCATTCCTACGTATTGCACAACGATATTTCCCATTCAAAATTAATAAAAGTATCTGGAGTGGCCCATAGCATTCCAGAGCTAAAGCCAGGTCTTATAAAGATTGAAATTGAAAAATTATTAAAAAATAGTTATTAAGATTGATATATATGAAAATTTTAGAATCACCCAAATGGTTTCAAGAAGCCTTAGAGCTGGAGCCTGAAACTCACTCTATAGAAGTGGATGGGGCAAATATAAGTTATTTAGCTTGGGGTAAAAAAGAAAACCCAGGAATACTATTCGTTCATGGTGGAATGGCACATGCACACTGGTGGAGCTTTATAGCACCTTTTTTTGCCAAGACTCATAGAGTCATTGCTATGAACCTAAGTGGCATGGGCGACAGTGATTGGAGAGAAAACTATGCCTCTGAATTATGGGGCAAAGAAATCGTTGAGATAGCAAGGCATGAAAAATTGACTAAGCCAATAATTGTAGGTCATAGTTTAGGTGGTATGTGCTCAGTTGTAGCGGCATCACAGTTTAAAGAAGAATTATACGGCTTGGTAATAGTAGATACTGCAATTATGCCACCATCAGAAATACCAGATAAATTTGACTTTAAAATAAAAGCAAACAAAATATATAAAACTATTGAAGATGCTAAATCTAGATTCAGATTGGTCCCATCACAAGGCAACTCATTAGATTACATAATGGATTTTATTGCTGATAAATCATTACGAAAAGTTGACGATGGTTGGACCTGGAAGTTTGATCCAACATATATGAGTATATTCAATACTGATGGATTTAAGGCAAGACAAGCTATTCTGAGCGATAAGTTGGCTGGGCTGGAATGTAGGGTTGCTGTATTTAGGGGAGAAAAATCAATGCTCTTTTCTGAAAGTGCAAGTAAGTACATGCGTGAACTGACTAATAAGAAAACACCTATTATTGCAATTCCTGAAGCACACCATCACATAATGGTAGATCAGCCATTGGCGTTAATTAGTGCTTTAAGGGTCCTAGTTACAGATTGGGACCATTCCAAGCCGGCAAAAGCAGATTAAAAAAACAAAAAAATTCCTGTTAAAACTAGACTTTTTGAATATTATAACTATTTCATTAGAAGGTAAATATGGATACACAAGAACATAAAAAAACTTATAATTTTTTCCAAAAAATGGTTTTTAGATCAAGCGTGTTAATTATCCTTGTTTTAATACTAATGGCCATCTTCTTAATATAACCACTTATAACTAATGAAAATTTTTGTACCAAAAGAAACAAACAATGAGAAAAGAGTAGCTGCATCGCCTGATACAGTTAAGAAATTTATTGATCTAGGACATTCAGTTGTAATAGAAACTGGAGCAGGAGCCTCATCAAACTATGGAGACAATCACTATTCAGAAGCAGGAGCTTCGATAGCAAGCGAAGCTTCATCTGCAGATATTATTTTAAAGGTAGGCAAACCAAGTTTAGAGGAAATTACTACTTATAAGACTGGCTCAATTTTAATTGCTATGCTCGATCCTTTTAATAATCGTGAATTAATCGATCAAATGCGAAATAAAGATATTATTGCATTTGCAATGGAATTGATGCCTAGAATTACAAGAGCTCAGTCTATGGATGTATTATCGTCTCAATCAAATTTAGCAGGTTATAAAGCGGTTATTCAAGCATCAAATAGCTTTAATAAAGCTATGCCAATGATGATGACAGCTGCAGGTACAATAGCGCCAGCTAAAGTAATGGTTTTTGGAGCTGGTGTGGCTGGATTACAAGCTATTGCAACAGCTAAACGATTAGGAGCAGTTGTTTCAGCAACAGATGTAAGGCTAGCTGCGAAAGAACAGGTTGAAAGCCTAGGTGGAAAATTTGTAATTATTGAGAGTGATGAATTAAAAGACGCTGAGACAGCGGGTGGGTATGCAAAAGAAATGAGTGAAGACTTTAAAAAACAACAAGCTGAATTAATTGCAAGTACTTTAGCTAACCAGGATATTGCTATTTGTACTGCTTTAATTCCAGGAAAAAAAGCTCCAATTTTAATCACTGAAAAAAATATTATGACAATGAAACCAGGCTCTATAATTATAGATTTAGCTGCACAAAGCGGTGGTAACTGTGAGTTATCAAAACCAGGTGAAACTATTGAAGTCAATGGTGTCAGTATTATAGGTGCTACCGATTTTGCATCAGATATCCCTCAGGATGCATCAGCATTGTATGCAAAAAATTTATTAAATTTTTTAGCAATACTATTTGATAAAGAGACTGGTGAGCTAAATATTGACTGGGAAGACGAAATTATAATTAATACTGCCCTCACTAAAGAAGGTGCGTTTATACACAAGGAATTTATATAATGGAAGCAGCAATTGATCCTAACATTTTTAGATTAACAATATTTATTTTATCAATATTTGTTGGTTATTATGTAGTTTGGAGTGTTACTCCAGCGCTGCATACCCCCTTAATGGCTGTAACAAATGCAATCTCTTCAGTAATTATTGTAGGTGGACTTTATGCGCTTATAGCAAGTTCAGGCGATTCATTGTTTGCCAAAGGCTTTGGTTTTTTTGCGGTAGTTTTAGCATCAGTAAATATTTTTGGTGGGTTCCTAGTTACACAAAGAATGTTAGCAATGTTTAAAAAGAAACCTCAACCAAAGAAAGAGGATCAATAAATGTTAGTTAATTTAGTAGCTATTGCTTATGTGATATCTGGCGTCTTATTTATAATTGCTTTGAGAGGACTGTCCTCTCCTGAAACATCAAGAACTGGTAATTTACTTGGTATGATAGGTATGGCAATTGCAGTCATAGCAACATTATTTGCAACAGAGATTATTCAAGACCTTTCATCGCGCTATACAGATGCTGCACTCGTTTTATCAGCAATTGTTATTGGTGGGATAATTGGAGCTATTATAGCCAAGCGCATTGCTATGACTGATATGCCTCAACTAATTGCTGCATTCCATAGTCTTGTTGGGCTAGCCGCTGTGTTTGTTGCAGTTGCAGCATTCTATGATCCACAAGCATTTGGTATATTTGATACGAATACAAATCATATTCACACATTAAGCATTGTGGAACTTTCTATAGGCGCTGTTGTCGGAGCAATTACATTTTCAGGTTCTGTAATCGCCTTTGCTAAGCTGCAAGGAATAATGTCAGGTTCTCCGATAGTTTTTAGAGGTCAACATTTATTAAACTTACTAATCGGAGTGATTATAATTTTTGGAGTTGTATATCTTTGCTTTCACCAAGATCAAAATTTGTTTTGGACCATCATTACTTTATCTTTTTTAATTGGGTTTTTGATTATCATACCAATAGGTGGTGCTGATATGCCGGTTGTAGTATCCATGCTTAATTCTTATTCAGGTTGGGCGGCCGCAGGTATTGGATTTACTCTTCAAAATTCAGCGTTAATAATTACAGGGGCACTTGTCGGTTCTTCGGGAGCTATACTTTCCTACATTATGTGTGCAGCTATGAATAGGTCCTTCATTAGCGTTATACTTGGAGGTTTTGGTGCAGAAGTGAGTTCAGATAATGATGATTCAACTAAAGAGCATAGACCCGTTAAAGAGGGTAGTGCAGATGATGCTGCCTTCATTATGAAAAATGCAAGTTCAGTAATTATTGTTCCTGGATACGGCATGGCAGTAGCTCAAGCTCAACACACAGTAAAAGAAATGACTGAAGCATTAAAGAAACATGGAGTTAAAGTTAGTTTTGCTATTCACCCTGTTGCCGGCAGAATGCCAGGACATATGAATGTATTATTAGCAGAAGCAAATGTTGGATATGATGATGTCTTTGAATTAGAAGACATTAACTCAGAATTTGCTTCGGCAGATGTTGCTTTTGTTATTGGCGCTAATGATGTTACCAATCCAATTGCAAAAACTGATCCTACTAGTCCTATTTATGGGATGCCAATTTTAGATGTAGAAAAAGCAAATACAGTTCTTTTTGTAAAACGTGGAAGAGGACTTGGATATGCGGGTGTAGATAATGAGCTATTCTATAGAGACAATACTATGATGTTATTTTCAGATGCAAAGAAGATGGTAGAAGGAATTGTTAAGTCTTTATAATTTTAGCCAAAGATTTTTCTTCGAGCATTTTTTCTAGAACGTCTAATATTTTCAGCTTTCTCACGAAGCTTTCTTTGACTTGGTTTTTCAAAATGAGAGCGCATCTTCATTTCCTTAAAGACACCTTCGCGCTGCATTTT
>CAJJBM010000033.1 GCA_905182445.1 Pelagibacteraceae bacterium AG-422-B15 | reverse complement strand
TCATCTGCAATTTAATGCATTCTTAAGTAACTGTTAAATATAAGATATTTATTAACTTATAATGATTATAAGTTGAAATTAAGTCAGTTTTTTGACCATTGCTGTGATTTCATGCTCACAGCGGTCTAGAGCTTGTAAGTCGGCCGACCTCATTACTAAACTTGTTCCAAACTTGCCCTCCTTATTAAATGGATAACTACCAATCTCAACATTAGAGAATTTATCTTGAATTTTTGATAGTTCCCCTGCCACTACACTTTCAGGCATAAAGACATCGATTGATTTAGATGACATTTTATTGCCGATCTCAAGGAATATTTTGGCTCCTTCAAGCATGCCTTGCATGATAGATGGAATTCCAGCCATAACAAAAACGTTCTCCATTTTAAAACCAGGGGCTTTAGTAACCGGATTTTCAACAAGTTCCGCACCTTGGGGCAATAGAGTCATCTTTAGTCTAGCTTCATTAAGCTCACCTTCTTTGTAATAACCTTTTAATATATTTAAAGCTTCTGGGTTTGTTTCTAACTCTACATTAAATGCCTTAGCAATTGATGCGGTGGTAATATCATCATGAGTTGGTCCTATGCCACCAGTAGTAAACACATAATTGTATTTTTTTCGAAGCAGATTAACACAATCTATAATTTCTTTTTCATCATCACGAATAACCCGAACTTCATACAACTGAATACCAATTTCATTTAACCATTCGGCTAAATATGCTAAATTCTTGTCTTTAGTACGACCTGATAATATTTCATTACCAATTATAATAAGTGCAGCTTTCATATGACTTTAAATAAAAAATTTATTACTGGAGTATTTGTAAAAAGATATAAGAGGTTTTTTACAGATATTCAACTTGATAATGAGATAGTTACTGCCCATTGTCCAAATACAGGTTCTATGATGGGTCTTCTGGATGCAGGAAATAAAGTTTACTTATCAGAGTCAGATAATGAAAAAAGAAAGCTTAAATATACTCTAGAAGTTATCAAGCTAAAATCTAAGCATGTTGGAGTAAATACTCATCGAACTAATAGAATTGTTGAGAAGGCTTTAAATGATAATGTTTTAAAATTTATTAAAAATATAAAAGAAATAAAGCGTGAAGTTAAATATGGTGAAAATAGTAAAATTGATTTTTTGGTCACTACAAAAACGGAGCAGGTTTACATAGAAGTAAAAAATGTAACTTTAGTCAGAGATGGTAAGCTCGCAGAATTTCCCGATTCAGTTACAAGTCGTGGCACAAAGCACTTAATAGAGTTAAGTAAGATTAAGAAAAAAGGAGTTAGAGCGATAATGCTCTATATCGTTCAAAGAGATGACTGTGATAAATTTAAAGTAGCCAAAGATATTGATCCCACATATGCAGAAAACTTGAAAAAAGCCATAAAACAGGGTGTTGAAGTTTTTTGCTATGATTGTAAGTTTAGTAAAAAAGATATTTCAATTAATAATAAAGTTAAATTTATAAATGATTAATACTGCAACAATACATAGTAAAGATGATTTTGCTGGCATGCGCAAAGCAGGTCAACTAGCAGCAGAAATATTAGATATGATTGCAGAACATGTAATACCTGGAGTTACTACTATGTCTTTAGATAAGAAGTGTTTTGAATTTGCTGATAAAAACAATGCATGTATTGCCCCACTATATTATAAGGGCTTTCCTAAATCAGTATGTACCTCAATTAACCATGTAATTTGTCATGGCATTCCATCTTCTCGAGTTTTAGAAGAAGGGGATATTGTTAATATAGATGTCACAGTAATAGTTGATGGATGGCATGGTGATACAAGTCGAATGTATAAAGTTGGTAAGGTTAATAACAAGGCACAGAAATTAATAGACTGTACGTATGAGGCTATGATGCTCGGCATCAATGAAATTGCTCCAAATAAAAAAACTGGAGATATTGGCAATGCAATTCAAACTTATTCAGAGGCACGCTCCTATAGTGTCGTGCAGGATTTTTGTGGCCATGGATTAGGAAGAGTATTTCATTCTTTTCCTAATATACTTCACTATGGCAATCCCAATACTGGAGAAGATTTAATTCATGGAATGTTCTTTACTGTAGAACCAATGATTAATACTGGTAAATATGATGTTCGCTTATTAAAAGATGGCTGGACAGCAGTCACTAAAGATAAGAGTTTATCAGCTCAGTTTGAGCATTCAGTTGGAGTAACTGAGAATGGTTTTGAAATATTCACTAAATCATCTGCAGGACTTGATAAACCCTAATTAAACTAGTAAAACAATCCATATATGATCCCACGTTATTCTCGTGCTCCCATGACAGCAATATGGAGCGATACTAATAAATACAATATTTGGCTTGATATAGAGCTGTACGCTTGTGAGGCTATGGAACAACTTGGTACGGTTCCAAAAGGTACTGCTAAAAAAATAAAATCTAAAGCAAAAATAAATCCTGCACGCATTGATAAAATTGAACGTGAAGTAAAGCACGATGTAATTGCTTTTTTAACTAGTGTTGCTGAATATGCTGGGCCACCGGCAAGATTCCTACACCAAGGCTTAACTTCATCCGATGTTTTAGATACAGCTTTTAATGTTCAACTTAGTAGATCATCGACTTTGATTTTAAAAGAAATAGATTCATTACTTAAGGCCATAAAAAAAATTGCCATTAAACATAAGTATACAGCTTGTGTTGGAAGAAGTCATGGAATCCATGCAGAGCCAACTACATTTGGAATTAAAATGGCCTCTTTTTATGAAGAATTTAAAAGAAATAAAGCTCGACTATTATTAGCTCAAAAAGAAATTGATATATGTGCTATTTCAGGTGCCGTTGGTAATTATGCCAATATCGATCCAAGGGTTGAAAAGTATGTTGCTAAAAAATTAAAATTTAAACCAGAGTCAGTTTCAACACAAATTATTCCAAGAGATCGACACGCTGTCTACTTTAGTACACTTGCTTTACTAGCAAGTTCTATTGAAAGACTTGCAACAGAAGTAAGACATTTACAGCGCACTGAAGTTTTAGAGGTTGAAGAGTTCTTTTCAAAAGGTCAAAAAGGATCTTCGGCAATGCCTCATAAACGTAATCCAGTTTTATCTGAAAATCTTACTGGCTTGGCGCGCTTAGTTAGAGGTTACGCTTTACCAGCTTTAGAAAATGTCGTCTTATGGCATGAACGAGATATTTCACATTCAAGTGTTGAGAGAATTATGGCACCAGATGCCAACATTGCGATTGATTTTTCATTAGCCAGGATGACTAACATTATAAGTAACCTGATAGTCTATCCAGAAAATATGAAAAAGAATTTAAATAAACTTAAAGGCTTGCCGATGTCTGAAGGATTAATGTTAGCCCTGACACAAAAAGGTCTAGCGCGCGAAAAGGCTTATAAGATGATACAAAAAAATGCAATGGTAGTTTGGCAAACTCAAGAAGGCTTTGTTAATGTTCTATTAAAAGATAAAGAGTTGAAAAAATACTTAAGTGCTATCGAAATTAGAAAAATACTAAATCTAGACCATGCGCTACGCAGAACTAATCAGATCTTTAAAAAAGTATTTGGATAATTATTCTTCGCCGCTATCTTCAAATATTTTTAGCTTTCTCATTCTTAAAACTAAAACAGCTAGAGCAATCATTAAAATAGCACCCGCTTCATAAAGCAGAAAACTTGGATCACCAGATTTTCCTTGTAAAATAATATACCTAGCTAATGCAGTTATAGCTATAAATAGTGGAATACTAATTCTAATTCTATCAAGCGTCCAATATTCCCTAACCATCTGCACAACTTCAATATAAATAAATAGTAATAGAAGATCTGCCAAGGTTACTTCAAGTGCAGAATACATAACAATGAACTCATTACCAATAGCTACAACCGTTGCTATAAGAACTGTTACTAAAATAATTTTTTCAAAAAATTTAATTCCATTAATCATTCTATATACTGTCCTTTCCTATTATTTCTTCCTTAGCCTGCAATAAGAATTGATCCATATATTGTCTCAAATCTTCATCGGTAACAGAAATATTTTTTTCATCAAAGTCTGCTCTTACTTTGCGAAAAACATCCATATCACCAGCTTCTTCCATATCTGCTCTTATTACTTCCTTGCAATACTCTGCAACAGCATCTCCTGTAATTCTTAATCTTTCAGCAGCCCAAACTCCTAGATATTTATTACGTCTGGCTAATATCTTAAACTCTAAGTCCTGATCTCTGATAAATTTGCCCTCAAAGCCCTTTTTTCTGTCATCAAGTTTTTTCATTTTTTTAATATTTGAATTGATTTGTTATTTAGATATATTGATTTTACTCTAAGAAGAACAATTGTCACCATAAATGTCTAAAGATAAAATACTCTACGAAGGCAAAGCCAAAACTATCATCAAAGGTCCAAGGAAACACACCTTAATTCAAAGATTTAAGGATGATGCAACTGCATATAATAAAAAGAAACATAAGATATTTAAAGGCAAAGGTGCTCTTAACAATAGAATTTCAGAGTTGTTAATGAGTCATTTAAAATCAGAACAAATCCCAATGTCATTTATTGAACGCTTGAATGATAGAGATCAGCTTATAAAAGAGTGTGAAATTATCCCGATAGAATTTGTGGTACGGAATGTAATTACAGGATCAATTGCTAAAAAACTGGATTTAAAAGAAGGTATTAAGTTAAAAAAACCCTTACTAGAATATTACTACAAGGAAGATTCATTGGATGATCCAATGATTTCTAGGGATCATATTGAAGCTTTTGGTTGGGCCACTAAATCAGAATTAGCAAAGATTGATAAGTTAAGTTTAAAAATAAATAATTCTTTAGGTAGGCTTTTTAAAAAAAAGGGCCTTACATTAGTTGACTTTAAACTTGAGTTTGGTCGTTTAAAGAGTGATAAGTCCAAAGTTGTCTTAGCTGATGAAATTAGCCCTGACTCTTGTCGCTTATGGGATATAAAAACAAATAAGAAATTAGATAAAGATGTATTTAGAAAAGGTCTTGGTAGCTTATTAACAGCCTATCAAGAAGTTGCTTCTAGATTGGGAATCGGGCATTAAAGAAGAATGCTCGCAAAGATTCATATTACTCTTAAAAAAGATGTATTAGACCCACAAGGCAAGGTGATTGCAAATTCACTATCTGATCTTGGGTTTGATGGAATACAAAGTGTTCGTCAGGGAAAATATATTGAAATTCTCTTAGAGGGCGATGACAAAGATGCAGCTAATTCCAAGCTTAATCAAATGTGTGAAAAATTATTAGCAAATCTAGTAATTGAAGATTACTCCGTAGAGATTGATTAAAATATTATGAAATCGCACGTTATTGTTTTTCCTGGGTCTAATTGTGACAGGGATGTTGCTGTGGCTATAGAAAATATTTCAGGGTCAGCTCCAGAAATGGTTTGGCACAAAAATACTTCTATTGCAGAAAGTGATTTAATTGTTGTTCCTGGTGGTTTTTCATACGGAGATTATCTTAGGTGTGGCGCTATTGCGTCTACTTCACCTGTAATTAATGAAGTTATTAAAAAGGCAAAAGCAGGAGTACCAGTAATAGGAATTTGTAATGGATTTCAAATTTTAATTGAAACTTCTTTACTTGATGGTGCGCTGATTAGAAATAATTCTCTAAGTTTTATTTGTAAAGATATCTACATAAAGCCTGAAAATACTTCATCTATTTTTACGAAGAATAATGTAGTGGCAAAAATGCCAATAGCTCACAATGAAGGCAACTACTTTGCTTCAAAAGATACGATTAAGAAGATTAAAGATCATGATCAAATTGCATTTAGATATTGTGATGCTAATGGAGTAGTGAGTGAAGAATCTAATCCAAATGGATCGCTTGATAATATTGCTGGCATACTTAATGATAAAAAAAATGTGCTTGGTTTAATGCCCCATCCAGAAAGAGCTGTTGAACTAAACTTGGGCTCAGATGATGGCAAGCATATATTTGAAGGTGTTTTAAAATAATGAACTGGATTCATAAAACGGAACAATCTTCAGTTGAAAGTCACGGCTTAAAACATGATGAGTTTGATAGCATTGTAAAAGGACTTGGCCGTGAGCCTAATCTAACAGAGCTTGGAATTTTTTCTGCAATGTGGAACGAGCATTGCTCTTATAAATCATCAAAATTTTGGTTAAAAAAACTACCTACAACTGGCGCTCGTGTTGTACAGGGACCGGGAGAAAACGCTGGAGTAATTGATATTGATGATGGTGATGTAGCTGTATTTAAAATGGAAAGTCACAATCATCCATCATACATTGAGCCCTACCAGGGCGCCGCAACTGGAGTTGGAGGAATTTTAAGAGATATTTTTACCATGGGAGCAAGACCTGTTGCCAACTTAAATGCCTTACGATTTGGTGAACCAAGCCACCCAAAAACTAAGCACCTTCTAGCAGGAGTTGTTGAGGGTATTGGTGGTTACGGAAACTGTATTGGCATACCAACAGTTGGTGGCGAAGTAAATTTTCATCCATCTTATAATGGCAATATACTTGTCAATGCCATGACTGTTGGTATCGCAAAAAAAGATAAGATTTTTTATTCAGCTGCAGCAGGTATTGGTAATCCGGTTGTGTATGTTGGCTCTAAAACTGGTAGAGATGGTATTCACGGTGCATCAATGGCATCAGCTGAATTTGATGATGATACTGAAAATAAAAAACCAACAGTTCAGGTTGGTGATCCCTTTACTGAAAAACTTTTACTTGAGGCTTGCTTGGAACTAATGAAAGAACAAGCAATTATTGCAATTCAAGATATGGGTGCAGCCGGCTTAACCTCTTCTTCAATTGAAATGGCCTCAAAAGGAAATGTTGGATTAGAAATTGATCTTACTAAAGTTCCTATGCGTGCCAGTAACATGACAGCTTATGAATTAATGTTATCTGAAAGCCAGGAAAGAATGCTTATGGTGCTTGAGCCTGGTAAGGAAGACATGGCTAGAACAATATTTAAAAAATGGGATCTTGAGTTTGAGGTTATTGGTAAAGTTACAGACACAAAAAACTTAGTATTAAATATGCATGGTAAAGAAGAGGCCTGCATTCCTATTAATATTTTAGTAGAAGATGCTCCAGAATATCAAAGAGACTATACTGTTAGAGAGCCTACAAAAGAATATCAGATAGATGAAGGCGTACTTAAATCTGAGACAATAATTGACGATCTTGTAAAGATGATCAGTCATCCCAACCTTTGTAGTAGAAGATGGATATGGGAACAGTATGACCACATGGTTATGGCGGATACTTTAGTTAGACCTGGTTCGGATGCTGCAGTAGTTAGAGTCCATGGAACTAATAAAGCCATTGCTATAAGCACTGATTGCTCTCCAACTTATTGTAAGCATAATTCGTTTGAGGGTGGAAAACATGCTGTAGTTGAAACTTGGAGAAATCTTGTTGCATCCGGTGCTTTACCCATAGCCATTACTGACTGTATGAATTTTGGTAATCCAGAGAAACCAGAAATTATGGGTGAATTTGTTGAATGTATTCGAGGTATGACTGAAGCTTGTTCAGCATTAGATTACCCTGTGGTTTCAGGCAATGTATCTCTTTATAACGAAACTAATGGTGAGGGTATCTATCCTACACCTGCTATCGGTGGTGTTGGCTTAATTAAAGATATCTCAAAAACAAAAACAATTGCTTTCAAACAAAAAGACACTCTGGTTTATACAATTGGTGAAACTAACGGTCATCTAGGAAATAGCCAGTTCTTATCTATTATACTAGATAAGGAGCTTGGAAGTACTCCAATAATTGATCTTAATAATGAACTTAAAAATGGTAAGTTTGTATTAGAATTAATCAGTCAAAATTTAGCTCTATCTGTACACGACATAGGTGAAGGTGGACTTCTAGTTGCTGCAGCTGAAATGTCATTAAGCAGTGGCATAGGAATTTTTATTAATTGCGAGCGCAAAAATCATGCATATCTCTTTGGAGAAGACCAAGGTCGTTATATAATTGAAATTGATAAAAAAAATGAAGCTTTATTAAACAAGCTATCGAATGATCATAGTGTTGTACTAGAGTGTATTGGACATACCATAGATGAAAATATTGAAATCAAAGATATTGGAAAAATTTCTATTATGGATCTCAAAACTAACCATGAAAATTGGTTTCAAAATTTCACTAAATGAATAGTCTTAGAGATATAAATTTATTAATTGGTAGAATTATTATTGGAATCTATTTTTTAATATTTGGTGCTATCCCAAAAATCTTTAGCTATGATTTTATGTACAACTATATGTCTGATCACGATGTTCCATTTGTGCATATTGCTCTTATCTTAACTATTATAATCCAGTTCATATGTTCAATTGGAATTATTATTGGCTGGCATTCTAAAATTTCAGCACTTGTACTTGCTCTACTAACATTAATAATTAATTACTATATGCATAACTTCTGGGATATGGCTACAGGTTTAGAACAGCAACATGAAATGCAAAATTTCATTAAGAACATTGGTATATTTGCTGGCTTATTAATCTTATCCGCCACACAGCCTGGAAAATATAGTT
>CAJJBM010000032.1 GCA_905182445.1 Pelagibacteraceae bacterium AG-422-B15 | reverse complement strand
TGAGCAGCCATTGAACATAATGTCATGCGCAAAGCATCTGCCCCATATTGATCCATCAAAATTATAGGGTCAATTACGTTACCTTTTGACTTTGACATTTTTTGACCATTTTCATCTCTTACCAATGCATGTACATAAACATCTTTAAATGGAACTTTCTCTGTAAAATAAAGGCCCATCATCATCATTCGAGCAACCCAGAAAAAAATAATATCAAAACCGGTTACTAAAACACTTGTTGGGTAATATTCCTCAAGTTCTGGAGTTTTTTCTGGCCAACCTAAAGTTGAGAATGGCCACAAGGCAGATGAAAACCAAGTATCTAAAACATCCTGATCCCGCTCAAGATGTACTTCCTTACCATAATGTAAAGTGGCTTCTTTATTTGCTTCATCATAATCATTTGCAACAAAGATTTTATTATCTGGTCCATACCAAGCTGGAATCTGATGGCCCCATAATAATTGTCTTGAAATACACCATGGTTGAATATTCTCCATCCAATCAAAATAAGTCTTTTCCCAATTGGTTGGTATAAAATTTGTTTCCTTATCCTTTACCTTCTTAATTGCTTCAGTTGCCATTTTTTCAGCATTTACAAACCATTGGTCTGTTAATAAGGGTTCGATCACAACATTTGATCTATCGCCATATGGAACTGTATGTTCATTTTCTTCAATTTTATTGAGCTTGTTCAATTTAGTAAGATCTTCAATAATCATATCTCTAACAACATATCGATCTAATCCTTGATATTTTTCTGGAACATTTTCATTTAAGCAAGCATGTTTGTCAAAAATATTAATTACTTCTAAATTATTTCTTTTTCCTACCTCATAGTCATTAAAATCATGTGCTGGCGTAATCTTTACCGCACCTGATCCTTGGTCAGACTTTGCATATTCATCAGCAACAATTTTTATTTTTTTTCCAACAATAGGAAGGATCGCATTTTTTCCAATAAATTTTTGATAACGCTCATCATCAGGATGTACCGCAATACCTGTATCACCTAGCATTGTTTCTGGTCTCGTAGTGGCTACAGTTATTATTTCATCACTATCTTCAATATTATAATCTATGTACCATAAGTTGCCCTTAACTTCTTTCTGGATTACTTCTAAGTCAGATATTGTAGTTTTTAATTTAGGATCCCAGTTGGACAATCTTTTGTCTTTATAAATAAGTCCATCTTTATGAAGTTTAATGAATACATGTTTTACTGCAGCTGAAAGACCGTCATCAAAAGTGAACCTCTCTCTTTCCCAGTCACATGAGCTTCCAAGTCTTTTAAGCTGATTTAAAATTTTACCTCCAGATACATCTTTCCATTCCCATACTTTTTTTACAAATTCTTCTCTTGTTAAATCAGTTTTTTTTATTTTTTCTTTTGCTAATTCTCTTTCAACAACCATCTCCGTTGCAATACCAGCATGGTCCATTCCAGGTTGCCAAAGAACATTTTTACCCAGCATACGATTATATCTTATAAGAATGTCTTGCAGAGTATTATTTAAGGCATGTCCCATATGCAAAGTTCCGGTAACATTGGGAGGTGGAATAACGATACAATAAGATTCTTTTTCAGAATTTAGAGCTGCTTTAAAGTCATTATCTTTTTCCCAGCTATCATACACTTGCTTTTCAACAAGTTCATGCTTGTAGTATTTATCTAACATGGCGAATTAATTTTTAAGTACTTTTGATTTTAATGATAACTCAGATAAAGATATGCGATCTGATATCAAGGTATTGAGTTCTTCTTTAATAATAATATCTATTTTATTCTCTAGAGATTTTTTTAATTTATTTTTAACCATGCTACGGATGAGGTTCTCATCAATTTCTTCTAAAATGTTATTTTCAACATGAGTAGTTAACTCGACTACATTCATATTCTCATCAATCATTTGATTTAACTCTAATACCTCTGATTTATTTTCAATCGGGTTCGTCTCAATAGGAGTTGTAAGATCTAATACATCTTCAGTAATAGGTTTAGTTAACTCAAGTACATCATCTGGTAATGGTATATCGTCAGATTTTAAAGGTGTTTCATTACCTTCCATAAGGTCTTTAATGGCTGATAGGATATCGTCTGTAGATTTTTGAGTGTTATTCATTTTGCTATTATATTTGGCAAATATAAATATTTCTATTAAAGAATTTAATTATTGAATAATTTATTTAGCTCTAGCTCTCCCATAAGATAGAGCAAGCGAGCTTCAATAATTTGTTCATTACGTTGCTCTTTAAATAATTCAATTTCTGAATTTAGCAGTTGTTGTCTAGCATCAAGGACATCTAAAAGAGTTCTTTCTCCAACTTCTTGTTCAACAACCGTTCCGTTATAAGCAAAATTAGCTGAATCAACAGCAGTTTGTGCCGAGCCCACTGTTTCACTTGAAATCATATATTGTGAAAAATTAAATTTAGCGCTCGTTAAAGCATCTCTTGTAACTATCATTTGATTTATGTAACTACTATTTTTTATTTTTTCTGCCTGTTTAACCATTGATAAAGATTTACCAGAATTAAAAATTGACCATGACAGAGTGGCATTAATAGTTTCATTGTCAAATTGATCAACTGTAGTTGAGTAATCATAGTATTCAGTTTGCGTTGCATTCAATGATATTTTTGGCAATAGTGCTGATCTTGCAATTCCAGTAGCTGCGTTTTTTGATTTGATATCAAGCGCTGCTAGTCTTATGGCAAAGTTCCCAGAACTTACACTTTCTATAAATTCATCTTTTTTGAATACCTTATTAGATTTGATATTTTCAAATTTTAAATCCTCAGGTTCTTCGCCAGTAATATCTCTAAAAGTATTGGATATACGTTTAAAATTAATTTCTGAATTCATCATAGCTATTTTAGCTGCACTCATTCGAGTTTTTGCTAAAGCAACATCAGTTTTTGATAAAATACCAGCCTCAAACTCTGCTTCAGCAGCATTATATCTTTTTACAATTGAAGTATAATTGTTTTTAAATGCTTGATAATTTTTTTCTGACAGTAAAACATTATAATAACTCTCTAAAGCAGCTAAAATAATTTCTTGCTTTTTATTTTCATATAATAAATTTTGACTTTTAAAATCTGTCTTGGATTTGACTAAAGAGTAATACGATGCAAAGCCATTGAATATATTTTGACTAATGGTTACTGAGGCACTTGAGGGCTCAAGATCGTAACCAGCGCTTAATGTGCCATCTTGTTTTTTTATATTTGTAACTTCATTCTCCGATATTGAACCTTGCAAAGAAATTGAAGGAAAGTAACTTGAAATAGACTGATTAATATTTTCTTTCTTTGCTGATAAATTAGATTTTTCTATCTTGATATCTAAATTATTTAACAGGCTGCTGCTAAGGGCATTTTCCAGAGTTATAGAATACGACCCTAAAGGAAATAGAGTCATGCAAACAACATATGTAAGAATAGATAATTTATTAGAAGTAAACATGATTATTACGGTATATATATCAAATTGATATATGTGCAATATATTTAAAAATTAAATTTTTTAGATTTTTTAAAGCTGTCTAAAAGTGGAGCATCCATACTAAACAAAAATTGACTTATAATCTGACCATTTACTCTAGAATATTTTATCGCCGAACCATTTTCATTATTATTTAAAATTGTAACCAATCTTCCACCTTCTGTTAATTGATCTAGTATTTTCTTAGGTTCTTCTTCTATGGCACCTTCTATAAGAATACATGAATATGGACCTTGATCTGGATAGCCTTTATTCAATTCATTTTTAATAAAAACAATATTATTCATAGAATTTTCAATAGCTATTTTTTCAGAAAGATTTAACAGCTCTGTGTCTTGTTCTATACAAATAACAGTTTCTGCAATTTTTGATGCTAGCGCAGCAGAATATCCCATCGTTGAGCTTATAATAAGAATGGTTTCAGTGCTTTCTATTTCTAATGCTGATAAAAGTTTAGCGGTAATAGCGGCTTTTGGTAAATATCTATTTTTTCCAATAAGAATATTTTTTTCAATATAAGAAAATTTTTTAAGTTCTACAGGAGTGTAATCTTTTCTATCAATACCATACAAGGCCTCTAAAATATTAGGACTAATATTAGATAGAGGTTTAATTTGACCATCTACCATAGCTGTGTTTTCTTGATGGGCATCCATAATCAATTCTTATAATAAAGAATAATTCTTCACAAGTTAAACTTATTAATGATATAACTTTTTTACACTTATAGGGCCACGTGGCGGAATGGTTACGCAGAGGACTGCAAATCCTTTTATCCCAGTTCGATTCTGGGCGTGGCCTCCATTATAAATCGTGAAATTTTAGATCTTCTACAAACCTATCGGCTTGCTCGTCTGTAATCCAAGAGTGAAAGTTCTTGATCATACTCGGACTAAAATTTGGAACAAGTTCGTGTAGTTTCTTTTTAGATTTTGATGCTTTCTTTTTTAAAGAACCTGCGGTAATTAAATCTGCTAAATATGCCTGCGGATAATTTGGCTCAGCTTCTTTAAGTTTTTTTACTAACTCAGATGCTTTTTTTAGATTTCCATCTAAATAATTAAAACGCCAAAGTTCATAATTTGTACGCCATTTTCCATAATCATCATTATATAGTTTTAAAGCTTTTCCCATTTCTAGATATGCTCTTTTTTTTTCACCAATTTGAAATAAAGCAGAACCAAAAAGTCTTCTGGAATGAGCAAATTTTTTATTTAACTGTATCGACTTATATGCATGATTAATTGTTAGATCATAATTTGAACCATAATAGTAAGCGAGACCAAAACAAAATTGTGATAAAAAATTATTCTCACTCATTGAGACGGCACTTCTAGATAAATTTAATAGTGTTTTTTTTATTTTATTAGGATCCCTAACATTAAACATCCATAATTTATCTGCATATGAAACAGCTATTTTTGATATTGTGATTGCTAAGTCTTCTTTAGGAATAGACTCAATTAATTTGGCGTAAGCATTTTTAGATAATTGAAATTTAATAGTTCTCTTGTCAGACTTCCCTCGACTTCGCATAACTACATCTTCTTCTTCAAGATATTTTAATCTGCGCCATAGAGTTCTTTCTGGAGCTTGAGTAAAATAATGAATATCGTAAAAAGACAGGCCTTTTTCAAAATTGACAAATAGGCGAAAGACTATTTCTAAATCAAGAATACTAGATAAATTTAATGATTTTAAGACTTTAAAAAGTCCACCATATAAGAAACTAAACACCGCTTCGTCCAAAAGACTAACATTGTTTTCAACAACCTGGTCAGTTCTTCCGAAACCAAATTCATATAGTGAATCTTTAATTAGAGGCATATTTTGAGTTTTTGTTAATAGCTTGTTTATATCTGCAATAATTAAAACTTAAACTAGTAAATTATAAAAACATTTGTTATAAGAATTGCCTATTCCGCCTTAGCTCAGTTGGTAGAGCGCTTGACTGTTAATCAGGTTGTCGCTGGTTCGAGCCCAGCAGGCGGAGCCAAATTCCCTATAAGATCTGACTTAAGAATAGTTTTGTTCTCTCACTATCTGGATTCTCAAAAAACTCTGTTGGAGCTTTTGCTTCAACAATTTGTCCTTCATCCATAAATACAATTCTATCCGCAACTTCTTTAGCAAAACCCATTTCGTGTGTCACAACAAGCATAGTCATTCCGTCTTGCGCTAATCCAATCATAACATCTAGAACTTCTTTAATCATTTCAGGATCTAATGCTGAAGTAGGCTCATCAAAAAGCATTAAGCGAGGTTGCATGCATAGCGCCCTTGCAATTGCAGCTCTTTGCTGTTGACCGCCAGATAATTGATTTGGAAATTTATGAACTTGATCCTCAATTTGAACTCTTCTTAGGTATTGCATTGCAAGCTCTGTCGCATCTACTTTTGACATTTTTCTAACCCAAATTGGTGCAAGAGTACAATTATCTAGAATACTTAAATGTGGAAATAAATTGAACTGCTGAAAAACCATTCCTACTTCTCTTCTCACAGTATCAATATTTTTTACATTGCCTGTTAACTCAGTGCCATCAACAATAATTTTTCCTTCTTGATGTTCTTCAAGGCGATTAATACATCTAATCATAGTTGATTTTCCCGAACCAGATGGCCCACATACTACAATTTTTTCACCTTTATTTACTTCTAAATTAATATTATTAAGCACTTGGAAGTCGCCAAACCATTTACTTACATTTTCAAAATAAATTATAGAATCTTTGCTCATCTGTTCTCACTATCGTTATCAGTATTAAGTTTCTTTTCTAAATATAGACTATATCTTGAGAAACCAAAACAAAATATAAAGAAGACTGCT
>CAJJBM010000031.1 GCA_905182445.1 Pelagibacteraceae bacterium AG-422-B15 | reverse complement strand
ATTAATATCAGAAAATATAATTGATTTTTTTAATCGCTCTAAATCTTTCTTATTTGGCTCTGTTATTTGTTTAGGCTTAAGTTCTGAGTAATCTTTTGATAATTGAAGAATATCTCCTTCTTGAACTCTATAATTAGAAATTGATTTTTTATCATTTACTTTTATTAGACCTTTTCTTAAGTCTTTTTGAATTAAACTTTGAGGCACATTTAAAGAATTAACTAAATATCGATCCAATCTCGTATTGGATTCATTTTCTTTAATAATTAATGAATGAATATGTTTAGCCATAAAATTTTCATTTTCGACCAAAAATCTTATTTAAGAATTTATTTAGACTATTTAGTTTCTTGATCTAATAGTTGAATGTAAGCCATAGGTGCTTTGTCACCAGTACGAAAGCCTGCTTTAACAATTCTACAGTAGCCGCCTTGTCGTTTTTCAAATCTTTTTGAAAGATCCGTAAAAACTTTCTTTACAGCATCACCATCTCTTAGGCTACTAAATGCATTTATTCTTGATGCATTTGTATTCTTCTTACCTAATGTAATAATTTTTTCAACAAAAGGCCTAAGTTCTTTAGCTTTAGGTAGAGTTGTTTTAATAGTTTCACTCTTAATTAAAGATACAGCCATGTTTTCCAACATAGATATTCTATGTGTCGAAGTTCTATTTAGTTTTCTTTTTGCTATTCCGTGTCTCATATTTTTTCTACTTAAATTTTAGTTATATGGATCTTCTATTTTTCTTGCCATCTCTTCGATGTTTTCTGGTGGCCAGTTTGGAACTTCCATTCCAAGATACAGAGACATTACACCTAAAACTTCTTTAATCTCATTTAAAGATTTTCTACCAAAGTTTGGTGTTCTAAGCATTTCAGTTTCTGTTTTTTGAACTAAATCACCGATATAGATAATATTGTCATTTCGTAGGCAATTCATAGATCTGACAGATAATTCAAGCTCTTCAACTTTTCTAAGTAAATTTTTATTAAATTGAGGCTCAAGAGCATCTGGCTCAGGTATTACTTCTTCAGGCTCATCAAAATTAATAAAGGATTGAAGCTGGTCTTGAACAATTCTCGCTGCAAATGCAATAGAATCTTCTGGTGATATAGATCCATCTGTTTCAATTGTCATCGTTAGCTTATCATAGTCTAAAACTTTACCTTCACGTGTATTTTCAACGCTATATGCTACTTGTTTTACTGGACTAAAAATTGAGTCTACTGGAATTAGGCCAATAGGTGCATCTTCAACTCTATTGTGCTCAGCTGCAACATAACCTTTACCCTTAGCTACAGTTAACTCCATATTAAATTCTACATTTTCATCTAAATTACATATAACTAACTCAGGATTGATAATGTCTATTTCAGAAGGAGCATTGATCATTCCAGCTGTAATTTCGCCTGGTCCAGTAACATTTAGTGACATTTTTCTAACACCTTCAGAGTGCATATTTAATGCTAAAGATTTAACATTTAATACAATATCAGTTACATCCTCTCTAACACCATCAATTGATGAAAACTCATGCAATACATTTTCAACCTTAATGGCTGTCACCGCAGTACCTTGCAATGATGATAGTAAAACTCTTCTTAAGGCATTGCCTAAAGTTAAACCAAAACCTCTTTCTAATGGCTCAGCTGTTAATGTAGCTTGAAAGCTAGAAGTATCAGAGGGCACAAGTGATAATTTTGATGGTTTAATTAGTGCCTGCCAGTTATTTATGATGCTCATACTGTTATCCTTATATTATTAAATATTTATACTCTTCTCTTTTTAGGAGGTCGACATCCATTATGAGGAACTGGTGTAGTATCCTTTATAGATGTTATGTAAAATCCAACTGCCTGTAACGCTCTTAAAGCAGACTCTCTTCCACCACCAGGTCCTTTAACAAAAACCTGTAAATTTTTTAAACCAAATTCTTTGGCTTTATTTCCTGCATCCTCTGCAGCCATTTGTGCGGCATACGGAGTTGATTTTCTTGATCCCTTGAAACCTTTTACTCCTGCAGATGACCATGCAACACTGTTGCCCTGCTCATCAGTAATAGTTACCATTGTATTATTAAAAGTAGCTTGTATGTAAGCCATACCTGAAACTATATTTTTTTTAGTTTTTTTCTTTTTAACAATTTTTTTATCAGCCATTACTTAGTTACCTTTTTCTTTCCGGCAATTGCTATAGCTTTACCTTTTTTAGTTCTAGCGTTTGTATGAGTTCTTTGTCCTCGACACGGTAAATTCTTTCTGTGTCTTACTCCTCTATACGCACCTAAATCTTTTAATCTTTTAATGTTAGCAGATATTTCTCTTCTTAGATCGCCTTCTACTGTAAAGTCTGCGGCAATAACATCTGTAACTTTTTTAATATCAACTTCTGATAGATCCTGAACTCTAATATTTTCATCAACATCTGCTTGTTTGCATATATCTACAGAGTATTTTCTACCTACTCCATACACATAAGTAAGAGCAATGCTTAATTTTTTTTGACTTGGAATGTTTACACCAGCTATACGAGCCACAGATAGATCCTTTGATTATGGTTATTGAGAGATTGGCGGATTATATGATTATTAGTCAAATGGTCAAGCATATTAAGCAGCCTCCAATATTGAGTTAATAGCTTGATTTACTTGAATAATTTCCATGTTACCATCGACCTTTTCTAGCAATTTTAAGTTAGAGTAATAGTCTGCCAGTGGTTGTGTCTGTGTATGATAAACTTCTAGTCGAGATTTTAGCACTTCCTCACTATCATCTAGCCGCCCTTCTTCTTCTTTTCTTTTCATTATACGATCTAGAAGTATTGATTGATCAACATCGATTAGTATTACTTTATTTATATTAACCTTAATATCATTAAGAAGTTTGTTTAACATTTCTGCTTGCTCAGAAGATCTTGGAAAACCATCGAATAAAAACCCATTAAATTTTGATTGATTATCAGTAATAAATTTATCTATAATCATTAAAATAATATCATTTGAAACAAGTTCACCCTTATCCATAATATCTTTGGCCTGTTTACCTAATTCAGTTTCGTTAGTAACTTCATTTCGTAAAATATCACCCGTTGATAAATGGCATAGATTGAATTTATCACATATTGATTTAGCCTGAGTACCTTTTCCAGCTCCCGGTGGTCCAAGTAAAATTAGATTCACTTTCTTCTACCTCTAATTCTTGATTTCTTAATTAAACCTTCATACTGATAAGCAAACAAATGACTTTGTATTTGGCCGACTGTGTCCATACCAACTACAACAACAATTAAAAGAGAAGTACCGCCTAAGTAAAATGGAATAGAATATTGTGCTATTAAAATCTCAGGAAGAATACAAACAAAAGCTAAGTATAAAGCGCCGATTGTAGTTATTCTTGATAAAACAAAATCAATATACTCTGCAGTTTTTTCTCCTGGCCTAATGCCGGGAATAAACCCACCATTTCGCTTTAGATTATCAGCAGTTTCAACTGGATTAAAAACAATGGAAGTGTAAAAAAATGCAAAAAATATTATTGCTGAAGCATATAAGGCCATATAAAGAGGTTGGCCTCTTCCAAGTAAAGCCGCAATATCACTTAACCAGGATTGATCAGTTGAAAGATTGAAGTTAGCTATAGTAATTGGTAGTAGTAATATAGAGGAGGCAAAAATTGCTGGAATGACTCCAGCAGTGTTCAATTTAAGAGGTAAATGTGATGTATCTCCACCCATCATTTTATTGCCCATTTGTCTTTTAGGGTATTGCACCAATAGTCTTCGCTGCGCTCTTTCCATAAATATTATAAAAATAACTACTGCAATTACCAAGGCAAATAGAAGTAAAAGAGTTAGCGTTGATATAGTACCTTGTCTACCAAGTGTTAAAGTATTAATTAATGCACTAGGTATTTCAGCAACAATACCTGAGAATATAATTAATGAAATTCCGTTTCCAATACCTCTACTAGTAACTTGCTCGCCAAGCCACATAAGAAAAACTGTGCCGCCAACAAGAGTTATTGTTGTTGATATTCTAAAAAATAAACCCGGGTCTGTTACAATTTGACCTGCAGACTCCAGGCCAACAGAAATGCCGTAGCCTTGTAGAATAGCAAGTATTACGGTTCCATAACGCGTGTATTGAGTAATTTTTTTTCTTCCAGGTTCACCCTCTTTTTTTAAATTAGCCAAAGTAGGCGATACACTAGTCATCAATTGAATAATAATAGATGCGGAAATATATGGCATAATTCCAAGTGCAAAAATAGCCATACGACTAATTGCTCCACCCGCAAAAACATCAAACATGCCAAGTATTCCACTTTGATTTGTTTCAACTAATGAGGCTAATTGCTCAATGTCAATTCCTGAAAGTGGTATATATGTTCCAAAACGATAGACAATAAGCACACCAAGTGTGAACCAAATACGTTTTTTTAATTCCGTAGCCTTACGAAACATTCCAAAACTGAAATTTGAAGCTAATTGTTCTGCTGCAGAAGCCATATTTTTTTTTAGTTGATAGTTATATTGTTACCAGTTTTACTGACCTTTTCTTGAGCTGATTTTGAAATTTTACCACACTCAATAGAGTTTTTTGATGACATTTCACCACGCCCTAACACTTTAAGCTTTAACTTATTTTTTTGCTTAATAATTGATAATTTTTTTAATAAATCAATATTAATAACTTGATCTTCAGCTATTTTATTTTTTTCAATAATCTTTTGTATATCTTCTAAATTTAGAACAACATAATCTGTCCGACCAACATTTGTGAACCCAAATTTTGGAAGTCTTCTAAATATAGGCATTTGACCGCCTTCAAATCCGTTAATAGCAACACCAGATCTAGCCTTCTGACCCTTATGGCCGCTTCCAGCAGTTTTCCCTTTACCTGAGCCTATACCTCTACCTACTCTTTTTGAGGTAAATGTATGTCCCTTTGGTTTTTTTAATTCATTTAATTTCATAATATTAAACTCTTTCAGTTTTAACTAAATGTTGCACTTTTTTTATCATTCCAAGTACTTCAGGGGTTTCAACTAAAACAGAAGTGCTTCTAATTTTCTTAAGTCCGAGCCCTTTCAATGTGCCAATTATTTTTTGAATGGACCCAATTGAACTTTTGGTAAGTGTGATCTTTATTTTTTGACTCATTTTAATCTCTAATTGAATTAATTTCTGAAACCTTTTTACTTCTTCTTGCCGCAACCATCTTAGGTGATTTTTGTTGTTTTAAACCATTAACTGCAGCCCTAATGATATTATAAGGATTTGCACTTCCAATAGATTTAGTAACAATATCTTTAATTCCTAGCAACTCAAATACGGCTCTTACAGAGCCGCCAGCAATAATTCCTGTACCAGATGGGGCAGATCTCATAACCACTTTACTTGCACCGTGGTTGCCAACAATATCATGATGGAGAGTTCTTCCTTCTTTTAATGGAATTTTAATCATACTTTTTCTAGCCGCATCATTTGCTTTTTTGATAGCTTCAGGAACCTCTTTAGCCTTACCTTTACCAAATCCAACTCTTCCTGATTCATCCCCTGCAACAACAAGTGCCGCAAAGCCAAATCTTCTACCACCCTTAACAACTTTAGTTACCCTATTAATCGCAACTAATTTATCTTTGATGTCATCTTTAGGGGCTCTATTATCTCTATTATCTCTATTATCTCGCATATTTATTCCTTAAATTGTTAATCCTGCAGACCTAGCTTCATCAGCTAGTGATTTGATTATTCCGTGATATATATTTGGACCTCTATCTAAATAAACTTTATCAATTCCTTTTTCTTTTGCTAATTTAGCTATGGCTATTCCTAATGATTTTGCTGACTCTATGTTGCATCCATTTTTTTTCTTACTAGTTGCTAAAGAAGATACGCTACAAATAGTTTTGCTGGCCGTATCATCAATAACCTGGACATAGAGATTTTTAGCTGATTTAAAAACTGACATTCTTAATCGATCTTTATTTCTTTTCTTAAGTGTATATCTAACTCTACTAGATCTTTTTTGTTTTATTGAAACTGGCATTATTTTTTCTTACCTTCTTTTCTGACTATATGTTCACCTGAATATTTTATACCCTTACCCTTGTATGGTTCAGGAGCTCTAAAGCTTCTTATTTCAGAAGCTACTTGACCTACCAACTGCTTACTAGCGCCGGATATTTCAATGTTATTTAGTTTATCAACTTTTATCTCAAGGTCTTGTGGGATTGGGTAAGAAATTGGATGGCTATAACCAAGTAATAATTCTAAATTTGTACCTTTAACTGATGCTCTATAACCAACACCATTTATTTCAAGCTTTTTAGTAAAACCCTCACATACCCCAATAACAATATTGTTAACTAGGTTTCTCTGTAAACCCCAAAACGCTAATGACTGACGATCTTTTTTTCTTGGAACACAAGTTATTTCTTTTTCATTAATGTTTACATCAATACCTTCATTGATCACTGTTGAAAGTTTGCCTTTTGGCCCTTCGGCGTGCACAGCACCATTTTCAATAAAAACTTTTACGTTATCTGGTACAGTTATAATTTTTGATCCTACTCTAGACATTAATATAATCCTTAAAATACCTTACAAATAATTTCGCCACCTAGTTTCTGATCTCTAGCATCAGCATCTGACATAACACCTCTAGAAGTTGAAACTATTGATATTCCTAGGCCGTTGTGAATAAATGGAATACTTTTAACACCAGAGTAAACTCTTCTTCCTGGTTTTGATACACGGGTAATATTAGAAATTACTGGTCCGTTACTATCATATTTTAATTCAATATCTAGTTCATTCTTGCCAGAAGCATGCTGTGTCATCGCGTAGCCTCTTATATAGCCCTCTTTAGCTAAAACTTCTAATATTCCCGCTCTAAGTTTAGAAGCAGGAGAACTAACTACTTTTTTATTTCTCATCTGGGCATTTCTTATTCTACTAAATAAGTCTGCTAATGGATCTTGTAATGACATTCAATAATACCTTTCTACCAACTCGCCTTAGTCATGCCTGGAATCTGACCAAATGAGGCCATTTCCCTTAGAGCAATCCTTGACATTTTAACTCGACCATGAAAACCACGCGGTCTTCCAGTCACCTCGCATCGATTTCTAACTCTATTCTGAGCTCCATTTCTTCTCATTTTTGCTAGTTTTAGCTGAGCCTGAAACCTTTCATCGATTGGGGTTTTTTTATTCATAATTATATCTTTTAAAGCTTTTCTTTTGACTAAGTCTAGGTTTGACAGCCTAATTCTTGTCTTATTTTTCTCTATCATACTTTTTTTAGCCATAATAATTATCCTAGTTGATTTGATTCTTTTATTGGAAAGTTAAGAGATTGCAGCAAGCTTAAAGCCTGTTCATCATTACTCGCAGAAGTACACACAACAATATCAAGGCCTCTGATCTTATCTAGCTTATCTACATTTATCTCTGGGAATATAGTACATTCACTAATTCCAAGCGCATAGTTTCCTTGGCCATCAAAACTATTTTTTTTCAAACCCCTAAAGTCACGTATTCTTGGTAAAGCAATTGTTACTAATCTATCAACAAACTCATACATTGTATTTCCACGCAAAGTTACTTTTACTCCAAGAGGCATTCCAGTCCTAGTTTTATAGGTCGCAATAGATTTTTTTGCCATTGTTGTAATAGGCAATTGTCCAGAAATTACAGATAAATCATCTTTGGCTTTTTGTATTACTTTTGAGTCTTGCGCAGCCTCACCTAATCCCATATTTAAAACAACCTTAGTAAGACGTGGAACTTGTAAATTATTTTTCAGACCTAACTTTTCTTTAAGTTGAGCGGTAATTTGAGAAATATACATTTCTTTTAATCTTGGCATATTTGTACTAGGCATCTATTTGATCTCCCGACAGAACTGACACGCGAACTTTTTTCTTATCTTCAAGAATTTTAGTTCTTACACGAGTAGGCTTATTATCTTTTTTATCTAAAAGCATTAAATTGTCTAACTTGATCGGCATTTCTTTATTGAGAATTCCACCTTCATTTTTTTGATCTTGTTTTTGATGTTTTTTAACAACATTTATACCTTTGACAATTGCAGAAGATCCTAGCATTCTTAGAACCTCTCCAGTTTTACCAATATCTTTTCCACAATTCACAAAAACCATGTCACCTTTTTTAACTCTAGCAACCATTATAAAACCTCCGGCGCTAATGAAATTATTTTCATTTGCTTTTTAGCTCTTAATTCTCTACAGACCGGCCCAAATATTCGAGTACCCACAGGTTCTCCTTGAGCATTAATCAAAACAGCGGCATTTGAGTCGAATTTTATAGTGCTGCCATCTTTTCTTAAAAGTTCTTTTCTGGTACGAACTATCACAGCCTTATGAACTGTACCTTTTTTTACTTTTCCTCTTGGAATTGCTTCCTTTACAGTTACAACAATAATATCTCCTACTGAGGCGTATCTTCTTTTAGATCCGCCAAGTACTTTTATGCAAAGCACTTCTTTTGCGCCCGAGTTATCTGCAATACTTAATCTTGATTCTGGTTGTATCATTACTTAATTACCATCCATCTTTTCATTTTAGAAATCGGCTTAGACTCTATAATCTTAATTTTGTCACCAGCTGCATACTCATTATTTTCATCGTGAGCACTGTATTTTTTTGATCTTTTAATTACTTTGCCTAAAAGAGGGTGCTTAAATTTTCTTTCGACCAGAACTGTAACCGTTTTATCTTGCTTGCTACTTACAACTGTACCTTGAAGAATTTTTTTTGGCATACTATTTACCTTCAGACCTTTCATTTAATACTGTTTTCATTCTAGCTATTAATTTGCGTACCTTATTAATTCTAGATGTGTTTTCTAATTGACCTGAAGACTTTTGAAATCTTAGGTTTAGCGATTCTTTATAGAGATTTTCCATCTCACTTGAGATTTGGTCTTCGGTTTTTTTTCTAATTTCTTCAGTTTTCATAAAATCTATTTAATTAATTGCTCAACTACTTTTGTTTTAACGGGAAGTTTTGCAGCAGCTCTACTAAATGCAGCCTTAGCGATTTCGTGAGATACTCCGTCAACTTCAAACATAATTTTTCCAGGCTTAACTCTAACAACCCAAAATTCTGGAGAGCCTTTACCTTTACCCATTCTTACTTCTGTTGGTTTTTTTGATACTGGTATATCGGGAAAAATTCTTACCCATACACGGCCAGCTCTTTTCATGTACCTAGTCATTGCAACACGTGCTGCTTCAATCTGTCTTGCTGTTATTCTTTCTGCTTGAAGAGACTTAAGTCCAAAAGTTCCAAAGTTAAGTGTCGTGGCTGATGTAGCCACGCCTTTTACTCGACCTTTATGTGCTTTTCTAAATTTTGTTTTCTTTGGTTGTAACATTTATTATCCTAAACTATTTGGTGATTTTTCATGAGGAACATTCTCGTCAATATCGCCTTTATAAATCCATACTTTTATTCCACATGCACCATAAGTAGTTGCTGCAGTTGATTCAGCGTAATCTACGTTAGCTCTAAATGTGTGTAATGGAACTCTACCTTCACGATACCATTCTGTTCGTGCAATTTCAGTTCCACCAAGTCTTCCGCCACAATTAACTCTAATACCTTCAGCACCAAGTCTCATGGCAGACTGTACCGATCTTTTCATCGCTCTTCTGAATGAAACTCTACGCTCTAACTGTTCAGCTATATTGTCGGCAATAAGTTGAGCCTCAACTTCAGGTTTTCTAATTTCAACTAAATTGATAGATGCATCTTGACCTGTAAAAGAAATTATTTTTTTCTTTAATTTTTCAATATCACTTCCTTTTTTACCGATTATAAGTCCTGGTCTTGCAGTAAATATGGTGATTTGAGCTTTTTTAGCAGGTCTTTCAATCTCTATTTTAGCTACACCACATTTTTTTAGGCTAGTTTTCAAAAAATTTCTTATCTTTATATCTTCTTGAAGAACTCTGCCAAAATCTTTTTTATTAGCGAACCACTTTGATTGCCATTTTTTATTCAAGATAAGTCTAAGACCAATTGGATTTACTTTTTGACCCATAATAATTATTTACTTTCCTCTTTATCGTTCTGTGCTTCAGCAACTATTATAGTAATATTACTTAAAAACTTTTGAATTCTGCCTGGACGTCCTTTAGCACGGGCTCTCCATCTCTTCATGACCATCCCTTTACCACAATAAGCTTCTGAAATCTTTAAAATATCAAGATCTAACTGGTGATTATTTTCTGCATTAGCTGCTGCACTGCTTAAAATTTTATATATATCCTGTGCTATAGCCCTCTTAGAAAATTTTAATATATTTTGCGCATCTTTTACTTTCTTGCCTCGGATAGTATCTAAAACAATACTAGCCTTACGAGGACTAACTCTAACGTTCTTCCCTATAGCAATTGCCTCATTATCTTTTCTGTGTAAATGTTTCATAATTACTTCTTAGTTTTCTTATCTGCCGTATGACCATTAAATGTTCTAGTTGGAGAAAATTCACCTAATTTATGTCCAACCATATCTTCAGAAACATTTACTGGTATAAATTTTTTCCCATTGTGCACAGCAAAACTCAAACCTATAAATTCTGGTAAAATAGTAGATCTACGTGACCATGTTTTTATAACTTCATTTCTTGAAGTTTCAGATGCTTTCTGAACTTTTTTTAATAAATGACCATCTACAAATGGTCCTTTCCAAATTGATCTAGCCATATCTTAGACTTCTATCCTTGCTTTTTTATCTGTTTTTCTCTTAATAATATATTTATCGGTACGCTTATTGCTTCTTGTTTTTTTACCTTTAGTTGGCTTACCCCATGGAGTCACTGGATGCCTACCACCAGATGTTTTTCCTTCACCACCACCATGCGGGTGATCAATTGGGTTCATGGCAACACCACGAACAGAAGGTCTTTTTCCTAACCATCTATTTCTACCTGCTTTACCTAATTTTTGGTTTTTCTTATCTACGTTGGATAGGATACCAACAGATGCTCTACAATTTTCTAAAACTTTTCTTAGCTCACCAGATGGAAGCTTAACATTAACATACCCCTCTGATTTACCAACAACCTGCAAAGCAGCACCGGCAGACCTTGCTAATATACCGCCACCACCTGGATTTAACTCTAAATTATGAATATCTATTCCAACAGGAATATATTTAATTAACATCGAGTTTCCAGATTTTATTTCAACGTTTTCACCTGAAATGACTTTATCGCCTGCCTTAATGTCTTTTGTGGCTAGAATATATGCTTGCTCACCGTCATCATATTTAATTAAGGCAATATAAGCCGTTCTATTAGGATCATACTCAATTCTTTCAACAGTAGCGCTTATATCAAATTTATTTCTCTTGAAATCAACTAATCTATATTTATTCTTATGACCACCACCCTTATGTCTCATTGTGATACGGCCTTTATTGTTTCTGCCTCCAGGTCTAGATATGCCCACAGTCAATTTCTTTAATGATTTACCTTTCCATAAACCTTTTCTGTCAACTAGTACTAATTGTCTAGTTCCAGGTGTATTAGGTTTAGATTTAATTAAAGCCACTTATTAAACTCCCACACTCATATCAATACTTTGACCTTCTTTTAAGGTCACTATTGCTTTTTTAAAATTTGATCTTCTACCAATTGTTCCTCTAAATGATTTTAGTTTTCCTTTAGTGATTATGGTATTTACGCTTTTTACTTTTACTTTGAATATATTTTCTACGGCCTCTTTAATTTGTTTTTTATTTGAATCAATTGCAACTTTAAAAGTGACTTGATTGTATTCAGAAATCATAGAAGATTTTTCTGTTACAACAGGATTCAATAAAACTTTATAATTTTTTATTAAACTCATATTGATAGAGCCTTTTTCTCAATACTTATTACAGCGTCTTTACTCATAACTAGCTTTTCATATTTAATTATATCAAATACATTTATACCATCAGCAGTTGAATATTTAATTTTTTTTAGGTTGCGACTGGACAGAGCAAAATTATTATCTGGAGCTTCACCTTCAACAATAAATGCTGACTTAATATTTAGTTTTTCAAGTTGTTTTCTTAAAGAGCTTGTTTTTACTTCTTTAGACTTTAGATCATCAATTAAAATAATATTATTATCTTTCATTTTTGACGATAGGGCATGAATTAGACCAAGCTTCTTAGCTTTTCTAGATAAGTTCTTCACAGATCTATCGCCTTTTAAGCTATGTGCCATTCCACCGCTTCTAAAAATATTTGCTTTTTTTGATCCATGTCTGGCAGTACCGCCACCTTTTTGTTTTCCGACTCTTTGTGTAGTACCTTTAACTTCGGATCTATTTAGTGTTTTAGCTCTAAATGGATATTTTTGTGATGCACGCCATTGAACCACAGATGCAATTAATTCAGAGTTTGGCTCTAAATTAAATACAGCATCATTGAGTTCTAAGGTCTCAATTTTTTTACCGTCTAAATTATGTACGTCTATTAACATTATTAAATCTCTTTATCTCTTTTTCTTTGTATCAACTTCGAGTTTTATATCGACATCTTTACTTGGTTTATTTTTAATTGAATCTTCTAGTACTAACCATGCACCTCTTGCGCCTGGTGTCGCACCCTTAACACATAAAATATTTTTTTTAGCATCAACTTTAACCACCTGAAGATTTTGTAAAGTCTTATGATCATCACCCATATGCCCCGCCATTTTCTTGCCTTTAAAAACTCTGCCTGGATCTTGACACTGCCCAGTTGAACCATGTGATCTATGTGAAACTGAAACACCATGAGATGCTCTTAGTCCACCAAAGTTATGTCTCTTCATTACACCAGCAAAACCTTTGCCCTTAGTAAATCCAGAAACGTCAATAAACTGACCTTCTTCAAAGTGATCGGCATTAATTTCATCGCCAGCTTTTAATTCTGTAGATTTATCAATTGCAAATTCTTTAGTTATCTTAAGAGGATTAATATTTTTTTTCTCAAAATAAGTTTTAACTGACTTAGAGAGCTTAGAAAGTTTTTTTATTTCATTGGCACCAATTAACAATTTATCAACATTAGAGTTTTCATTAGTTATTCTTTCGATTACCCTGCAATCTTCAATATGCAGAACAGTGACGGGTATATTGATCCCATTTGGAGTATAATAGTTACTCATTCCAATTTTCTTTGCTATTAAACCTGTTCTCATAATTATAACTTAATTTCTACATCTACACCTGATGCTAAATCTAACTTCATTAAAGCATCAACTGTTTGAGGTGTTGGGTCTACAATTTCAATTAATCTTTTATGAGTTCTAATTTCAAATTGCTCACGACTCTTTTTATTAACATGTGGCGATCTAAGTACTGTAAATACTTCGTTATTGGTAGGTAAAGGGATTGGACCCTTTACAAAGGCACCAGTTCTTTTTGCGGTATTAACAATTTCGATTGAAGACTGATCTAATATTCCATGATCATAAGCCTTTAATCTAATTTTTATGTTTTGATTATCCATAATTATTTACTAAGCAAACTTTGCTTTAACCTCATCCTGTACATTTTGTGGAACTTGTTCGTAATGATCAAAGAACATAGAATATTGTGCACGTCCTTGAGTCATAGATCTTAGAGTATTTACATACCCAAACATATTCGCCAAGGGAACCATTGCTGTAATGCTTGCGTCACTACCTCTAGTTTCGCTACCACTTACTTGACCTCTTCTGCTACTTAAATCTCCAATTACATCGCCCATATAATCTTCTGGAGTAACAACCTCTACTCGCATAACTGGTTCTAATAATTTTGGACTTGCTTTCTGACATGCTTCTTTGAAACCCATTCTCCCAGCTAATTCAAATGCTAAACTACTAGAGTCAACATCATGATATTTTCCATCAACAAGTGTCACTTTATAATCGATAATAGGGAAGCCTGCTATCACACCTGAATCTGCAACACCTTCAACACCTTTTTCTACACCTGGAATATATTCTTTTGGAATATTACCACCTTTAATCTTATCTTCAAAAATTCTTCCACTACCTGGTTCACCACCTTGAACAATAATTTTAACTTCGGCAAATTGACCAGCGCCACCACTTTGTTTTTTATGGGTGTAAGTTACTTCGACTTCTTTTGAAATAGTTTCTCTGTAAGCAACCTGAGGTGCTCCTATGTTCGCTTCAACGTTAAATTCTCTTTTCATGCGATCAACAATAATATCTAAATGAAGTTCACCCATACCTTTAATAACTGTTTGCCCTGACTCTTCGTCCGATGTAACTCTGAAGGAAGGATCTTCTTTAGCAAGTCTAGCTAGTGCTTCTCCCATTTTTTCTTGGTCAGCTTTAGTTTTAGGCTCTACAGCAATCTCGATTACAGGTTCTGGAAAGTCCATTGACTCTAAAATTATTGGTTTCAAAGGATCGCAAAGTGTTTCACCTGTGACTGTATTTTTTAAACCAGCTACAGCAACAATATCTCCAGCATAGGCAACTTTAATATCTTCACGATCATTGGCATGCATTAATAGCATTCTACCAATTTTTTCTTTATTATTTTTTACTGAATTAAGTACAGTTGAACTTGTTTCTAATTTTCCTGAATATATTCTAACGAATGTTAATGTTCCAACAAATGGATCAGTTGCCACTTTAAAAGCGAGTGCTGAAAAAGGTTCGGCATCCGATGCTTCTCTCATAGCTTCTTCTTCGCTATCTATAAGAGTTCCAGTGGCGGCTTGAACCTCACTAGGATCAGGCATAAAGTTAACAACAGCATCGAGTAATGGCTGAACACCCTTATTTTTAAAGGCGCTGCCCGTTAAAATTGGAACGAATTTAAATTCAATAGTACCTTTTCTGATACATCTAATTAACGTTTCTTCATCAGGCTCTTCACCATCTAAATATTTTTCTAAAACAGCCTCATCTTGCTCAACAGCCATTTCAACCATTTCCATTCTAAACTTTTTAGCCTCATCTTTTAGCTCATCTGGAATATCAACATATGAGAAATTTGCTCCCAGATCTTCATTATCCCATAAAATTCCTTTATTCTTAACTAAATCAATTACACCCTTGAGATTTGATTCACTTCCCCAAGGCAGTTGAACCACTAGAGCATTACATTGAAGTCTATCTTTAATCATAGATAAACACTTATGCCAATCTGCACCAGTTCTATCCATTTTATTAATAAAACACATTCTAGGAACGTTATATCTATTAGCTTGTCTCCATACAGTTTCTGTTTGTGGCTCAACACCTGCCACACCGTCAAATACTGCTACAGCACCATCAAGTACCCTTAAAGATCTTTCAACTTCAATAGTAAAATCAACGTGACCTGGGGTATCAATAATATTTATTCTATGGTCATTCCAAAAGCAAGTAGTGGCGGCAGAAGTTATTGTAATTCCTCTTTCTTGCTCTTGCTCCATCCAGTCCATAGTGGCGGCACCATCATGAACTTCTCCAATTTTATGGCTCTTACCAGTGTAGTATAATATTCTCTCTGTAGTTGTAGTTTTCCCAGCATCAATGTGCGCCATGATACCAATATTTCTATATTTATTTAGGGAAACTTCTCGTGTCATTTAATTACCACCTAAAGTGAGCAAACGCTTTGTTTGCTTCAGCCATTTTATGAGTATCTTCACGCTTTTTAATTGCAGAACCGCGATTATTAGCAGCATCAAGTAGTTCAGAAGACAATTTATCAATCATACTTCTTTCTTTTCTACCTCTTGCAGCTTTTACAATCCATCTTATTGCAAGAGCTTGCCCACGATTAGATTTTACTTCTTGTGGGACTTGATAGGTTGCGCCACCAACTCGTCTCGATCTTACTTCAAGTGCGGGCCTAACATTGTCAATTGCTTTATTAAAAACTTCTATAGCAGCGTCAGTGCCCTTAGATTGAATAGAGGTAAAAGCTTGGTCAATAATTTTTTCTGCAGTTGATTTTTCGCCACCAATCATAATTGCATTTATAAATTTAGAAAGAACAAGACTGTTGTAAACAGGATCAGGTAAAACTTGTCTAATTTGTGCTTTTCTTCTGCGTGACATAATATTTATCTATTTCTTTGGTTTCTTTGCGCCATAATGAGATCTTCGTTGCTTCCTATCAGATACACCTTGTGTATCAAGTACACCACGAACAGTGTGATATCTAACACCAGGCAAATCTTTAACACGACCACCACGAATTAAAATTACAGAGTGCTCTTGAAGATTGTGACCTTCGCCACCAATATAACTTGTTACTTCAAAACCGTTAGTTAGTCTCACACGAGCAACTTTTCTAAGTGCTGAGTTAGGTTTTTTTGGAGTGGTTGTATAAACACGAGTACAGACACCACGTTTTTGTGGGTTTGCCTTTAAAGCAGGCACCTTGCTTTTTTTAAGAACTTTAATTCTTGGTTTTCTTACTAGCTGACTAATAGTCGGCATACATATTTCTCCATATCAAGTTTACTAACTTGAAAAATAGTTAACAATTTTAAATTCTCAGTTTTAAAAGAAGCGTTTAGACTCAACTACAATACTTCTATTAAGGTGAGCGCATAATACTTATTGCACAACCAAGGTCAACATAAATTATTCGATATTTTGTTGAATTTCTGCGGTTTCCTGCTCTCTTTTTACTCTCATTGCGGCCATTTCTTCTTTTGCTAAATTATCAAGGTTTTTAGCCCTTTTTTCTAGCTGTTTAAAGGTTCTTCCAGTTCCAGCAGGAATTAATCTGCCAACAATTACATTTTCTTTAAGACCTTGTAGCGTATCTACCTTGCCTTTAATTGCTGCGTCGGTAAGAATTCTTGTAGTTTCTTGAAATGATGCAGCGGAAATAAATGATTTGGTCGAAAGTGATGCTTTGGTAATACCTAGAAGAATTGGTTTTGCTACTGCTAATTCTTTTCCTTGAGAAGCTAATTCTTCGTTTTCAATTAAGTAATCAACTCTTTCAATTTCTTCATTTGCAATGAAACTACTATCACCAGAACTAACAACCTTAACTTTTTTAAGCATTTGTCTACATAGCACTTCGATATGTTTATCATTTATTTGCACACCTTGAAGCCTATATACTTCTTGTACCTCATTGATTAAGTAATTTGCCAAAGGTTCAATTCCAAGAATTTCAAGAATATCATGTGGATCAGGGTTTCCATCTAATAAATAATCACCTTTTTCAATCTTTTCACCCTCTTGATAAGCAACTTGTTTGCCTTTAGGTATCAAATATTCCTTAGGCTCTTCATGCTCATCTTCAGGTGTAATGATAACTTTTTGTTTTCCACGCATATCTTTTCCAAAAGATATGTATCCAGCATTTTCAGAAATTACCGCAAAATCTTTTGGTTTTCTTGCTTCAAATAATTCGGCAACTCTAGGTAATCCACCAGTAATATCTTTGGTTTTAGCTGCTGCTTGAGGAGTTCTTGCTAAAATATCACCCGCGTGAACTTCTGCACCATCAGATACTGATAAAAGAGATTCTGGGGGAAGGAAATACCTTGCCTCAGTACTATTTGCCAACATTATAACTTCGCCACTTTTGTCTCTTAGTGTAATTCTAGGTTTTAAGTCAACACCTTTAGGATTGGCTTTCCAGTCCTTAACTTTCATATTAGTAAGACCTGTTTTTTCATCAGTTTCATCTGTTAAAGATATGCCTGATTGTAAATCAACATAGTTTGCAGTTCCAGTTTTTTCAGAAATTACAGGATTTGTAAATGGATCCCATTCACAAATCTTAGTGCCATGAGATACATTAGAATCTTCCTTCACAAGAATTCTCGTGCCGTAAGGGACTTTATAGTTTGCTAATTCTTTTCCAGATTTGTCTTGAATTGCTAATTGACAGTTTCTACCCATAACAATTAAATCACCCTTAGAGTCTTCAACTGTATTTTTATTTAGTATTTTAAATATACCCTCACAATTAACTTCAACGAATGATTGATCATTTATTTGTGCAGTTCCGCCAATGTGAAAAGTTCTCATTGTTAGCTGAGTACCAGGCTCACCAATTGATTGTGCTGCAATCATGCCAACAGTTTCGCCCAAGTTCACTAAGAAGCCACGTGCTAAATCTCTTCCGTAGCACTTAACGCAAAGTCCGCGTTTAGACTCGCATGTAAGTGCAGATCTAATATAAACATTTTGAATTCCAGATTCTTCGATCTGATCTGCAATTACCTCTTCAATATAATTGCCCTTAGCAACAATTAATTCTTCGGTAATAGGATGCTTAATATCCTCTTGTGCAAATCTTCCTAAAACTCTCTCAGAAATTGAAACAATTACTTCACCGCCCTCAACAACATCACTAACTCTAATACCAATATTAGTATTGCAGTCCTCTATTGTAATACTTGCATCTTGTGCAACATCACAAAGTCTTCTTGTTAAGTATCCAGAGTTAGCAGTTTTAAGTGCTGTATCTGCTAAGCCTTTTCTGGCTCCGTGAGTTGAATTAAAGTACTCAAGTACATTCAATCCTTCTTTAAAATTTGATATAATCGGAGTTTCAATAATATCGCCTGAAGGTTTAGCCATTAAGCCACGCATTCCAGCAAGCTGCTTCATTTGAGCCGCAGAACCACGAGCACCAGAGTTTGCCATCATGTAGATTGAGTTAATAGGTAGTTCACGTTTAGTAACGGGATCAATTTTTACAGACGATATTTCATTCATCATTTCTTGAGCAACTCTGTCAGTACACTTGGCCCAAGTATCAATAACTTTATTGTATTTTTCTCTATTTGTAATTAGTCCATCATTGTATTGTTTTTCAAATTTTTCAATTTGTTCTGAAGTTTCATTTATTAAGGCCTCTTTTGTAGCAGGAATAATCATGTCGTCCTTACCAAAAGATATTCCAGCTTTATAGGCATGATAAAACCCTAATTCTTTTATGGCATCAGCAAATAGAACTGTATCTTTTTGTCCACAATATCTGTACACAACATCAATTAATTCTGACATTTGTTTCTTTGCTAATATTCTATTAACGAGAGAAAATTTTAAATCTTTATTCTTAGGAAGCAAATTCCACATAATGAATCTTCCAGCAGTAGAATCCATTCTTTTTATTTCTTCTATTCCATCATCGTTTGTTATGGTAATTCGCGATGTAATCTTTGCATGAAGAGTTATGGCTTTGTTTTCTAACGCCTGCTCAATTTCATTAATATCTTTAAATATTGAACCTTCACCTGGTTCATTATTTTTTTCTTGAGTTAGATAATAGATACCTAGGACAATATCCTGACTTGGAACAATCACTGGTTTACCATTAGCTGGATTCAGGATGTTATTTGTCGACATCATCAATACTCTTGCTTCCAACTGTGCTTCAAGACTTAAAGGAACATGAACAGCCATTTGGTCGCCATCAAAGTCAGCGTTAAATGCTGTACAAACTAGTGGATGCAACTGTATCGCTTTTCCATCAATCAATAGAGGTTCAAAGGCTTGAACTCCTAATCTGTGAAGTGTTGGTGCTCTATTAAGAATAATTGGATGCTCTCGAATAACTCTATCTAATACATCCCAAACTTCTGGACGCTCATTTTCAACTAGCTTTTTAGCTTGTTTTAAAGTGGTGGCTAAACCAAGAGATTCTAATCTTGCATAAATAAATGGTTTAAATAATTCAAGTGCCATCTTTTTAGGAAGTCCACACTGATGTAACTTTAACTCTGGACCAACTACAATTACAGAACGACCAGAGTAATCAACCCTTTTACCAAGTAAATTCTGTCTAAATCTTCCTTGTTTACCTTTTAACATCTCAGCTAAAGATTTTAGAGGTCTCTTATTCGTGCCAGTAATTACTCTACCTCTTCTTCCATTATCAAATAATGCATCAACTGATTCTTGAAGCATTCTTTTTTCATTTCTAATAATAATGTCAGGAGCTCTAAGTTCTATTAAACGTGCCAGCCTGTTGTTACGATTGATAACTCTTCTGTATAAATCATTTAAGTCTGAAGAAGCAAATCTACCCCCATCAAGTGGTACAAGCGGTCTTAATTCAGGAGGTATGACTGGAATTACTGTTAAAATCATCCATTCTGGTCTATTGCCAGAAGATATAAAAGCTTCATAAAGTTTAATTCTTTTTAATAATTTTTCTGAGAGAGCTACAGCTTTAGTGTTTTCAAGTTTAACTCTCAATTGAGCGGCAACTTCTTCGAGCTCAATTTTTTCTAAAACTTTTCTCACTGCTTCAGCTCCAATACCGGCAGTAAAGGCATCTTCACCCCACTCTTCTTTTGCCTTCTCTAACTCACTCTCGTCTAAAAGTTGATTTTGTTCTAAAGATGTTAAGCCTGGTTCAGTAACCATAAATTGTTCGAAATAAAGAACTTTTTCAAGATCCTTTAACTTCATATCAACCATTAACGCAATTCTACTTGGTAAAGATTTTAAGAACCAAATATGTGCAACTGGAGCAGCTAATTTAATATGCCCCATTCTTTCACGTCTAACATCTTTTTTTGTAACTTCAACACCACATTTTTCACAAATAATGCCTTTAAATTTCATTCTCTTATACTTGCCACATAAGCACTCATAATCTTTAATTGGACCAAAAATTCTTGAACAGAATAGACCGTCTCTTTCAGGCTTAAAGGTTCTATAATTTATAGTTTCTGGCTTTTTTATTTCACCATAAGACCAAGATAGAATTCTTTCCGGACTAGCAATTGAAATTCTAACCTGATTAAAGTCACTACGAGAAGCAGCGGGGTTAAAAATATTCATTATTGACTGTGACATAGCTTTTTTATTCCTAGTTTGTATTTGATAGTTCGATATTCAATCCAAGAGCTCTTATTTCTTTGATTAATACATTGAATGACTCTGGTGTTCCAGATTGGAAAACATCTTCGCCTCTAATAATAGTCTCATATACTTTTGTTCTACCAGCCACATCATCAGATTTAACCGTAAGGATTTCTTGCAAAGTATATGCGGCGCCATAAGCTTCAAGTGCCCAAACTTCCATTTCACCAAATCTTTGGCCACCAAATTGCGCTTTACCACCTAATGGTTGCTGAGTTACTAAGCTGTAAGGACCAATTGATCTTGCATGTATTTTATCATCTACTAAGTGGTGAAGCTTTAGCATATAGATTATTCCAACTGTCACTTGACGTTCAAATTTATCTCCTGAAATACCATCCCATAAATCTGACTGTCCACTTTCGTTAAAACCAGCTTGTTTAAGCATTGCAGAAATTTCTAATTCACTCGCACCATCAAAAACTGGAGTTTTAATCGGAATACCTGAAGTTAAATTTCCAGCTAGCTCAACTTTTTCTGACTTATTAAGCGAAGAGATGTCTTCAGCATATTGCTTTTCTCCATAAACCATCTTTAAACCATCATCTATCAAGCTCATATCATTATTTTGTTTGTATTGCTTAAGTGACTTATTGATCATGTCACCAATTCCTGCACAAGCCCACCCTAGGTGAGTTTCAAGTATTTGACCAACATTCATACGACTTGGAACACCTAATGGATTTAAAACAATATCTACAGTTCTACCATCAGCAAGATAAGGCATATCTTCAACAGGATTAATTTTACTAATAACACCTTTGTTTCCATGTCTACCAGCCATCTTATCGCCAGGTTGTAACTTTCTTTTAACAGCAACAAAAACTTTAACCATTTTCATAACACCGGGAAGAAGCTCATCACCTCTTTGAACTTTGTTAACTTTATTATCAAAAACTTTTTGTATCGCAGCTCTGGCGGTATCATATTGTTTTTTTAGGTTATCAAATTGCTCTTTATCATTTTTATTAGATAATTCTATTTTCCACAAATCAGCTAAATTAACTTCACCAGAATCAGTTTTAGGAATATTTTTTTCACCAACTAAAGCTAAAAGTCTTTCTTTTGTATTTCTATTAAGAATACCAAGTTCTGCCTCTCTATCATTAGCTAATTTTTCTATTTCATCCCTTTCAATGGCAAGCGCTCTATCATCTTTTTCAATACCATAACGGTTGAATACTTTAACATCTACGATTGTGCCACTAGAACCTGGAGGCAGTCGTAATGATGTATCTTTAACATCTGTAGCTTTTTCACCAAAAATAGCTCTGAGTAATTTTTCTTCTGGAGTAACAGGACTCTCACCTTTTGGAGTAACTTTACCAACTAAGATATCACCTGGATGTACTTCAGCACCAACATATACAATTCCTGCCTCATCAAGATTGCTTAGCATTTCATCTCCAACATTAGGAATGTCTCTAGTAATTTCTTCAGCACCAAGCTTGGTATCTCTGGACATTACTTCAAAATCATCGATATGAATTGATGTAAACTTATCTTCTTGAACAATTTTTTCTGTATTTAAAATAGAATCCTCAAAGTTATATCCACGCCATGGCAT
>CAJJBM010000030.1 GCA_905182445.1 Pelagibacteraceae bacterium AG-422-B15 | reverse complement strand
TTTTAATCCATTGATTTACAATCCAATCATTACCCTTTTTTTCTGCTACACGGATAGTGCCATTATCTACTAGGCCGATAGTGCCATTAACATGTTTAATTAGCTCAGCATCTGTTGCATCTAAATTTGCAATATTATCCCAAGCAGTTTCTATAAAGTTTTTAGTTTCAGTAGTATCCATTTTAATAGTCTTTATTATTTTGAAATTAATGTTCCAGCACCTTTTTTAGTGAATAGCTCCAATACCGTTGCATTTGAATTTCGGCCATCAATAATAACAACACCCTTAACGCCTTTTTTAATAATGTTGAAGCATGTTTTTATTTTTGGGAGCATTCCACCTTTTATTGTACCATTTTTTATAAATTTTGAGGCTTTTTTTTCATCTAGCTCAGTTATTAATCTCTTTTTATTATCTAACACACCGACTACATCAGTCAACAGAATAAGTCGTTCAGCTTTCAATTTTTCAGCAACATAACCTGCAGCTGTATCGGCATTAATATTATAAGTATTACCAGCTTTATCAAAACCTAATGGTGAGATTACTGGGACCATACCCTTATTTAATAAGCTTAAGATATAATCTTTATCCAGACCTGTTGGAGTACCAACAAAACCAATTTTTCCATTCAACATTTTTTTGGCACCAATAATCTTTTTAGTAATGCCATTAATTGATTTTGCAGAACCACCACACTGATTAATATTTTTCACGATCATTGGGTTAAGTTCTCGACCCACTATTCTTTTCACAATAGTCAGGATGCGTTTAGTGGTAACACGTAAGCCCTGATATTCTTGATCTATAATTTTTTGTTTTAACATCTCTTTTTCAATTTGTGGTCCACCACCATGTACGATGACTATTTTTAGACCTAACTGATTAAATAATGAGATATTCTTTGCGAATGATTTTACAATTTTTTGATTACCAAGCGCAAAGCCACCATACTTGATAACAATAATTTTACTTTGATAAAAATTAGCAAAGTCTAAAGCTTGCTTATGGAATGCTTTTCCTTGTGGCCAAAGATAATTCAGAACTTTTGCTCTTTGTTGAGCAATATCTACTTCGCTACTCATGATGATTAATTAGTTTTTATGTTAGTGCGGCGGACAATTACCCACTGCTGAATAATCGATAATAAGTTGTTAGTTGTCCAATAGATTACTAGGCCTGCTGCAAATTGAGATAGAAGAACAGTAATAAAGAATGGGAAGAACATAAATATCTTTGCTTGAATTGGATCAGGCGGTGCTGGGTTAAGTTTTTGCTGAATAAACATCGTTAGACCCATTAAAATTGGCCATACACCAATTACAAGAAATGAAGGTGGATCCCATGGAATAAGGCCAAATAAATTGAATAGCGAAGTTGGATCTTTAGCTGATAAGTCTTGTATCCAGCCAAAGAAAGGCGCATGTCGCATTTCCAGTGAAACAAATAACATCTTATATATAGCAAAGAAAAAAGGTATTTGAATTAGAATTGGCAAACAACCTGAAACTGGATTTACTTTTTCTTTTTTGTACAGCGCCATCAAGGTTTGTTGCTGCTGTTGACGATCATCTTTATGTAATTCTTTTAACCTTGTCATTTCAGGCTGTAATTTTTTCATTTTAGCCATAGAAACAAAAGACCAGTTGGCTAGTGGGAAAAATAATATTCGTGTCATTGCAGTTAAGATAATAATTGCGACACCAAAGTTACCCGTTAGTTCAAACAAGTAGTAGATAATATAAAATAGAGGTTTAGTTAAAAAGTAGAACCAGCCCCAGTCAATCGAGAGGTCAAAGTTATAAAATCCATATTCTTCTTGATAAACATCAATTACCTCAGCTTCTTTGGCCCCAATGAAAATGTTACTTGAAGTTTCGTAGCTGCTACCAGCATTTACGATTGTTGAATCTTGGCTACGGAAGTAAGCTATATAATTATCATCGTAACTAAATATTCCTTTAAAAGATTCACCTTGTTCTGGAATTAATGCAGTTAACCAGTATTTATCAGTAAAGCCTAACCAGCCGTTGTTACTATCAAAGTTATAGATTTTGTCTTCGGCTAAATCATCATAATCAATCTGTTCTAGTTTTTCATCAAGAACACCAACTAGACCCTCATGCAGAATAAACATACCTGATAAATCAGGTGTGCTCTCACGTGTAATCTTTGCGGCGTTATTAACAATGATACTATTAGAGCCGTTATTAATAATTTCTTGGGTTATTTCAAATAGATATTCATCTTTTAATGAGATAGTTGACAGAAATGTTTGCCCAGTATTATTTTTCCACTCAAAGGTTAAAGGGCTATTCAGATCTAATACATTATTATTACCAGTGAGTTTCCACGGTGTGTTTCTGTCAGGAATATCAAAATCACTATTTTTAGATTGTATCCAACCAAATGAAACTTCATGACCATTTCCAGTTTTAAGAGGACTTAAAAAGCGGATATAATCAGAGTTTTCATCTAAAGTTTCTTGGTAAGATTTTAAAGTTATATCATCAATAATTAAGCCATTAAGTCTAATTGACCCTGAAATTTTTGGAGTATTAATCTCTATTCTTGGCGAGTCAGAGATACTATCTTCAACTGATAGCATTTCTGGTTCTTCAATAATTTTAAGCTCTTCATCTAAAGTACCAAGACCAAGACTAGAATTAGAATTAGAATTAGTGGTATCTGTTTGCTGAGTGCTTTCCTGAGGAATCACTGGAGGTTCAAAATAAAAACTCCATAATAAAAGAATACCAACTGAGAGAGCGGTGGCTAATATAACATTTTTAGTATCCATAATTATTATTTCTTTGGAACTGGATCGTAACCTTCAGATCCGCCTAATAGTTTGATTGGGTGACATTTTATAATACGTGTTACACTTAAGTAGGTGCCTTTAAATACACCGTGGGTTTGAATAGCTTCTTTGGCATAGTGTGAACAAGTGGGATCAAATCGACAAGAGGATGGAAAATAGGGTGACACAAATCTTTGGTAGCCGATGATTATGAAAATTAATATATTTTTAAATATGTTCATTTGTGTATTCTTGTAAGTGCGTTTTTAAATTCTTTTTTAAGTATTTCAAAATCTTCAGTAATAATTTTTTTCTTTCCAATTAAAACATAATTCCAACTATTTTTACCATAATCATGAATTACATCTGCAACAATTTGCCTTAATCTTCTCTTTATTCTATTTCTAATAACAGCATTACCATTTTGTTTTGTTACGGTATATCCAACTTTTATTATATTTTCATCACTTACCTTTAATGCCTGCAAAAGAAATGAACTACTTCTTAAAAATTTACCATTTTTAGCAGCTTGAAAGTCTTTTGATGTTTTGAGTGTTTGAAGAGTAGCCATCAAGCTTCATATGGTATTAAGCAGAAAGTTCTTTTCTACCTTTAGCACGGCGGCGTGCAAGTATAATTCTACCACTTTTTGTGCCAGATCTTGCTCTAAACCCATGCCTGTGTTTTTTAACTAAATTTGATGGTTGAAATGTTCTTTTCATTTTATTTAATATATTTACTTGTGGAATGCGTTATAAATTGCAAACTATAGATAGTCAAATAGTATTAAAAGTCACAAAAATTATGTTTAAGAAAAAATCTATTTATTGGATAATATTCAGCATTACTGCAGTTTTTGGCATTTATTATATCGGAAATAATAACCCAATTTCCATGGAGTTTATCGTTACGCAGAATGGTTTTTTAAAGGAATTTATAGCTGAGAGGCCAATTTTTGCTATTTTAATAACTACTTTAATATTAACAATAAATATTGCAGTCATGGGATTTGCGTCTCCTGTTGTTATTTTGGCGGGTTTTTACTTTGGTTTTTATAATGGCGTAGCTATCGCAATAATAGGTGAAACTATCGGCGCTATGATTGTATTTACATACGCTAGATATTTTTTTAAGAGCTTTTTTACCAAACGACTAGGCAATCGTTTTAATAAAATTAAAGAAAGCTTTAACTCTAATGCCATTAGCTACTTGTTGTTTATTAGAATTATTGGCGGCATTCCGTTTGGAATTCAAAATTTACTTCCAGCAATTTTTGATATGAAGCTAAGAGACTACTTTATAGCTACGATATTTGGAGTTATCCCATGGGCTTATATTCTGGTCAGCATAGGTAGTGGCATCAATGATATCGTTGAGGCAAAAGAATTTGATAGCTCTATGTTACTAGACCCAAGCTATCTAATCCCAATATTTCTAGTGGCGGCCATAGTCTTAGTCCCAGTTGCATATAAAATAATTAAAAAAAGATTTCTAAGTTAGGTTCAATCAAGTAAGTTAGGCCATTCTATGTGCGCCGGTGGCTCAGCTGGATAGAGCACCAGACTACGAATCTGGGGGTCAGGAGTTCGAATCTCTTCCGGCGCACCACTAAGATAAAAATGATTTAAAACTTTATGACACTGACTAATCATCAAAAAGGTATCCTGTTAGCTTTTGCTGGCGTTATGCTTTTAACCCCAGATAGTTTATTGATTAGATTAATAACAGTGGATACTTGGGGCCTATTATTTTATCGAAGCTTAATACCAGGAACTTTTTTATTAATATGTATTATTTTCTACGCTAGAAAAAATTTCTTCGAG
>CAJJBM010000029.1 GCA_905182445.1 Pelagibacteraceae bacterium AG-422-B15 | reverse complement strand
ACTTACCTTCATAGGCACCTTAAATGGTGGAGGGGGTTGGATTTGAACCAACGTAAGCATAGCTAACGGGTTTACAGCCCGTCCCCTTTAACCACTCGGGCACCCCTCCCGAGGTAATTCCTTATATTTTAAAAGATATTAAAAACAAAATGTTTCTTTATCCTAAAAAATATCCCAAGATAAGGTCTAATAATTATCTGAATTATTAGCCCTTAAGTGGTGTCTTATATGTAAAAAAAACAGGTTTATCAATAACTATTACACAGAAATGAAAAACTAATTTATAACAGTCAAAGAAATGAAAAATAGATCAAAAAATAAGTCAAAATCAAGGAAAAATCAGGATCACTGGATTTATGGCTACCATGCTGTCATTGCGGCATTAAAAAATGAAAATCGAATTAAATATCGCCTTGTTGTGGATGAGGGCGCCAAGAAAAAATTAGATAAAGAGCCAAATTTCATTCTTCCAAGTGCTTTGACCCCTGCAATTAAAGAAAAAAATGAAATTGAAAAACTTTTTGACCATAAAGTGAATCACCAGGGAATAGCTCTAAATGTAGAAAAATTACCTCAGTTAAAACTTCAGGATTTTATTAACGATTTCTTAAATTCTGAAAAATCAACTGTAGCAATCCTAGATCAACTAGAAGATTCACAGAATGTTGGTGCCATATTTAGATCGGCCTATGGACTTGGTATTGATGCTATAATTCTTACAGATAGCAAGTCTGTTTCCGAAAATGATTTTATTGCAAAAACAGCGGCAGGTGGACTAGATAAAATTCCCTTTACAACAGTAACGAATATATCTTCAGCAATCAAAATTTTACAAGAAAATCAATTCTGGGTATATGGATTAGATGGCAGCTCAGATAAAATGATTAATCAAATAGATTTTCCAAAAAAAACTGCTCTAGTACTTGGATCAGAAGCTGATGGTATGAGAAATATTACAAAAAATTTATGTGACGAAGTATTCAAGATTGGAATAAATAAAAATTTAGAAAGCCTTAATGTTTCTAATGCGGCCGCAATTACATTTTTTTATCTAAATACTAAATAAATTAAATTTATATTACTTTAGTTGCGATATTTGAAAAAAATGTTAATTTCTGCTTACGCCCCTATAGCTCAGTTGGTAGAGCAATTGATTTGTAATCAATAGGTCAGCAGTTCGAATCTGTTTGGGGGCACCACTTTAATCTGTATATCCAGCAATAGATTTAGCTGTTCTACTTTTTTCAATTGACCTATTGTTCTTTAAAGTTCCAAAAATATAATCACCTGTCATATTTGTTATACCCCAATTATAATTTTCATTATGAAAGTGATGACTCATATGTGAGTCTTTTATTTTTTTTCCAATAGCAGTCATTGGTTTATAAGTTTTACTATGATGAGCTAAATGCATCCATTCATACCAAAGGTGATACAACAAGTGGCCTGCTATTGGAACAACAGCTGCAGGAAAACTCCACATTACTAAAGAGTAAAAAAGATAAGTTTGACCATAAATATAAATTAGGTATCTCCACGGTGCAAATTGTAATTTTATATTATCTGGATCTCTATGGTGGCCATGATGTAGTAGTATTTGATATCTACGATACCAACCGTCTTTCTTTGTTAACTCTGCATGTAGTTGATACTTATGAACGTACCATTCATAAAATGGTGCGAGCACTATTGGAACAAAAAACCAATAGATATTATCAAATAGTAGAGAGCTTGAAGTTATAAAATAAAGTCCTGCAATTAAAAAAAGGAAGAAACCAATTACAGTCGAGTGTGAGATATAATTTTTTAATACAGTTAACATATACAAATTATATAGGACGAAATTTTCATTCGTCCTATAAAAATTTATTAGTTATTTCTTATACTTAGCAGCCTCTTCTGAGCCACCTGTAGCATTTCCTTTACTATATGAGTGTTTACCCATACCAGCAAGTTCGCCATTTTGTACGATTAAATAAGGATCTCTAATTGGAGAACCATCAAAAAAACATTCAAGTATTTCTCTAACACCATCAGCATATCTTGCTTGCGCGGATAGAGATGTACCTGAAGTATGTGGAGTCATTCCATGATTTGGCATTGATCTCCATACATGATCATTGGGAGCTGGTTGCGGGAACCAAACGTCTCCTGCATAACCACTTAATTGACCTGACTCTAACGCTCTTGCAATTGCATCTTTATCACAGATTTTTCCTCTAGCAGTATTTACAATGTAAGCGCCACGTTTCATTTTTCCAATTAAATCGTCGTTAAACATATGTTCAGTTTCTGGATGAAGTGGACAATTAATTGTCACAACATCACAAACAGTAACCATAGATTCTACTGACTCATGAAAAGTAAGGTTTAATTCTTTTTCGATTTCCTCAGGTAGTCTGTGTCTATCAAAGTAATGCATGTGAACGTCAAAATGCTTTAATTTTCTTAAAGCATCAAGACCAATTCTTCCAGCGGCTACAGTACCTACGTGCATTCCTTCAAGGTCATATGAGCGATGAACTGCATCAGCAATATTCCAACCGCCTTCATTAATGATTCTATGTTGGTTATGATAATCTCTAACTAAAGATAGAACCATCATAACAATGTGTTCAGCAACAGATCTTGAGTTACAAAAAGTAACTTCAACAACATCTACTTTATGTTCCATAGCGCCTTGTAAATCAACGTGATCCGAACCGATCCCTGCAGTAATTGCCATTTTTAAATTAGGGGCAGTTACCATTTTTTCTTTTGTTAAATAATAAGGAAAGAAAGGTTGCGAGATTACAATGTCTGCATCAACTAACTCTTTATCAGCCTGACATCCATCACCATCTTTATCAGAAGTAACAACTAGAGTGTGTCCCGCATCTTCTAAAAATTTTCTTAGTCCTAACTCACCAGATACGCATCCTAGAAGCTCTCCTGGTTTAAAATCTCTTGCTTTAGGTGTTGGCAAAGACATGCCATCTGGATATTTTTCAATTTTTGGAAGATCATCCCGCGCATACGAGCTCGGCATTCCACCTTTTGGATCATCGTATAATATTGCTAATACTTTCATTGCTGTTATCTCCTATTCGTATAATATTTTTTATTAGTTTCTGTTGACCCTATATTAATTTTAAATACTGTCTATGAAATTAGTTCATAAATGATGGGTCTAATTTCTCCATTTTTCTTCTGACGGCTGGCCATAAAAGTGCCCCGGCCATTCCTTGAGATGCTTCTCCTTGTTGTTTAGTTGTTTCGATAGCCTCAGTCGAAGGTGCATTTAATTCTAGCTTTCCTGCCATAGCTCTAACTTGATACGTACAAGCTCTTTCTAAAAAATAAATATATGTAAAGGCATCAGCAACATTCTTGCCAGCAGCTAATGTTCCGTGATTACGTAAAATCATTAAGTTTTTTTCTCCTAAGTCAGCAACCAGTCGTTTCTTTTCATCTTCAAGAAGGGCTACCCCTTCGTAATCATGATAGGCTATTTGGTTGCGAACTAGCATGCCAGTCTGAGCAAGAGGTAAAAGTCCATCCTTTAAAGAGGCAACCGCCACACCATCATTTGAATGTAGGTGAACAATACAATGTGCATCACTTCGTGCCTCATGTATTGCACTATGAATAATGAAGCCCGCAGGATTAACAAAATTATTAGTTTCACTTATAATTTTACCATTGAGATCTACTTTAACAAGATTAGATGCTGTAATTTCGTCAAATAAGTACCCATACGGATTAATTAAAAAATGATCTTCAGTTCCAGGTACTCGCGCAGAGATATGTGTAAAAATTAAATCATCCCAACCAAAATAAGGTATGGTTCTGTAAAAAGCTGCAAGATCAACTCTCACATCCCACTCTTCTTTTGAAACTGTATTTTTTACATCAACCATATTTTATAATCCTATTAAATTATTAACTGTCTTTTTCCAATTCGCATACATTAATTGGCGCTCGTCTGCATCCATACTTGGAACAAAAACTCTATCAGATTTCCATAGATCTTCAATATCTCTAAGACTGTTAAAAAAACCAACTCTTAAGCCAGCTAAATAAGCTGCACCCATAACTGTAGTTTCATGGTTGGTTGGTCTTTCAACTTTTATATTCAAGATATCTGCTAAAAATTGCATCATCCAGTTGTTATTGGACATACCGCCATCAACACGCATAGTCATACCTTCTTCCATCTGATCGCCTAAATCTAATTTTAGAGACTCTAGTAAATCTTTAGTTTGAAAACATATTGATTTAAGAGCAGCTTTTACAATGTCACCTTTTGAAGTATCTCTGGTAATTCCATAAATTGTACCTCGAGTATCTGATTTCCAGTAAGGAGCTCCTAGTCCTGTAAAGGCTGGAATAAACGTAATATCATTCTTACTACTTTTGATTAAACTTTCAATTTCAGAAACGTCATTAAATAGTTCCATTTCATCACGTAGCCACTGCACTACTGTCCCTGCATTAAATATACTGCCCTCAACTGCATACTGTTTTTTACCGTCCAATTTTGAAGCAATAGTAGTTAGTAATTTATTTTCAGATTTAATTTTATTATCATCAGTGTTTATTAAGACAAAACAACCGGTGCCATAGGTTGCCTTAATCATTCCTTTTTTTAAACAAAGCTGTCCTAGAGAAGCTGACTGCTGATCGCCTATTACACCTCCAATTGGAATCTCAATTCCAAAATGCTCTGGGTGGATTGTTCCAAAATCATCTATATTTGACAGTACTTTTGGTAAGAAAGATTTATCTACTTTAAATAAATCTAATAACTCCTGATCCCAGGTTTCATCAACAATATTATAAAGCATTGTTCTTGAGGCATTAGTGATATCAGTTACATGCTGGGCTTTATTAGTTAGATTCCAAATAATCCATGTATCAATTGTTCCGACTATTAAATTCTTTTGTTCTTTAATATGTTCTAATAACCATCGTATTTTTGATGCTGAAAAATATGGATCAATAATTAGACCTGTTTTCTCTTGAATGAGATTTGTGTAATCTTTATCAACTAGTTTTTGACAAATTTCTTGAGTGCGTCTGTCCTGCCAAACAATAGCATTGTATAGAGGTTTACCAGTTACTTTATCCCAAGCGACTATAGTTTCTCTTTGATTGGTAATTCCACAACTTACAATGTCACTTTGAATAATGGCATTCCTCTTAAGAACAGTTGAGATAGTAGATTTAACTGTCCGTATAATCTCGAGTGGGTCGTGCTCAACCCAACCACTGGCTGGATAGATTTGGTTAAATTCAATGCTTTCTTGATCAACAATAACCCCTTTTTTATCAATAAGTGCTGCTCTAGTACTTGAGGTGCCTTGATCAATGGCTAAAATAAAGGGGCTTTTCGACATTTGTAATATTGTTTAGTAGTTGTTATATAATTATGAGATATTTTAAGCTAAAGACATAATTATTAATACTAAGAAATAACCATGAATTTACAAAAACCTTATTTTGTTAGCTCTGCATCGAAAGAAGCAATGCAATATAAGACTAAATTAGAGAAGCAATATGGATCATTCACTACTGATGAATGTGATGTAATTGTAGCTTTGGGTGGTGACGGCTTTATGCTTGAGGCAATAAAAGATGATCTCAATCTTAATTTACCTATCTTTGGTTTAAATTTTGGAAGCGTTGGTTTTCTAATGAATGCGGTTAATGATGAGCATTTAATGGAACGTATTAATGCATCCCAATCTATTGACATTGCACCACTTA
>CAJJBM010000028.1 GCA_905182445.1 Pelagibacteraceae bacterium AG-422-B15 | reverse complement strand
GAGGAATAGGTGCGGCAATATCAATTGCCTTGAAAAACCAAGGATGTAAAGTTGCAGCAACTTACAATTCAAATATAGAGAAAGCTAACGCTTTTGCAAAAGAGCATGGAATTGATGTTTTTCAATGGAATGTTGCAGATGCGGCTGCTTGTGAAGCTGGTGTAAAAGAAGTAACTGAAAAATTAGGTTCTGTAGACATACTTATTAATAATGCGGGAATATCAAAAGCAGCAATGTCTCATAAAATGACTATTGAACAATGGGATGATGTTATTAGAACTGATTTAGATTCAGTTTTTTACATGACTAGATGCGTACTTGAGAGCATGAGAGAAAAAGCGTTTGGTAGAATAATTTCAATCTCATCTATTAATGGCCAAAAAGGTGAGATGGGTCTTGTAAACTATAGTGCTGCAAAAGCGGGTGTTTTAGGCTTTACAAAAGCCTTAGCACAAGAAACAGCAAGAAAAAATATTACAGTCAACGCAATTGCGCCAGGTTATATTGATACTGAAATTTTAGCAGATGCATCAGAGGACTTTCTAAAAGGTTTAATTAATAAAATTCCTGTTGGAAGATTAGGTACTGTTGAGGAAATTTCTAGAACTGTTACTTTTTTAACAAGTGAAGATGCTGGTTTTATAACTGGATCAACAATTACAGCTAATGGTGGGCAATACTTTATTTAAAAGGCATCTTTAGCAGAGCGGATTCTAGTAAAGGCTTCTTCGTCACTGATATTCCTATTAGACAAGAGGTCTTTAATATTGTCTTGGTCAGCTTGAAAAAATATATTCAGCTCCTTTTCCTCGGCAATAGTTGTTGGAATAGTAGGTATATTTTTCTCTCTTAGCTCTTTAATTCTTATTATCTTTAATTTTATTTGCTCATTATCATTAATAGACTGAACAAACTTTGCATTACTAGCTGTGTATTCATGTCCACAGTAAATCAAAGTATTGTCAGGCAGAGATTTAATTTTACAAATTGAATGCCACATTTGTTTTGGCGAGCCCTCAAATAGTCTTCCACATCCTAAGGAAAAAACAGCGTCACCTGTAAAGATAGCATTTTCTGATTTTATATAATAAGCAATACATTCTGAGGTGTGGCCAGGAACATTTATAATTTCAAACTCATATTGATTAAAATAAAACTTTTCATCTTCATTTAAGAAAATATCAATTCCAGGTATTCTTTCTTTATCTCTTTCACTTCCAGCAATTAATGCTTTGTATTTTTTTTTAAGTTCTAAATTTCCTCCTACATGATCAAAATGATGATGAGTATTCAATATATATTTTAAGTTTAGATTATTTTTTTCAAGAAAGTTAATAATAGGCCCAACTTCCGCTGGATCAATTACTAGAGCATCTTTATCAATAGAAAGTATGTAAGAATAGTTATCATTTAAACATGGGATAATATCAATTTTAAAAGTATTCATTTATTTTTTTGAAATTAAAAACATACCGGATTCTAAAAAGAAATTATCAAACTTACTTTTCTTTGTATATTCTTGAATTGAATATTTTTTTAGATTACATTTTTTTTCAATTTTTATATTAGTAGCGCCGCATAATTCAATAAAATCAGTAATTGTGCAAAAATGTAAGTTTGGTGTTTCATACCAAGAATAACTTAAATTATTACTTACAGGCATAGTTCCATTTAGTAATAAATTAAGCCTAATTTTCCAATATCCAAAGTTTGGAAAAGATACAATTGCTTTATCAGAAATTCTTACTAATTCTTCTAAAACTTCTTTAGGTTTTTTTGTAGCCTGCAATGTATAGGTTAAAATTGAATAATCGAAAGATTTATCTGGATAATCAACTAGGTCAATATCCGCATCACCTTGCATTACGGAAATACCCTTTGCTAAACACTCTCTTATTTTATCCTGATCTATTTCAAGGCCCCTACCATTAATATTCTTATTTTTATCTAAATAATCTAATAATGATCCATCTCCACAACCAATGTCAATTATGTTTGATCCAGATGGGATCAAATTTGAAATTACATTAAAATCTTTATCTGTATTAAATAAGCTCATAATTTTTTATATGTTGCATCTAAAAATCCCTGAATTGTATCAAAAAATTCAGGTTCATTTAATAAAAATGAGTCATGTCCATTATCAGTGTCAATCTCAACAAAACTAACATTTAAACCAAGAGCATTAAATGTTTTTGTTATTACTTTATTTTCTGAAGTTGGGTAAAGCCAATCACTTGTAAAAGATACGCATAATGTATGTGCTTCTGTATCCTTAAAAGCTTCTATTAAAGATCCATTATTTTCCATTTTTAAATCAAAGTAGTCCATTGCTCGAGTAATATATAAATAACTATTAGCATCAAAACGATCAACAAACTTAAAGCCCTGATGTCTTAAATAACTTTCTACTTGAAAATCTGCATCGAATGAAAATTCAATTTTATTTTTATTCTGTAAGTTTCTTCCAAATTTTTCATGCAATGATTGTTCTGATAAATAACTTATATGTGCGGCCATTCTCGCAACAGACAATCCTTTTATTGGTTTTGTATTTTGTTCATTATAATTTCCAGATTTCCATTCAGGGTCAGCCATGATAGCCTGTCTTGCCAATTCATTTAGAGCAATATTTTGTGCTGAGTGACTTGAAGTAGTTGCAATAGGAATCGCAGAAAAAACGCATGCAGGATATTTAGATAGCCATTGTAGAACTAACATACCACCCATTGATCCACCAATTACTGAAAATAGTTTTTTTATACCTAACTTATCAATCAATAATTTTTGAGCTTTAACCATATCAGCAATAGTGACGACTGGAAAATCTAATCCATACTCTTTACCAGTTTGTGGATTTTCTTCATTTGGTCCCGTTGAGCCCATGCATCCACCAATAACATTTGGACATATTATAAAATATTTATCAGTGTCAATTGACTTGCCTGGTCCTATCAATAAAGACCACCAACCATTTTTTTTAGTTATAGGATGTTCACTTGCAACATATTGATCGCCAGTTAGCGCATGACAGATTAATATTGCGTTTGACTTAGAATCATTAAGTTTTCCATAAGTAGTATAAGCAGTCTTAATTGGACCAATAGTTTTTCCACAATCTAAAACTAAAGGATTTTCACTGGATGCTAATTCTACAATTACATTTTCACTCATTTTTCAATCTATCTTTATCAGCAAGCATAAAAAAAACCGCTTAACAACTAAGTTTGGCAGCTTTTAGATCACCTCTTTAGCTGTTTTTATTTTGCGCCCGCAAGCTGTAATTCAAATCAGCGCACCTTTTTATTACTATTTGGATGATTATAAGTCAATTAAGTTAATGAATTAATGCTTAAATATAAAAGAATTTCTTTAAAATTAGTCAATATTCACTTATCTATTAGATAAATGAACACTATAAAAACATTAAAAAATATTAGCGCATATAAAGCTGGGGCAAGTAAAATTTTAGGTAAAAATAGTGTTATTAAGCTTTCGTCAAATGAATCCCCCTTTGGGCCAAGTCAAAAAGTACTAGATAAAATAAAAAAAATATCCGGCACTACAAATAGGTACCCTGAGAGTGGAAGTGTAGAATTAAAAGATTCAATATCAAAACGGTACAAGCTAAATAAAAAAAATATTTTTTGTGCAAATGGCTCAGATGAAATCTTAGGCTTAATTTGTCAACTGTATCTAACAAAGGGCGATGAAGTGATTATCCCAAATAATAGTTTTTTAATGTATGAAATTTACTCTAAAATTAATAATGCAAAAATTATTAAATCTAAAACTATTGATTACTGCGTAGATACTAAAAGTATCTTAAATAGTATAAATAAAAAAACAAAAATAATTTTTATTGCTAATCCAAATAACCCAACTGGACTTTACTTAGATAAATTAAGTTTACATTCTTTTATAAAAAAAATTCCTAAAAGAATAATTATTGTGCTAGATGCAGCTTATGCTGAGTATTTAGATAAAAATGATTATGAAAGTGGAATGAGCTATATTAAGAAGAATGAAAATATTATCGTTACACGCACCTTTTCTAAAATTTATGGCTTAGCATCTTTAAGGCTTGGGTGGTGCTATGCCAACCAAAATATAATTAGCTTACTGGATAAAATTAGAGGTCCCTTTAATGTTAACAGAATAGCACAAGAAGCTGGTGCAATTGCAGTATTAGAAAAGAATGTTGAAAAAAAATTAATTTCTCATAATAAATATTGGCTTAAAAAAATTAAAGATGAATTCAATAAGCTCCCGTTGGTCGTATATGATAGCCAAGCAAATTTTATATTTATTAGATTAAGAAAAGGCATTAAAGAAAAAATTATGTTAAATAAATATTTATTAAGTAAATCTCTTATTATAAGAACTCTTGATAATTATAATATGCCAGAATGTATTAGAGTTACAATTGGAACAGAAAAAGAAAATAAAATTTTAATAAGTGTGTTTAAATCGTTTTTTAAAAATGACAAATAAATCAAAATTTAATAATATTGCTATCATAGGCCTAGGATTAATAGGTTCTTCATTGGCACTAGCCATAAAAAAACATAAAATTGCTGGATCTACAACTGGCTATGCTAGAAGTACCAAGACAAGGCAAATTGCAAAAAAAATTAAACTAGTTTCTAAAGTAGAAACTACGCTTGAAAAAGCAGTTAAAAATGCTGACCTAGTAATCATATGTACCCCTTTAAGCAGTTATAAAAAGCTATTTAGTTCGATAAAACCCCATTTAAAAAAAAGTACAATCATTACAGATGTAGGTTCGGCAAAAACAAAAGTTATGGCAGATGTTAAAAAAATAATAAGTGAGGAGTTTGACTTTATTCCGGCACACCCAATTGCCGGTACAGAAAAAAGTGGTCCAGAGGCAGGTTTTGCTGAACTCTTTATAAATAGATGGTGTATAATAACTCCATACAAAGATTCAAATAAAAAAAATATCACAATAGTAAAAAAATTCTGGGAAAAGATAGGAAGCAGTGTGGAAATAATGTCTCCTGAACATCATGATCGAGTTCTTGCAATTACATCTCATCTGCCACATTTGATAGCCTATAACATTGTTAATACAGCAGCAGATTTAGAGACTGTAACAAAGTCGGATGTTATTAAATATAGTGCAAGTGGATTTAGAGACTTCACTAGAATAGCATCCTCTGACCCAACAATGTGGCGTGATATTTTTATAAATAATAAAGAAGCAGTATTAGAAATGATTGGTAGATTTTCAGAAGATTTAAGTGTGCTGCAGAAAGCTGTTAGATGGAACGATGAAGATACTTTATTTAAAATATTTAGCGGTACTAGAAAAATTAGAAAAAAAATAATTGCTGCAGGGCAGGATATAGATGCAGATGATTTTGGCAGATCTAAGAAAAAATTAAAATAAGCTACTTAAATCTAATTCAAAAAATAGTAATTTTAATACATTGTCATTAATCGAAATTGGGGCGGCAAATTTCTTCTGTCCATTTTTGTCATAAATATCCAACTGAAGATTACCATCCAATTTATTATTAATAGAATTAATCTTACCATCTAAAACAATATTGCTTAATTTTTTATTAAAATTAAAAAATATACTCCTGTATGAGATTTCATTATCCTCAAACATAAGTATCGATCTTTTTATTAGGCCATTTTCAATAGTAATAGCAAGCCGGCTTTCATTATTGGATATATTAAATTCTTGTACTGAGTTTTTAAATTTTAAAGAAGATGATTCCGATTGTAAAAAAATCTTATTTAAGGATAGCGGGGAAACGCTAATTTTAAGCTTTGGAATATTTAAATAAAAGAATTCTCCATGGTTTATTTCTATAGATAAATTTAATATGTAAGTTTCCATCCTATATGGAAATCCTGTAACATAGATCTTTTCAACTTCTACTTTATGTGTTTCAATAAAATGCTTAACTTCATTTTTAAATTGGAATGACATATGTATCCAGTAAGCAGAATAGAGCAGTAAAGATAAAAGAATTAAGTAGAATATTTTTTTTAATGAGTTAATTTTATCCATATTTGTTAATAATCTTATAAACAATTAAGTTATTGTTTTAATTAATTTAAATATATTTATCCACAGCCTATTGTATAATTAGGTCTTACCTGTGGATTGATTTCGAGCCTCTAATACTAATTTATCGGATTTCTTTTCAATTGTTTTTTTTAGTAAATCGCTAAAATCATCAGGATCCATTCCTGGCTCAATAGGTTTTAAAAACTCAATTACCATTTTACCTGGATATCTTAAAAATTTCCTTCGAGGCCAAAAATACCCTGTATTTACTGCTACTGGTAAACAAGGAACACCTAACTCTTTGTATAATGCAGTAATACCATATTTATAAGGCTTTATTTCACCTATGGGAGTTCTTGTACCTTCTGGAAAAATTAAAAGGGGCCTTGGATCTTTTTCCATACTTATTTTTGATTTCCTTACCAATGTTTCAATGGATGTTTCGCCCTTAGTCCTATTAACATAAATAAAATTTGCTTTTTTAAAACAGAGCCCAACTATTGGAATATATAATAGTTCTCTTTTTGCAACAATACTTGGGTTTTTAATTGCATAGTTTAAGAGTACCCCCTCAGCCAATGACTGATGTTTTGAGGCAATTAAATACTTCCTAAACTTCGGTATATTCTCTGTGCCTCTAAACTCTACTTTTAAATTTACTAAATATTTTAAGTTAATTAATGTGTGTATAGACTGGAATCGAATTAACCAAAAAATTATTGATCGAGGCAATATAAAAGCAAAAAGTGCAATAAATAGAGATCCTATAATAAAAAAATAAAAAAATAGATTTGATAATAATGATCTAATAAACAACATATTATATTTTAACCAAAAAACTTAGAGACGTTCTTAAATACTTAATATATTCAAAAATTATTTTTCTAATTATTTCAATTGAAATGTCTGACTCATCATCTTTAGCAACTTTCACTGATTTATAGTATAAGGAATCTTTCTGAAAAAATCTTGAAAATTCTAATTTCACTCTTGGTATATGGTAATATGAAGTAACAATTAATAAAGTTTTTAAGTTTTGATCTCTTGCCCAAAAATAAGTTTCTCTTGAATTTTCAAACGTATTTGTTGAAATTTTATCAAAATCTATACAGCAATTAAATAGTTGCTTAGTTTCTGTGTCATTAGCATAAAGTGATTTTATCACTGAATTACTAATTTTTTTATTCACCCCTGAAATAAGTAATCTTTGACTTGAGTTTTTTTTTAAAATATTAATACCCTCTGAAATTCTATTTTTATCACCAGTCAATACAACAATCCCATCAGTATTAACAAAGGTGTTATCTCGATTAGCTGTGCTAGAAATTTGTGATAGATAGTAAGTAAAATGAACTATTACTAAAAGCACCATCAAAAAAAATGATATATATAAGTTTTTTTTATTAATTTGATGTATCATATAAAATAATAGATTATTCTAAAAATATAAATTTAACTAAATATTTTATGATTATTTCTTGTTCTTCATGCGAAGCAAAATACCTTGTTGATCCAGTTCAATTAAGCAAGGGAAGACAGGTACGATGTGCCCGCTGTAACTTCTCTTGGTTTCAAGATAATGCAGGCTTCGAAAACAATGAATCTGTACTTGATTCTAGAAAGGTGTTAGAAAAAAGAGACCCTCAATCCGATAAAAATTTACCAGCTGTTTATAAAGAAAAGAAGAAATCATCTCGAGACAAGATTGCCATTATTATTCTTATATTATTTATAGTATCAGCCTTAGGCATTGATCACTTCAATAAAATTGACCCAGTAGAGATGTTGTATATTAAGTATAGCATTATTGAAACTCTTCAGAATATATTCTTACCAAAGTAATTAATTCTTATTAATTTTAATTTCCTGAGCAATACTTTCTTCAA
>CAJJBM010000027.1 GCA_905182445.1 Pelagibacteraceae bacterium AG-422-B15 | reverse complement strand
CTACTTTTTTCTTAACTACTTTTTTCTTAACTACTTTTTTCTTAACTACTTTTTTCTTAACTACTGTCTTTTTAGATACTTTCTTTTTAGCTACTTTCTTTTTAGTAGCTACATTCTTAACCGCTGTCTTTTTAACTACTTTCTTTTTAGTAGCTTCATTCTTAACCGCTGTCTTTTTAGCGACTTTTTTTGTTACTATCTTTTCTTTAGCGGCCGTTTTCTTGTTAACTTTTTTTATAGACACATTCTTTTTTGATTTATTTATTTTTTCTTTTTTCATATTTACCTCAATTATTATTTTATATTTAGTGAAAAATACTTATTAAATTTGCCTTCTTCATTCTCATGTTTATTTGCATCAGGGAGGGGCTCTTTTGTTTCATTTATATTGGGCCATACCCTTGAATATTTATCATTTAACTCAATCCAATCTACAGCACCTTCTTCAGTATCTGAGACAATTGCATCTACTGGGCATTCAGGTTCGCAAACTCCACAATCTATACACTCATCTGGATTTATTACGAGCATATTCTCGCCTTCGTAAAAGCAATCAACAGGACAGACATCTACGCAGTCTGTAAATTTGCATTTTATACATTTGTCATTAACTATGTATGTCATTGATCAATTTATTTTTTATATTTCCTATGTCTTTATCCTGTAAATATAAAAGACCGCTTAATCGCCTTACCAGATTTTCCTCATAATTATCTATAATGCCATCTGCCATAACAATCTTCCAAATCAATTCCATAATTGTTAGTTTTTCTTCTTCATTTAGCACTTCATTTAAAGATCTTGTAAACTGCTGTAAATCATTAGCTTCACTTTCGATTCTTTCTGCAGCTTTAAAAAGATCACCAGTATTTTGGCTTGATAAAGAAAAATAACTTTCTATTAATTTCTGAATTTCAATTTTTTCAGAATCATCAAAATTTCCATCATATTTTGCAGTTGATATTAGAAGCGCGACAATAGCAATTTTGTCAGAATCAAAACTAAATTCTGAAATTTCAGTTTTTTTATCAAAAAAAGTCTTTAATTTATCAAACATTTTGCTCTATTAAATTGTATAGGTGTTATTATTAGTTACTATATATAGCATAAAGTATAGAACAAATCAGGTAGAAATGAGGATCGAATCACTAACATCGTATGTTCTATTAATATTCTATTACACAATATATTTAATAAACTATATATAACAAATTATCAATGTTCCATATAAAGACAAAATGAAAAAAGATAAAAGTAAAAGACTTAGTGATTGGGAAAAAAAATTTTCTAAAGAAGTAAAAATTGAGACTTCTAAACAGTTCTTTCATGAGACTGATGAAGGTATTAATATCAACCCTCTATATACCAAAGAAGATTTACTAGGCTATACATTCAACGATATTCAAACTCTTCCCGGCGAGTGGCCTTACACTCGTGGACCAAAAGCTTCTATGTATACAAATAGACCTTGGACAGTCAGACAGTATGCTGGATTTTCTACCGCAGAAGAGTCAAATAAATTTTATAGAAAAAATCTAGAAGCCGGGCAAATGGGTCTTTCAGTTGCTTTTGATTTACCAACTCACAGAGGTTATGACTCAGATGATGAATTAGTAATGGGTGATGTTGGTAAAGCTGGAGTGGCAATTGATAGTGTAGAAGATATGAAAATTTTGTTTGATGGAATTCCACTAGACAAGATGTCAGTATCAATGACTATGAATGGTGCTGTTCTTCCAGTGCTTGCAGCATTTATTGTAGCAGGCGAAGAACAAGGTCTTGATAGGAAGGTTTTATCAGGAACAATTCAAAACGATATTCTAAAAGAATTTATGGTTCGTAATACTTATATTTACCCGCCAGAGCCATCCATGAGATTAGTGGCAGATATAATTGAATATACTGCTAAAGAAATGCCAAAATTTAACTCTATTTCTATATCTGGATATCATATGCAGGAAGCAGGAGCTAATAATGTTCAAGAATTAGCTTTTACATTAGCGGATGGTATGGAATATGTTAGGGCGGCGCTATCAAAGGGGTTAGCTGTTGATGATTTTGCTCCAAGACTTTCGTTCTTTTTTGCTATTGGGACTGATTTTTTTATGGAAATAGCAAAACTTAGAGCAGCAAGAACATTATGGGCTAAAATTATGCAAGACTTTGGTGCAACTAATGAAAAGTCTTTAACTTTGAGAACTCATTGTCAAACCTCAGGAGTTTCTTTGACTGAAAAAGATCCCTACAATAATATTGTAAGAACTTCCTATGAGGCTTTATCAGCTGTATTGGGAGGAACTCAAAGTCTTCATACAAATTCATTTGATGAAGCAATTGCTTTACCAACTGAGTTTTCATCAAGAATTGCAAGAAACACTCAGTTAATTCTTCAAAATGAAACAGGGGTAACGAACACTGTTGATCCATTAGCAGGATCATACTTTGTTGAAAAACTAACAGAAGATATATGTTCTGCTGCTTGGAAAATTATTGAGGAAGTTGAAGAATTTGGGGGAATGACCAAAGCTGTTGCAGCTGGAATGCCTAAGCTGAGCATCGAAGAATCAGCAACTAAAAAACAAGCAAAAATTGATAGTGGGAAACAAGTAGTAGTTGGTGTCAATAAGTATAAAAATCCTAAGGAACCTAAAATTGATGTGTTGGTTATAGATAATGAAAAAGTTAGAGAAGATCAGATAAAAAAAATTACTACTTTAAAAATAGAAAGAGATAGTAAAATTTTAGAAGGTCATCTTAGTAGAATTACTGAAGCAGCAAAAAATAACTCTGGTAACTTACTTGCTTTAAGCATTGAGGCAATGCGAGCTAGAGGTACTGTGGGTGAAGTTTCAAAAGCACTTGAAGATGCTTTCGGTCGACATTATGCTACAAACGTAGGTGTTTCAGGGGTCTATGGAAAGTTTTTTGAGAAAGATGAAAAGTTTATGGAAATACAAAATAAAATTGATACTTTTGAAAAAGAAAATGGAAGAAGGCCAAGAGTTCTGATTGTTAAAATGGGACAAGATGGTCATGATAGAGGCGCTAAAATTGTTGCAACTTCGTTTGCTGATTTAGGCTTTGATATTGATATGGGGCCTCTATTTCAATCACCAAAAGATGTAGCAAAAGATGCAATTGAAAATGATGTTCATGCTATTGGTGTATCTACACTTGCCGCAGGCCATAGAACTTTAGTTCCAGAATTAATGAAGAGTCTTAACGCAATAGATAAAAATAATAAAATAATAGTCTTTGTTGGAGGAGTAGTACCTGAACAAGATTATCAATTCTTATATGATAATAATGTTTCAGCAATTTTTGGACCAGGAACTAGTATTCTAGTTTCTGCTGAAGAAGTGATAAAGCTTATATCAAAAAAACACTAATTAATTTGATTTTATGATAAATCTTAGAGATAGAATTATAGCAGGAGAGAGAGCTGCAATTGCCAAAGCAATTACTCTTGTTGAGTCTTCTAGGGAAGAAGATATTAATCATAGTCATGAATTAATATCTGCACTTATAAAATCACCTGGTCATGCTATAAGAGTCGGTTTTTCAGGTCCACCAGGTGTTGGTAAATCTACATTTATAGAATCATTTGGTTCACATATAGTTAATAAAAATTTTAAGTTGGGAGTACTCGCTATTGATCCATCTTCAAATTTTACAGGCGGCTCTATCTTAGGTGATAAAACTCGAATGAGTGAAATTTCTAAAAATGAAAATACATTTATTCGCTCAACTCCATCCAGAGGATCATTAGGTGGTATTGCCGTAGGAACTCGAGAGGCAGCTATAATTTTAGATGCTGCAGGCTATGATTATATTTTTATTGAAACTGTTGGTGTTGGACAGTCAGAAATAACAGCTGCTAATCTTGTTGATATTTTTACATTAATTGTTGGACCAGGATCTGGCGATGAACTTCAAGGAATAAAGAAGGGCATAACAGAATATGCAGATATTTTTATAGTCAATAAAAATGATGGTGATTTAGCTTCGCAAGCATCAAGAACAGCCTCAGATTACAAATCTGCTTTAAGTTTTTACAATAAAGATAATAATGAGCTAGAAACACAAGTAGTTTTAGTCTCTTCAATTGAGAACAAAGGTATGGATGAGGTACTTAATTCTTTCAATAAAATTGTTGAATTTAACAAATCAAATAATAGATTTGAAAGTAGAAGGGAAAATCAACTGGCCTATTGGCTTGAAGAAGAGGTTAGAAATAAAATTCTACTTCAGTTAAGCAAGGAGAATGGTATTCCTGGACTAATTGAAAATGAAGTTCAGAGAATTATTAGCGGCGAAACTGGATTTTATTCCGCCTCTAAGACAATTATTGATACATTTTTGGGTAAAAAATAACTATTTATTGACATATCGTCTTTCAGTCATTATTACACTTCATCTATGACAAGAGCATGTGATTTAACAGGAAAAAAAGTACAGTTTGGCCATAACGTTAGTAAGGCTAAGAATAGGACTAAACGTAAGTTTATTCCAAATATTCAATCAGTAACTTTTAGAAGTGAACTACTTAATAAGAATGTGAGACTGTCAGTAGCCGCTTCCTCAATAAGAACAGTTGCTAAGTATGGAAGTATCGATGAATATTTACTTAAAGTGAAAAATAGTAAACTTTCTCAAAAAGCAAAAGTAGTTAGAAAAAGCCTTCTTAAAAAAACAGCTGTCGCTTAAATCTTAATTTAAAGATCCTCTTTTTTTGACTGGATATTCTTCAAATAGATCTACTAATTGCTCAGTCATTACATCTGCAAGTTGTTCAGCATCTACTATAGTCACCGCTTTCTTATAATACCTTGTAACATCATGGCCTATTCCAACCGCAAGTAACTGAACGTTAGATTTATTTTCTATCCAACTTATTGCACCTCTTAAATGTTTTTCAAGATAATTTCCAGAATTTACAGACAGTGTACTATCATCCACAGGCGCACCATCCGAAATAACCATTAATATTTTTCTAGCTTCATACCTATTCTGAAGACGTTTATGTGCCCATAACAAAGCTTCACCATCGATATTTTCTTTTAGAAGCCCTTCTCTCATCATCAAGCCAAGGTTTTTCTTAGCTCTTCTCCAGGGCTCATCTGCAGCTTTATAAATAATATGTCTCAAATCATTTAATCGACCAGGAGAAGGAGGTTTATTGTTTTGCATCCAACTTTCTCTACTTTTTCCACCTTTCCAAGCTTTTGTTGTAAATCCAAGTATCTCAACTTTTACTCCACATTTTTCCAAAGTGCGTGCAAGTATGTCAGCACTCATAGCGGCAACAGTAATAGGCCTGCCTCGCATCGAGCCAGAATTATCAATTAATAACGACACGACTGTATCTTTAAAATCAGTGTCCTTTTCTTTTTTAAAAGAAAGAGAATAGAAAGGATCAGTTATAACCCGGGTGAGTCTTGAAGTATCGAGAATACCTTCTTCAATATTAAATTCCCAACTTCTATTTTGTTTTGCCAATAACTTTCTCTGCAATCTATTTGCAAGACGTGAAATTATTGTTTGAAAAGATTTCAGCTGTAGGTCTAAATATTTTCTTAGTCTGTTTAATTCCTCATCTTCACACAAGTCTAGTGCAGTAATAACTTCATCAAATTGACTAGAATAAACGTTGTATTCACTCAATATAGTTTCTACAGATTTACTCTCTTTATACTGAGGTTTAATATTTTCAGAACTGTCATCTTCTAGATCCTGCATTTCTTCATTATTTTCGTCTACTGGCAACTCACTCTCTTCAGATTGAACTTCTTCTTCAGTATTTTCCATATCATCGTCACTCATAGAAGACTGACTTTCAGTTTCATCAATATCTGGATTGTCTAGTTCCTCAGTTTGCTGACCCTTGTTATCATCCTCTGATTCATCTTTATTTTCATTTGTATCATAAAGTTTTAAATCTAAAATTAATTTGTTAGCTAGCTGAGCAAATTGTTCTTGATCATCTATATTCTCAAGCAACCCTTCAATTGAATTTCCTATTTTTGAATCAAGCCATTTATTCCAATATGATAGTGCATGAGAAGCACTTTTAGGAATTAAATTAGCATTTGTTTTTTTCTTTAAATATATTTCTAAAGCATTTTCAATATCTAAATCAGATTGACCCGTTACATTTGAATAATTTTTTTCATTGCAGGTTTTTTCATATAAACTCAAAAGATTAGATTTTACACCTCGCATATGCTTACTACCTAAAATTTGAATGCGGCTATTCTCTAAAGATTCATAAATTTTTCTATTCTTTTCTTTATTAGGTAAGAATTTACTATATGTATCGCTATTTCTATACTTGTGTATTAGAGCCTCATTATCGGCCATACCTCTAATACTAGAGATGTTATCTAAATCAAAAACATTATTAATTTCTGGAAGAACAATCTTATCTTCTGTGGAAGAGGAGTTGCTACCAAAAACAACTTCAAGTTCCTTATCTTCTGCAATTGCCTTAACAGTAGAAGAAAGAGCTCTTTTAAAACTATCTAGAGTATCTTCTTTCACTTAAGTAAGAGTTATATCAGATTGAATATTCATTAGATCTTCACCAAAACATCTTTGATAATATTCAGCGATAATAGGTTTTTCACTATCATCACATTTATTTAAAAAAGTTAGTTTAAATGATAGGGCTATATTAAAATCAAATATTTCAGCATTTTCAGCCCAAGTTAATACAGTTCTTGGACTCATAACCGTAGAAATATCTCCATTTACAAGACCTTTTCTTGAAAGATCAGCAACTTTAATCATGAGTTCAATAGTTTCCTCTCTATCAGGTGTATTATAATTTTTTACTTTTGAAAGTATAATTTCTTTTTCTTTTTTATTATCAAGATAATTTAATGCAGTAACAATATTCCATCGATCCATTTGCCCTTGATTAATTTGTTGTGTTCCATGATATAGGCCACTTGTATCTCCTAAGCCAACAGTGTTAGTCGTTGCGAACAACCTAAATGCTGGATGAGGTTTTATCACTCTATTCTTATCAAGTAGAGTAAATTTTCCTTCAGATTCAAGAATTCTTTGGATTACGAACATAACATCTGGACGACCTGCATCATACTCATCAAAAACTAAAGCAGTATTATTTTGAATTGCCCAAGGAAGAATTCCATCTTGAAATTCCGTAATTTGTTTTCCATCCTTTAGAACTATAGCATCTTTGCCGATTAAATCTATTCTACTTACATGACTATCTAGATTGACTCTTACACATGGCCAATTAAGCCTTGCTGCAACTTGCTCTATGTGAGTTGATTTCCCTGTTCCATGATATCCCTGAACCATAACTCTTCTGTTGTATTTGAAACCTGACAAAATTGCCATAGTGGTTGCTTTATCAAAACAATAATTAGAATCTATTTCTGGAACGTATGCTGAATTTTGAGAAAATCCATCAACATGTAAGTTGGTGTCTATTCCAAACGCCTTATTAACAGAAATAGATATGTCTGGAGTAGTTTGATTATTTTGATTTAAATCGTTCATAATGGTTTTTTATTATTTTATAAGATTCTAAAACTTTTTTTAACTTTTCAATATTTTCTTCTTTATAGCCAGCAGTATCAGGGTGTAATTGTTTAACAATATCTTTAAACTTTCTCTTTATAACTTCTAAGGGTGCACTTTTATCATCAATATTTAGTTCAGCCAATGCATTAATATATTCGTTTCCCAACAATGTAGAGCTAAATTCTTGATTTCCAATCTCATCAAAAGAATTAAATAATTTCTCCCTTATTTTGTTAGTTTTGCTAAAAAAATCACTATTTGTAGCACCAATTTTTTGAGTTTTTCTATGACCAATGATATCATTTTCGATGAAAGTCTCTATTTCATCGGCACTCATATTCTCAAAATAATTCCAGTTTTTGTTATATTCTTTGATATGCTGCAAGCAAAACCATTGATACTGTCTAAGGTTATCAGGTGAAACTGGCGCCTTATACTCTGCGAAAAGATTACATTCAGGACTATTACATTTTTGCTGTGTCATAAAATATAGAATAAATTAATATAAACTAATGAACATTGAAAACATAATAACAAAAAAAATAAAAAATAATATCAATCCTTTTTATTTTAAGTTAATTAATTTTTCTGAGCAACATCGACATCATGAAACAAATAACCGCACTGATTATTCTCATATAAAACTCATCATTGCATCAGAAGCTTTTGTGGATATAAGTAAAATTTATCGAGAAAGATTGGTTCATAAAATTCTTAAAGAAGAGCTGAAAGATCATGTACATGCAATAGTATTGAAGCTTTATTCTATTAATGAGTTTGAGTTACTGAGCACTCAAGATCTTGAGAAGTGATATTTGATTATTCTTAGTATCTAAAATTTCAAATTGAAATCCGTAGTAATTAAACTTTTGCCCTGCTTTTGGAAAAGATCTTGATTCATGAATAATTAAGCCCGATAGAGTATTGGCCTCATTATCCGGTAACTCCCATCCATACTCTCTATTTAAATCTCTAATTTCTACATTGCCATTTATATCAAAGCTTCCATCAGAATTAACATTGACACCTTTCACGATGACATCATGCTCGTCACTTATATCTCCAACAATTTCTTCAATTATATCTTCCAAACTGAGCATGCCCATCAAGGCACCATATTCATCAACTATGATAGCTAATTTAGTTCGTTTATTTAAGTGCATTTGTAATTGCTCCTTTAATGTAGTTGTTTCTGGTACGAACCACGGTTCAAGCAATGTTTTTTTAATGTCTACATTCAGGATTGGCTTATCTTTTTTTATACTAATTAGTCTTAATAAATTTTTAGCATGTATTATTCCAATAATATTTTCAGCATCATTTTGCCAGACAGGAATTCTAGTGTAGGGACTATTGATAACAGTGCTTATGATAGTATCTGCATTATCATCAATATTAACAGTGAACATATTACTTCGATGCACCATAACATCTTCAATGCCAATAATAGATAGATCTAAAATTCCTTTAACCATGTCCTTGTCAAATTTATAGAGACGACCCTCTTTATGATGAAGATCAACTGTTCCACGAATTTCATCTTGAACAGATAATGATCGACTATTTTTTACATAATTCATTCCTAAAATACTTAAAATTCCATGAACTATTTTTTCCATGACCCAAGTAATTGGAGAAAGAAAAAATACAAACGGCCTAATGATTGGGCTAACTGTTAATGCCATCTTTTCAGAATTTGAAATAGCATAACTTTTTGGAAGTATCTCAGCAAATATAACAATTAGAACCGTCATTATTAATACTGCGTAAGCTACACCCGAATCACCAAACATTTTTATTAATAAACTTGTTGCTAGGGCAGAAGCTAAAATATTAACAAGATTATTACCCAATAAAATTGCTCCAATAAGTGATTCCTTGTCATTTAAAAGTTTTATTGCAATTTGTGCATTTTTATTACCTTTGATATTTAATCCTGTAAGACGACTTCTTGTACTAGCTGTTAAGGCAGTTTCAGAACCTGAAAAAAATGCAGAAAGTACTAAGAGAATTAATATAGATATTGATAAAATTACTATGTCAAAAAACATACTATGTTGTTATCTCCGTAAATAATTTAATAAGTTTATTCTGAGAATATTTTTTTTGGATAAAAGCTTCTCCTATCCTTTTAATCAAAATTAAGGTGATTTCTTTATTTACTGTTTTTTTGTCCTTAATCATTTCAGAAATAAATTTTTTAGGAGTAATTTTTTTTAGGTTTTTAGGCATACTTATTTTTAACCCTATTTCAACAAAGTGATTAATTATTTTATCACAAGTTATTTTATTAATATGTCCTTCTACATAGGATAATTTTGTAGCAATAATAATACCTATCGATACCGCTTCACCATGTATAATATTTTTTTTATAATTATTTAAAGATTCAATAGCATGCCCAAATGTATGACCAAGGTTTAAAAGTGCTCTTATTCCATGCTCTTTTTCATCAGCCTCAACAATTTGTGATTTGTTAATACAGCTTCTATAGATTGCATATATTCTTGCATTGGTATTACCTTCAATAACTTTTTTACCATTCTTCTGAAGCCACTGAAAAAATTTAGTATCTTTGATAATTCCATATTTAATAATTTCCGCATACCCAGCTAGCAATTCCCTTTTTGGAAGAGTTTTTAGTACATTAGTGTCAATAATTACAAGCTTAGGTTGATAGAATGAGCCTAATAGATTTTTTCCATAAATATTATTTACTCCAGTTTTCCCTCCAACAGATGAATCTACCTGAGATAGTAAAGTTGTAGGTAGCTGTATATAATTTATACCACGTAATATTATACTTGCAGTAAAACCAACAATATCTCCAAGAATACCTCCCCCTAAAGCAATAATTGTATCTTTTCGATCAACACTATGAGCTATAATTTTTGATGATAAACTTGCCACAGTATTAATATTTTTCTTCTTCTCACTTACCCCTATTGGTATGAATACACATTCAATTTTTGTTTTCTTAAATGAAGTATGTATTTCATCTTTATATAAATTATAAATAGTAATATCACATACAATGAAAACTCTATTTTTTTCTAAATATTTCTTACAAATTTTTCCAATATCTTTATAGAGATTACTACCTATTAAGATCGGATAATCAATTTGTTTATTTTTTAATCTAATTGTTTTCATAAATATTTAATTCATTAATTATTTCAGTTGTTAATTTAGACTTTGTTTTCTTTGAAACATCAAAAATATGATTTGCTCTAGAAAAATTATCTATTCGTAATTTATTTAATTCCTTTAATACAATTTTTGTATCTTTGTTTTTCAATAATGGTCGGTTACTTTTTTTTATACATCTTGCAGTTAAAATTTTTAAATCACATTTGAGCCACACAGATACTGCGCTTTTTTTTACATTGCTGCGAATTTTTGTACTCTGAAAAGCACCGCCGCCAAAAGCCATAACATGCTGGGTATTGTGTTCTAGTAATTTTAAGATAGTTTTTTCCTCTAAATCCCTAAACTTTTTTTCACCATATTTTTCAAAAAATTCACTTATAGACATATTAATTTCTTCAATAATTGTTTCATCGGTATCAATAAATTTATAATTTATTTTTTTTGCAAGATGTGAGCCAAGAGTTGACTTGCCAGAGCCCATATGGCCAATTAGCACTATATTATTTTTGTTGTTAGAAGGGCTTAATTTTGACATTATTTAATGTGAATTGATTTCACAGTGTTTCTATTATTTGTTAAATATAATTATAAATATGTTAAATAGCTTAAAGTATTATTACCCTGTAAAATCATTATACATGACCCATATATTTTCGATAGTAATTATTTTTTTTCTTAGTTTCACTAGTATTTTTGCTGAAACTATTATGTCCGAGCCATTAGAAATATGGGCCAGTGATGATGAAGTAGACAATATAGACGAAAATATTATACCAAATGAAGATATTAAGCCTGAAGCAGACCAATCTATCATCTCGCAAACAGATATTGATTATTCAGCCTATGATACAATTGGTTTTTATGATCAAACTAGCAATGGTTTTAATCCAGCAATATGGGAAAATTCTGAATTTGAAAGCGTTAAATACTTAATAGATCAACTTTCAAGTCATTATCAAACTAATAGTGTTTCCAATCTCTTAGATAAAACATTACTCACTATTTCAACTCCACCAAAAAAAAATAAAATCTCAAATCAGAGTTTCTTAGACTTAAAGGTAGAATATTACCTGCAGAATCAAAATGATAATATCGTTAAGAGAATTTTAGATCAAATTAGCCAAGATGATTGGACTGATTACGAGTTTGTAAACTACATAAATCATCATCTAATATTGGGTGATCATAAAAAAGTTTGTGTAAAAAAACTATTGAATAAGTTTAAAGAAACAAAAACTAAACTTATTTATCAAACTTTTTGCAAAGCAATGTCAAATAACTTACCTGCAACAGATTTATTACTTTCTTTATTACAAGAGCAAGGACAAATTGATAAAGAATTTTTATATATTGTAAATTCATATATTAATGGACAAGAAATAGATTTAAAAAAGATTAAATTTATAGATCTCTTAAAATTAAATCTTTTAAATAATAAAAATATAGATTTTTCAAAACTAATAAGTCTTGAAAGTGATATGAGTATAAAAAAATATTATGCCTTATCCAATTTAAAAAATATAGAAAAAAAAATTAGAATTACAGAAGAGCTAGTTCAAAAAAATATTTTAAAATCAGATATTTTATTAAATAATTATAAGAGATACCTTAGTGACAATAGTATTTTTACTACTATTGAGTATAAAAATGCAAAAAACGACTTAGAAAAAAGAGTTTTCCTATTCTCTCAAATAAGGAATAGCTCTGATCAAAAATCTCTTGCTAATCTTACATCTAATTTTATAGATGAAATGAGAGCAAGTGATATGCTTTACGCCTCTTATGCCCTTATCTATGATAAAATAAAAGTAATTCAGCCAAAAAATGAGTATGCAAATCAAGCTTTAGATATATGTATTTTGCTTATATTAAATAATGATAACGACAGATGTAGAGAATGGGGCAAGATAATTCAGTTTAATAAGACATTGAATATTGAATATGCATTAATTGAATATTACTTACATTTAAATACAGAAACCCCAACCACAAAATTAAACAAAAAGTTTATAGATAATATTATTGTAAGTAGTGAAATTTCGGAAATTAATAAAAATATTATTGTAAAATATATTGAAATTACAACTGATATTAGATTTCCAAATTATTGGAAATCAAAAAGTAAGCTTAATAAGGTGTCAGCCATAGTCCCAAATATTAGGGTAATAGAGTATTTAAAAAATGCTTCAAATAGCAATATAGGTGAGGCAGCTTTATTGATATTAATTTTAAACGGTGATAAAAAATTTAATGAACTAGATGACTTTAGTATTTTTGCGATACTAGAGGCGCTAAATAAAATTGATTCAAAAACGATGAAAGATTTAATTTTTGAAATAAGTATAAAAAATATAATTATGTAGTCACGATATGTTTTCAGTAGATCTTTATTTTTCATTTAGAAGTCCTTATTCATATTTTATTTTACCAAGAGTCTTAGAGCTAAGAGATGTTTATGGTGTAAATATAAATTTTAAACTTGTATATCCACTAGCAATTAGAGAACCACATTTTTTTCAAGGTAAGAATGCATTCACCTACTTTATTCCAAAAATATTTGATTATTTTTCACAGGCAAAAAAACTTGGAATGAAATTTAAAGCACCAAAGCCAGACCCAATTAATCAAAATATATTAACTGGGAAGATATCTAATAATCAGCCATTAATTTTTGATCTATGTCATTTAGGACAGTCTATGTGTAATAAAAATCTAGGAATTGAATTTGCATATGAAATTTCAAATTCAATCTTTGGCGGTAAAAAAGATTGGCATAAAGATAATCATTTATTTTCTATTTGTGCAAAATTAGGAGTAGATTTAGAAGAGATAAGAAATTTTTCAAAGATTAATGAGAAAGAAATCATTAAAGAAATTGAGAATAATCAAAATGAGCAACTATCAATAGGCCATCATGGAGTTCCATTGACTGTCTATAAGGACATGTTTTTTTTTGGTCAGGACCGATTCAATGAATTGATTGATGAGCTAAAAAAAGACGGTTTAAATTATCCCTAAATTGATTAGGTGCTATTGGTTTTGATTAATTTATAGTTTTTGCAGATACTCTTATTCTACTAATTCCTATTCCTGTAAGTACCAGCACTACGGAAATGATTAGAAAATATCCAATTTTTTCACCGAGAAACAGCCAACCATAGAATACTCCAAAGATAGGAATTATATAGCCTACTTGCATCATAAATGTGGACCCGGCATTACGAATTAGAATCTGGCGCAAGCTAAATGCCAATCCTGTTGGTATTACACCTAAATAAATTATTGCAAGGACTGGTGTAGAAGAGAATTCAATATTTTGAAGATTTCCATATATTATCACTAGAGGTAATAGCCATATACTTCCCCAGAACAAAGTATTCATTGTTACCATATCGGATGGTAAATGAGATATTCTTCTTATAATTAAATTGGATACTACATAACTAGATGCACCAATATAAATGGCCAATGCTGAAATTAGTGAATTTAAATCACTAACCAAAATTTCCATTCCCACTGCAAATACCACGCCTGAAAAACCAATGACGCTGCCAATAACTTTTCTAATAGATAGTTTTTCATCTAAAGTAAAAAAATGTGCAAGCACCAATGCTAAGAATGGATTTGCGGACAGAATAATTACACCAATATTGCTAGGTAATGTTATTAGTCCGTATGGAAGTAAGGTAAATGGAATTGAGGCATTCAAAAAACCAATTAAGCTATACAATCGAGTGTTTTCACTAAATAGCGTTATATTTCCCCCTCTAAATTTTACCGCACAGAATAAAAAAAAAGCACCGATTGCCGTTCTATAAAAGCCAACCTCTATAGGATTAAAAATTTCATTTGAAAATTTAATTGCAACAAAAGACGCTGCCCAGACTGCCCCTAAAAATATAAGTAAGACATAATTATTTATTTCAGTTCTAAGTTTTGTAGTCATAATTTTTTTTAGATAAAATACTTAATTTGCTCGAACAAGATATTTAAATCACTTTCTCTTGAAAGGCTATGGTCACCATCTTCAATAATTTTTAAATCTTTATCCTCGCTTAGCACTTTCTCAATAATTTTTTCAGATACAGTAAATGGAACAACTTTATCTAGTCTTCCGTGTAATAATCTTATTGGACAACTTATATCAATCTTTTTATCTAACAATACGTTATTAAATCCATCGTTTACAAATTTATAAGAAACTTCATAGTCTCCATAATCATCATCAGGAAATAAAATTGAACCTTTTTCAATAAATTCATTTTGTTGATTGGCATCTAGCTTCAACCATTGGCTAATAGTAAAATCTGGCGCTGAAGCTATACCTACAAAACCATTAATATCACTATTCTTTTTTGTGAGAAGTAATGATATCCAGCTACCCATGCTAGAACCAATTATAATATTTTTTTTCGTTTTAAATTTATGAAATACTTCCTCTGCCTCATTTAACCATTTAGTTATTGTCCCATCTTGAAAACTTCCACCTGATTCTCCGTGTCCAGAATAGTCAAATCTAACAAAGTTTATTTTCTGTTTTTGTGTCCATTGATTAAGACTTGTGGCCTTGATGCCAGTCATAGTTGACGCATAGCCTCCAAAGAAGAATATAGTTGTTTCTGATTCAGTCTGATTTATTTTATAGGCAATCTTATCGCTATATGAAGACTTAAAATATTGTGAAGTATCTGACATAATGATTTACTATCTTATATATAAATAATATTAATTTGGATATGCAAGAAAAGCCTAACATTTTACAAGTTATTCCAACGCTTAATATAAGTGGAGCAGAACAAGGTTGTTTTGATGTAGCAAACTTTTTAACTAAGCATGGATTTACTTCAAATATAATTACTTCTTCAGGTTATCGTATTGAACATTTAGAAAAAAATGGATCTATCGTTGATATAATGCCAGTTAACTCTAAAAATCCAATAACGATGATAATCAATATTTTTAGAATACTAAAGATAGTTAAAAAAAATAATATTAATATTATTCATGCGAGAAGCAGAGCGCCAGCTTGGAGTTGTTACTTTGCGTCTAAACTAACAAAAGTTAAATTTGTTACAACTTTCCATGGAACCTATAACTTTAATAACAAGATAAAGAAATTTTATAACTCTATAATGGTAAGAAGTGATTATATTATCGCTATCTCAGAATTTATTTATAATGAAATAATAAATAAATATTCATATTCTAAAAAAAATATTTCAGTAATTCCTAGAGGTATTGATGTTATATATTTAGATCCATCAAAAACAGATCAGGTAAAAGTTGAGAATTTTATAAAAGAGCATTCTATCAAATCTAAATCTATCAAATTAGTTTTACCAGGCAGGATATCAGGATGGAAAGGTCATAATGTGGCAATTGAAGCTATGGCATATTTAAGAGATAAATCTAGCGATGATTTTGAATTAATATTTGTTGGCCCAGCTGATAACCTAAAGTTAAAAAATAATTTATTAATTAAAGTAAAAAAATTAAATCTAGAAAATCAAATTAAATTTATAGGACCTTCAAAAGAAATGAACTTGATTTACTCTTTAGCTGATATTGTTTTATCTTGCGCAACAGATCCAGAGGCATTTGGAAGAATACCAGTGGAGGCTCAAGCAATGGGGAAGGTAATCATAGCTTCTAATCATGGAGGACATATAGAAACAATTATTGATGGCTTATCTGGGTTTCTGTATTCTCCAACAAACTCAGAAGAACTAGGCGATTCAATTATTAAAGCAGTATCAAGTAAAATATACATCAAAGATGATTATCAAATTAAAAGACGTAAAGTTATATTGGATAATTTTACAGATGATAATATGTGTGAAAAAACATTAGAAATTTATAATAAAGTCTTAAATATATAATGAGTAATAATATACTTATCATCAAACATGGCGCGCTAGGTGATTTAATTCAAATTACTGGTTCACTAAAATCCATTAGAAATGAATATCCAGAAAGTAAGATCACACTTTTAACTGACAAAAAATTTAATTTTTTTTCAGATAAAATCACTTTTGTTGATGAGATTATTTATGAAAATAGACCGTCATTTTTAAGAATAGATTTATGGATAAAAATAATTTTAAAAATCACCTTTAATAAATTTGATATCGTATTTGATTTACAAAATTCTGATAGAACTTCAATTTATCATTTTTTTTTAATCTTATTTAATTCTAAAATAATATGGTCTGGTAATCGAAGAGGTGGAAAATTTAAATATCATCCAGAGAATTTTGAAAGTATTCCAATAAAGGATAGAATAAGTAATCAACTAAAGTTAATGAATATTAACGTTTATGAAAAACCTGATATTAGCTGGATGATAAAAAATGACATGATTGGATTACCCAATAATAATTTTGTAATTTTACTACCCGGATCATCACCACAACATAAACATAAAAGATGGCCAGCAGAAAAATTTGCAGAATTAGCAAATTTTTTAAAAGAAAAAAATATAGATTCTATAATTTTAGGACAGTCTAAATCTGAAGGTGATGAGCTTAAAAAAATTAAATCATTAGCACCAGCAATAATAGATTTTTCAGATCAAGATTTAGATTGTCTTGCAACTACTGCAAGCAAAGCAATTGGAGCGATTGGAAATGACTCAGGTCCCACATTTATTGCAGCAGCAGTAGGGTGTCCAGTTACCTGGCTTCTCTCAAGTCATACCAACCCGAATATTACCCAGCTTGTTGGATCTAAAGTTAATACCTTAAAAAAAGACAGTATTAGCGATATTACTATTGATGAAGTTAAGAATAACCTTGCTTTAAGAGGCTAATATGCATAATAAATATTTTTATGGATCAGACTAAATTAGAACTTATTAGGCACGACGCTGCGCATGTAATGGCTATGTCTGTTCAAGAACTATACCCGGAAACTAAAGTTACAATTGGGCCGGTTATAGAAAATGGATTCTTTTATGATTTTTCAAGAGAAACTCCATTTACTGATAAAGATCTAATTAAAATTGAAAAAAAAATGAAGGAAATTGTTAATCGCAATGTTCCAGTTACCCTTAAAGTTGTCTCTAGAGCAGAGGCAGTAGATATTTTTACTAAAATTGGCGAAAACTATAAAATTGAGATCATTGACTCTATTCCAAAAGAAGAAGAAATCAAAATTTATTATCATGGTGAATGGTTTGATTTATGTCGTGGCCCACATTTAAGTTCATCTGGAGAAATTGGCAAAGCTTTTAAGCTAACTAAAGTTGCAGGCGCATATTGGAGAGGTGATTCAAATAATGAAATGTTGCAGAGAATATATGGAACCGCATGGGAAACCCAAGAAGATTTAGATAGTTATCTTTTAAGATTAGAAGAGGCAGAAAAAAGAGATCATAGAAAACTTGGTAAAGAATTAGACTTATTTCACTTTCAAGAAGAGGCACCTGGCGCGGTATTTTGGCATCCAAAAGGCTGGACACTATTTCAAAATTTAATCAACTACATGAGAAAACGACAAGATGATGCTGGCTATCATGAAATTAATACTCCTGACATAATGGATAAATCTTTATGGGAACTTTCTGGTCACCTAGAAAAATTTGGTGACAATATGTTTACGACAGAAGCAAAAGAAGACAGAGTTTACGCACTTAAGCCAATGAATTGCCCAGGATGTTTACAAGTATATAAATGGGGCATGAAAAGTTACCGCGATCTTCCGTTGCGTGTATCTGAATTTGGTAAAGTGCATAGATACGAACCATCTGGAGCATTACATGGACTAATGAGGGTAAGAGCATTCACTCAAGATGATGCTCATATTTTTTGTACTGAAGAACAGGTAACTGAAGAAAGCAAAATTGTCTGTGACTTAATATTAAGTATTTATAAAGATTTTGGCTTTGAAAAAATATCAATCAAATTTTCTGATAGACCCGAAAAAAGAGTGGGCAGTGATGAAATTTGGGATAAATCTGAACTCGCTCTCAAGAAGGCAGTTGAAGCCACTGGTCTTGAATACACTTATAATCCTGGTGAAGGTGCATTCTATGGTCCTAAGTTAGAGTTTATTCTTAGAGATGCAATTGGTAGAGACTGGCAGTGTGGAACACTTCAAGTTGATTTAAATATGCCAGAAAGACTTGGTGGAACATTTATTGGGGAAGATGGACAGAAACATCATCCCGTAATGTTACATAGAGCATTATTTGGTTCGCTTGAGAGATTTACTGGAATCTTATTGGAGCATTATGCAGGAAATTTACCTTTATGGCTATCTCCTGTTCAAGCTGTGGTAGCTCCCATCACATCTGAAATAGATCCATATGCAAAAGAAATATTTGATAAACTTAAATTAAATGGTGTTAGAGTTAATCTTGATATAAGAAATGAAAAAATTAACTATAAAATAAGAGATAATTCATTACAAAAAATTCCTTATATGTTAATTGTTGGCAAGCAAGAGCAAGAAAATAAATCGATATCAATTAGACAGTTTGGATCAAAAGATCAGGAGATAATTAAATTTGAAAATTTGACTGATTTTTTTGAAAAAAAATGTATGATGCCAACCAACTAAAGATATATAGGAGCTTAAAATAGCAACACTTAAAAAAAACAATAGATATAATTCTAAACCCAAAGAACCTAAAGTCCGTGTTAACGGAAGAATCACATCAGATACAGTTAGACTCATCGATGAAAAAGGTGAGAATATTGGTATTGTAGACATAGCTGATGCTCTCACTAAAGCAGAATCTGCTGGCCTTGATCTAGTTGAAATATCACCAAATGTGAAGCCACCTGTGTGTAAAATCCTTGATTTTGGAAAATATAAATATGAAGCCCAAAAAAAAGCTAGTGTGGCAAAGAAAAAGCAAAAAGAAACAGTATTAAAAGAGATCAAAATGCGCCCAGGCACAGATGTTCATGACTATAACTTTAAAGTTAAAGCAGCTCAAAAATTTATTAAATTAGGCGATAAAGTTAAATTTACGATTAGATTTAAGGGCCGTGAATTTCAAAACCATGACCAAGCCAAGGAACTAATGGGACGCATTAAAGAAGACATGCTGTCTGTAAGTAAAATTGAGCAAGAACCAAAACTTGAAGGTCGCCAATATTCAATGATTTTTACTATTAATTAGGCCAATATTATCTAAATTAAATATTTTGCTTTTTTTATAACAAGGCGTTATAACCCTCTGTTCTGAGACAAATATGACCAAATTAAAAACTAAAAAAGCAGCCGCTAAAAGATTTAAAGTTACCGCTTCAGGTAAAGTTAAGTCTTATCAGGCCGGAAAAAAGCATGGCATGATGAAGCGCACAAATTCACAAATTCGAAATCTACGAGGTACAACAATACTTTGTGACGCAGATGCTAGAATTGTTAAAAAATTTCTACCGTATAGTTAGAAGAGGAAAAAATGGCTAGAGTTAAAAGAGGAGTTACTACACACGCAAAACACAAAAAAGTTATTAAACAAGCTAGTGGATTTCGTGGTCGTAGAAAAAATACATTCAAGGTTGCTAAACAAGCTGTAGAGAAATCTATGCAGTATGCTTATCGTGACCGTAAAGTTAAAAAAAGAGACTTTAGAAGACTTTGGACTCAGAGAATTAATGCTGGTGCTCGTGAACTAGGCTTATCTTACTCATTATTCATCAATGGGCTTAAAAAATTAGAAATTGGCCTTGATAGAAAAATGTTAGCTGACTTAGCTATGCATGAACCGAATGCTTTTAAGCACTTAGTTGAAAAAGTACAGTCTGTAGCTAAATAATAATAACTATTCTCACTTAAATTTCATATTACTATTACAGACTTTGAGCAAATCTGTTATTCTTGTCATATTATGAGCAATCTAAACTCAATTAGCAAAAATATAGAATCCGAAAAAAAATTAGTCAAAGACATTGAGACTCTAGAAAAAATGAGGCTACAATTTTTGGGTAAAAAAGGTGAGATTACTATACTTATGAAAGATCTAGGTAAAATGGATCCTAAGGAAAGAAAAGCTAAGGCGGAAGAGCTCAATAAGGTTAAAGATAGTGTTAACAATTTTATAAATTCAAAATCAGATGAATTTGAAGATGAGCTAATGTCAAATCAATTGGCATCAGAAAAACAAGACCTTACACTAGATTCAAAAATATCTGATGGTAGAATTCATCCTATCACTCAAGTAATTGATGAAGTAATTGCAATATTTACAGATTTAGATTTTTGTGTTGCTGAGGGACCAGAAGTTGAAACTGACTATAATAATTTTACAGCCTTAAATACATCTGAAAACCATCCCGCACGTCAAATGCACGATACTTTTTATGTTAACTCAGAAACCGACGGCATGTTAAATGTTTTAAGGACACATACATCTCCAGTTCAAATAAGGAGTATGCTTGAAGGAAAACCACCATTTAGATTAATTGCACCCGGTAAGACATATAGGTGTGATAATGACCAAACGCACACACCAATGTTTCATCAAGTTGAAGGACTAGTAATTGATAAGACAAGTAATATGGGACATCTTAAAGGGTGTTTGGAAACTTTTCTAAAAGAATTTTTTGAAACTGAAACTCCGAAAATGAGATTTAGACCAAGTCACTTTCCATTTACTGAGCCATCTGCTGAAGTTGACATAGGTTATCGAAAAGATGGAAATCAAATTATTATTGGAGAAGGAGATAGTTGGCTAGAAATTTTAGGATGTGGAATGGTTCATCCCAATGTTTTAAAAAATGTTAATATTAATCCAGATGAGTATCAGGGATATGCATTTGGCGTTGGCATTGAAAGATTGGCAATGCTGAAATATGGAATTAGTGATCTTAGAACATTTTATGATAGCGACCTTAGATGGTTAAAGCATTTTGGTTTTATTCCGTTAGATATACCCTCTATTTCTGGAGGTCTTAGTCGATGAAATTTACAATTAGTTGGCTAAAAGAGCATCTGGAAACAAAAGCTTTAGATGAAGAAATAATTAATAAATTAACTGCCATTGGCCTTGAAGTTGAGGAGGTGCAAGATGCAAGTGCTCTTTATGGTGATTTTTTAATTGCTCAAGTTGTTGATGAAGAGAAACACCCTAACGCAGATAAACTTAAGTTATGTAAAGTTGACATAGGTGGTAAAGTTGTTGATGTCGTTTGTGGAGCACCAAATGTAGTAAAGGGCATGAAGGTAGTTTATGCACCACCAGGTGCAGTTATACCCATCAATCAAATGAAACTTAAGGTAGTAAAAATTCGTGGAGTAGAATCCTCGGGCATGCTGTGTTCAGAATATGAACTTGGTATTTCAGACTCACATGATGGTATCATTCATATGTCAGAAAACAGTAATGTTGGTGGTCTTTATATAGATCAAATGAATCTTAATGATGTAATGATTGAGATAGGTATCACTCCAAATAGACAAGACTGTTTAGGCGTTTATGGAATAGCAAGAGACCTTGCTGCTGCAGGAATAGGAGAACTGAAAGAAATAGAGCTACCAAAATTTAAAACTGTTGGTAAAAATCCAATAAATATTTTATTTGAAGAAACGTCTAATCAAAAAAACTATTGTTCAGCATTTGGTAGTCGCTATATAAAGAATGTTAAGAATTGTGAAAGTCCACAATGGCTTAAAGACAAACTTAGTTCGATCGGACTTAAGCCAATATCTGCATTAGTAGATATTACTAATTACATACTATTTGACTACAATCGACCTTTACATGTTTATGATGCTGACAAGATTTCAGGAGATATTATAATTAGAGCTGCAAAAAAAGATGAAATTTTTTTAGGGCTTGATGACAAGGAATATAATTTAAGTGAAGGTATGTGCGTAATAGCGGATGAAAAACAACCTTTGGGCTTAGGCGGAATTCTTGGTGGTAGCTTATCTGCCTGTAGTACCAATACAACAAATGTGCTTTTAGAGTCGGCTTTATTTATTCCAGCAAATATAGCTAGTACAGGAAGAAAGCTATTTATAGATAGTGATGCTCGCTACCGCTTTGAACGAGGGGTAGACCCAAATTCTTTAAATATTGGCTTAGATAGGGCGGCTAAATTAATCCAGGAAATTTGTGGTGGAGAAATTAGTGAGACACAAATCTGTGGCACAATACCTAATAATGAACATGACATTTCCTTTGATCTTTTGAAAAATACTAATCGACTTGGAGTAGAAATAGATCAATCTGAAATTGAAAGCATGCTAAAAAAACTTGGTATCAAAATTACAAGTAAAAAAGATAATTTAATCTGTACAATTCCATCATGGCGACATGATATTCATGGAGAAGCTGATTTAAGTGAGGAAGTAATTAGACTTAAAGGGTTTGATGCAATTCCAGTCTTACCGGTACGTACTGAAAAAAGAATAAATGAAAAAATACTTAGTGATTCATATAAAAATAGTCTTAGGTCCAAAAGATTTCTTGCTCATAGGGGAAGCAATGAATTAATAACTTGGTCATTTACATCCTCAAAAGATTCAAAATTTTATATTGATGATCAAAAACTAGAAATTCAAAATCCAATATCTGAAGAACTTGATATTTTAAGACCTAGTCTTATTCCAAACTTGCTAAATGCAATTAAAAAAAATAGCAGTAGAGGCTTTGAGAGCTTCTCCTTATTTGAAGTTGGTAATCAATTTTTTTCAGATCAATCAGGTGATCAGAAAAATATTGCATGCGGACTAAGAGCTGGAATAAAATTTGAAAAAAGCTGGCGCACTGAAAAATCTCATTATGACACTTATGATGTCAAAGATGATATTTTAACATTGATTAATCATCTTATCCCTCAAAATAAAAAAATTGAAATTAATGCTGGAGCTCCTAAGTGGTATCACCCCGGTAGGTCTGCAACGGTTATGCTTAATAAAAAGACAGTATTAGGATATTTTGGAGAATTGCATCCGAAAATAATGAAGTTTTACAAAATAAAAAGTCGTATTTCAGTCTTTGAATTATTTTTAGATGAGGTGCCAACTAAATTAAAAAAAACAACTAATAAAGAAAATTATATAGTTAGTGACTTTCAAGCAGTTGATCGTGACTTTGCATTCACCATAGATAAAGAAATAGAGGGTAAAATTTTAATCAATTTAGCTCTAAAAGCTGATGAGAAATTAGTTAAAAATGTTGAAATATTTGATGTTTTTGAGGGTGAGTCTATTGGAATTGATAAGAAATCTCTGGCTATTAAAGTTACATTACAGGCATTTGATCGCACGTTAAATGAAACAGAAATACAAGAAGTTAGTGCAAAAATTGTTGATTCAATCCAGCAAAAAACTGCTGGTGTTGTTCGCTCTTAGTTATTAAAACTATCATACCATGAAACCACTAAACCATATTAGAAATTTCTCTATCATTGCACATATTGATCACGGCAAATCAACTTTAGCCGATAGGTTAATTCAATTTTGTGGCGGTCTAGCGGACCGTGAAATGAAAGAACAGGTTCTCGACTCCATGGATATTGAAAGAGAAAGAGGAATTACTATAAAGGCACAAACTGTAAGGCTTATTTATAAAGCCAAAGATGGAAACGAATATATTCTTAATATTATTGATACTCCAGGCCATGTAGATTTTAGTTATGAAGTTAACAGATCGCTATCTGCCTGTGAAAGCTCATTATTAGTTGTTGACGCAAGTCAGGGTGTCGAAGCACAAACTCTAGCTAATCTGTACCAAGCAGTTGAAAATGATCATGTAATTATACCAGTATTAAATAAGATAGATCTACCAGCTGCGGATCCTGAAAGAGTAAAAGAACAAATAGAAAATATCTTGGGAATTGATACTGAAAATGTTCTAGAGATATCTGCTAAATCTGGAATAGGTATTGAAGATGTTCTCGAGTGTGTAGTAGCAAATTTTAGTCCACCGCAAACGTCAGATACTGAAGATGGTTTGAAGGCAATGTTAGTTGATAGTTGGTACGATAGTTATCTAGGAGTAGTTATCCTGGTTAGAGTTATTAACGGCTCTATAAAGAAAGGTATGGAAATTAAATTTCATGCTGCCAATAGTAATCATATTGTTGAGCGAGTTGGTTATTTTTCACCAAAAATGACTCAGTCTAATGAAATCAATGCAGGTGAATTAGGTTATATAACTGCAGCAATCAAAGAAGTTGCACAAACTAAAGTGGGTGACACCATCATGCTTTCTAAAGATAAAAAAACTCAACCTTTACCTGGATTTAAGCCCAGCCAGCCCGTTGTATTTTGTGGTCTATTTCCTTCAAATGCTGCCGAATTTAAGTTTCTTCGTGATTCACTTGGCAAATTAAAATTGAATGACTCAAGTTTTCATTATGAACAAGAAACCTCAGCGGCCTTAGGCATGGGTTTTAGATGTGGCTTTTTAGGGCTACTTCATCTTGAAATTGTAGTTGAAAGACTAGATAGAGAATTTGACATTGACCTAATTACCACTGCACCAAGTGTTATCTATAATATTGAAATGGTTGATGGAAAAAAAATTGAACTTCATAATCCAGCAGATATGCCTGAAGCTATATTAATTAAAACCATTTCAGAACCTTGGATCAAAGCTACTATAATTTCTCCAGAAGAATATTTAGGTACCATAATTAGTTTATGTGAGGACAAGAGGGGAATTCAATCAGAATTATCGTATTCAGGATCAAGAGTAATATTGATATATAACCTACCTTTAAACGAAATTGTTTTTGATTTTTATGATCGATTAAAATCAATTTCAAGTGGATATGCTAGTTTTGACTACGAAATTGATAATTATAATGAAAGTGATTTGGTCAAATTAAGTGTCTTAGTAAATGCAGAGCCAGTTGATGCACTCTCTATGATAGTACATAGATCAGTTTCAGAAAAAAAAGGTAGAGGTGTCTGCGAGAAATTAAAAGAATTAATACCAAGACATCAGTTTGCGGTTCCAATACAAGCAGCAATAGGTGGAAAAATTATTGCACGTGAAACTGTTAGTGGATTTAGAAAGAATGTTATTGAAAAAATTCATGGTGGTGGTGCTACTGATAGAAAAAGAAAACTATTAGATAAACAAAAAAAAGGTAAGAAGCGAATGCGTTCATTTGGTAAGGTTGATATACCTCAAGAAGCATTTATTGCTGCGCTAAAAGTAGAGTAATAAATTTGGAAAGGTGGCCGAGTGGCTGAAGGCGCACGCTTGGAAAGCGTGTATGCGGGTGACCGTATCGAGGGTTCGAATCCCTTCCTTTCCGCCAAAATTAGCCAATAATTAGATCATTACTAAACTCTAAATTTTACTATAAATTTTGTTTTAAAGGTATTGTCTATATTAAAATAGAGACTATTTATGTAGTAGTACCCATAATCTTTAGGCTAAAGGAAAAAATTATATGAAATTTAAATCTATATTCTCTATATCAATATTATTAGCAACTTTATCAACATCACCGGTTCATGCAGCCGGTGAACATTCTGGTGGACATGCAGGAGAACCTGGGAAAGCTAGCGATGTTAGTAGAACCATTGTAGTGACAATGCTTGATAATTACTACGAACCAGAAAATTTTTCTATAAGTCTTGGTGAAACAGTTCGTTTCATTGTTAAAAATGAAGGAGAATTAGTTCATGAATTTAACATCGGCACAGCTGATATGCACTTAAAGCATCAAGATGAAATGTTAATGATGGTAGAGCATGGTGCCTTAGAATCAGACCGTATTAATCAAGAAGCTATGAAAATGGATATGGGAAATGGAATGACTATGGAGCATGATGATCCAAACAGTGTTCTACTTGAACCTGGTAAGTCAGATGAAATCATATGGAAATTTAAAGATGAAGTAGCATTAGAAATAGCTTGCAATGTTCCCGGCCATTATGATGTTGGAATGGTTGCTATGGTTAAATTGAATTAATAAAATTTATGCAAAGGAATCTTATGAAAATAATAACATCATTTATATTTTTAATATTTTTTAGCTTATCTGCTATGGCTGAAACTTATAATCTTAGCGTTGATATAGTTACATTAGATACAGGTAAGTTTAAACGCCAAGCTATTGGTTATAATGGAGCAACACCTGGGCCCACCTTACGTTTTAAAGAAGGGGAAAATGTTACTATTAATGTAACTAATAATTTAGATGTAACGACTTCTATTCATTGGCATGGATTAATTTTACCCTATAACCAAGATGGAGTACCAAATATTAGTTATGCTGGTATAAAACCAGGTGAATCATTCACATATAATTTTCCAATTGTTCAATCTGGAACCTATTGGTTTCATAGTCATTCTGGATTTCAAGAGCCAGATGGAGCTTATGGATCGATTGTTATTGAAGCTAAGGGACGCGAACCTTTTAAGTATGACCGTGATTATGTTATTCAGTTAACAGATGCACATCCACATTCTGGAGACAGAATTATGCGTAATCTTAAAATGATGCCTGATTACTATAATCGCCAGCAAGAAACATTAGTAGGTTTTTTTAAAGATTCTAAAAAAAATGGTTTATCTGAAACCATGGATGATCGTAAGGCTTGGGGTAGTATGAGAATGATGAAAACTGATATTGAGGATGTCCAAGGCTTTATTCCTTTAATCAATGGAAAAACTGCCAGTGATAATTGGACGGGCTTATTTAAAAAAGGTGAAAAAATTCGGTTAAGATTTATTAATTCATCGGCAATGACTTATTTTGACATTAAGATTCCTGGCCTTAAGATGACCGTAGTTGCAGCTGACGGTAACAATATACAACCCGTTCGTGTTGATGAATTTAGAATTGCTGTTGCAGAAACTTATGATGTAATTGTAAAGCCAGAAGAAGATATCGCTTATAGTATTTTTGCAGCTTCTATGGCCAAATCAGCTTTTGGCAGAGCAACACTTGCACCACGTGAAGGTATGCAAGCCAACATTCCTACTATGGGAGATAAACCATCCTTAACTATGGCTGATATGAGTATGGATCATGGAAACATGGATATGTCCATGGAAGGTATGGACCATAGTAAAATGAAAATGGTTGATGGTAAAATGGACCATAGTCAAATGAAAATGGGTAACTCAAAGATTGATCCATTTTATGCTGTAGGGAGTGGTCTCACTCCTAAAGCTGATAATGATGGTAAGTTTCTATCTTATTCAGATCTTAAAACACAAAAAATATTATACAAAGATAGAGATGCCACCCGTGAAATTGAAATTCGCTTAACGGGAAATATGGATCGTTATATTTGGTCTATAAATGGAAAAAAATACGAAGATGCAGATCCTATTAAACTTCAATATGGTGAACGTGTTCGTTTTAAGTTTGTTAATGAAACAATGATGTCACATCCAATGCATCTTCATGGAATGTGGAGTATATTGGACACGGGTGCTGATAAATGGAACCCAATTAAGCACACAGTTAGCGTTGCACCTGGTACCATACTTTATACAGAAACAGAAGTTGATGCGATAGGAGAATGGGCTTTTCATTGTCATTTATCTTATCATGCGGATGGTGGTATGTTTCGTAAAATAGTGGTTGAAGGTATTCCCAATCAACAAGCATCCTTGATGTCAAATGTTCAGTAGTAGAAATAGTGCTACATGAAAAATATTTCAAAAAATAAACACTTTTGTGTAACATTATTTATTGCTGCAATTACTTTTTCACTACCATCTTATGGGAAGGAATCTAAACTTTATTATGGCTCAAGCTTAGAACAATTTGAATATCGTTTTAGTGATAAAAGTGGAGAAACTTTTAATTGGGGTGGCAGTGCATTTATTGGTACCGATGAAATTAATTTGAACTGGTATGGGAGTGGTGAAATCAATACAAAATCAGGGGATAATGAGGAATTAGAAAATAGACTAATGCTCTCAAAGCCTCTATCAACTTTCTTTGATGTTAAAGCCGGTGTTAGACTTGATACCCCCAAAGGATCTGATCGATGGTATGGCACTTTGGGAATAACAGGTCTTGCTCCACAATGGATAGAAGTAGATGCGGACATTTTTCTTAGCGAAAAGGGAAATACATCTGCAAGACTTGATGCTGAATATGAACTTCTTATTACAAACTATTTAATTCTTCAGCCTTCCTTTGAAATGGATTTTGCTTTTTCCGATGATAAGGAAATAGGTGTTGGGTCAGGCCTTAATTCTATCGAAACAAGTTTACGCTTAAGTTACGATCTCATTGATAGAGCAATTTCCCCATATATTGGAGTTGCTTATGAGCGAAAGCTTGGACGTACCAAAAATATTGCTCGGGCTGAAGATGAAGATGTCGAAGTTTGGAATTTAGTAATTGGAATCAAATTTATGTTCTAAAAAAGGTTGAATTATGTTTCTTTAGAAAAATAAATCCATCACTTAAACAAACCCCCCCATCACACTCTTGTAGTTTTTTTATTAAGTGTTAAACTTTTCACTATTAATAAACCTAGAGTTTTATAAAAATTGATAGAATAATTAAGAATAAATATGAAAAAAAACTTAGCTTACTTTGTTATTTTATTAATCTTTATTATTTTAATTTATTATTTTTCTAAAAGTAATGTAAATGATCAATCTAATATAAATATTAATGATGAAATTTCTCCAACAGTAATTACCCTTTATCAAAATAACTGTGCCTCTTGTCATGGATTAAAACTACAAGGTCAAACTGGTTGGAAATCAAAACTTGATGAAGATGGGCATCGTTTAGCTCCACCATTAAATGGCAGTGGACATACATGGCATCATTCACCAGATTATTTATTTAAGATTATAAAATATGGTGTGCAGGGCTTTGATCCAAATTATAAAGGCAAGATGTTAGGTAATGAAAGCCTTGCCGATGAGGAGATATGGCAGTTAATTGACTATATAAAAAAAGTTTGGCCTAACAAAATTCAAGATGTTTATAGCAAAAGATATAAATAAAACTTTTGTCACAATCCTGTAGATTATTTTTTAAAATAACACCCTGTTTGTTCTGAAAAAGTTGATTTGATCTTGTAATCTTCATGCTTAATAATAATTTCTTTTTTTTCGAAATCTACTTCATATCCGATCATCTTAATTTGATTCAACAGATCTGCATCAGTCGAAGCCATTATAAGGTCGTAAGATGAATCACAGTAATCTTTTTCTATATTTGATATGAATATACATGTGCAGTAATGTTTTGCAGTTGCATTAAGTCCTAAAAGCGTATCATCAGCCATAGCATAATTAATTTTAAGTAAAAAAATTAATGTAATAACAGTAATTATATAGTAAAAGTTCTTTAGAAAATTATGCATACTTTTTATAAAGTTATAAGTTTATTATCTCTAATTCTGCTTATGGTCAATCCATCATTTGCAATTATAAATCAATTATCGCATGACGAATCACTAGAATGGCCCACAGACCATTGGCCTGAAAACAAAATACAATTGGATGATCAAGATTTTAAAAAAATTATAGATTATACTTTTTCAACTGAATCTATTGAAACTCTTGGACGAACAAATGCTCTGCTAATTGTTCAAAATGGCTCCATTGTTTATGAGAAATATAATGAGCCTATAAATAGAAATACCAAGCTAATTTCTTATTCAATGGCAAAAAGTTATATTGGATTACTTACTGGCATGATGATTGATAAAGGTTTTATTGAATCCAAAGATGAAAAGAATTTATTAAAAGAGTGGCAAGATAATAGAAAAAATATATCAATTTCTCATTTATTAAATATGCAATCTGGTTTGGATTTTGTTGAGCAATATGACAGTAATGGCAGGTCAGATACACTTGAAATGTTGTTTGGTAATGGAAGATTTGATCAAGCATCATTTGCAGCTTCTTTTGCCCTAAAATCCATTACTCCTGGTATGAAGTTTAATTACTCAACTGGGGAGACTAATATTTTAAGCAAAATTATTAAATTAAGACTTCAAGAGCAAAACTTAAATTACCAGAATTTTATAAATGATAATTTATCTAGTAAAATTGGATTAAAAAATACCATATTCGAATTTGATGATTCTGGTACTTTTATCGGGGGCAGTTCTGTTTTTGCAAATGCAAGAGATTTTGCGCGTTTTGGATATCTTTATTTAAGGGATGGGCAGTGGGATGGAGAAACGATAGTTTCCAAAAGTTGGATAGATGACACTAGAAAACCTGCAAAAAATACTTATAAAATGTACAGCAACAAGTTTTGGATGCCTCATCCAGCTTCCCCAATAAGTATACCAAAAGATACCTATTTTTGCGCAGGTTTTGGTGGTCAATATATATTAATGATACCTTCAAAAGATATGGTTGTAGTTAGGCTTGGGGAGACATATGTGGAAGACGATAAAGTTTTAGAAAATTTGTCTGAGATTATTAATTTCTTTCCAAAATAAGCAATTTACATAAATACTCTGTCTCACTTCGACCACAATAGGAAATAATTAAGCAATTGTGTTTTACTATCATTGATCAATTTTTACTTGCGCAATCATACCGACGTCATAATGACCAGGAACATTGCAGGCTATTTCAATATTTTGTGCTTTAGAAAATTTCCAAATTAAATATTGCTTCTCTTTTGGTTCTAACAAAACACTATTACTATGTTGGTGGCTCATAGATTTATCTAATTTTGCCATCTTTGCCATTTTTTTTCTATCAATGCTATCTCCTAATAAGATTTCATTCTCAACCATCATTTGCATTTCTGGTTGGTGCTTTTTGTGCATCATAGCATTAGCTATGTTAAATTCGTGAACTAACTCACCAAAGTTTTCTACCTCAAACTTTACTGTTTCTTCGGCTTTAAAATTGAAAGAGTTTGGTTCGAAATAGTTATCATACATTTTAATTTTTATTATTCTTGTAACCTCATTACTTTTACCTTCTGTACCGACGCTCATCATATTTTTATCAGCAAAAGAGTGTGTAGAAAAAGAAAAAACTGTCAAAAGTGTTAGTATATATAATTTTTTAATCATTTTTTTTCCTTTATTAAAAAAGAGTTGAGTAGAATCTACACCGAAACATCGTGAGGATACTATAATAAATTAATTAACAACATCCTAAAATATAATATTTTTTATTTATAAAATGAATTTTCCTAAAATTTTTGGTATATTACTCTTGAAGTTAAAATAACCTTTATTTGAAAACTGCCAACAAAATAAGTCTTCTTTTTTTATAATCATATTTAACTTTAGTTGAAGTGATTGTTCTAATTTTTTTAAATAATCTAAATTTTCACCTATAAATGGATATACAACATCAAATTCTTTGATTGTTTCACTAATATTTTTAATTTCAACATGGTTTACTACTTTAGTATTTGAAAAATCTCTACAAATATTTTGTATCAAGGCCTTTTTAAAATTAATTACATTTTCACTTAATTTTATTTTTCTATATTCATTTTCAATATCAATAAAATAAATATTTTTATAGTTGTCTGAATATTCTGCAATGAATAAATCAGAATCAAATACTATTAAAGAATCATTTTTTATTTCTGTACTTGAAAATGGCAGTTTACATAATTCGTACATGCGGTCTTCAATTATTGCTTCAGCAGACTCATTTAATTTGATATCTTTAAACCTATTGAATGTAAATTTTTCAATATTCCATGATTTAGCTAAATAATGTTTCCCTTTAGTTTGTAATCCAGCAACCCATTTCCAGCTAAGTGTATTAGATGCAGCATCTCCATCTAATAAATGTTCTAAGAAAAATGCAGCACCTAATTGCCATGGCAATTTAAGAGTAAAAATCCAAATACTAGCAAACCACATTCTGGTATGGTTATGTAAATAGTTATAGTGTTTAAGTTCGATTACCCATTCGTTAAAACATTTAATATTAGTATTAGCATTAATAGCCTCAACGTAACCCTGACTAGTTTTAATGTTGTCTAAACTTGAAGTAAAATCATCCCACACAGTTGGTCTTAATTCTAGCCAACCCTTCCAATAAACTCTCCAAAAAATCTCTTGAACAAATTTATCAACCTTCAAATAAGGGAATTTTCCTAATACATCTTTAACAACATCAAACTCAAACAAAACTCTATGAGAAATGTAAGGTGATAATAATGAAATATTATTTCTATTTTGTGGCCCATAATCAAAATTTCTAAGCTTTGAATAATCTAAAATATATTTTTCAATAAAGTTCTTTAGATGATTTTCAGCAAAATTTTTATTTGGGATAAATTCCATGATTTATAATATGGTTTAAATTATTTTCTTTCCAAGGTATTTAATATATATTTTTTAAATATGAAAATTTCTATTTCAAAAAGCACTATACCATTTGTTGTTATTATTGGCGGGTGTATTTTATTACTGGTATCTTTTGGCATTCGTCATTCTTCAGGACTATATTTATCTCCTGTTTCTAATCAGCTGGGTACAGGGAGAGAAGTGTTTGGTTTTGCTATCGCAATCCAATTTTTAATGATTGGTTTTGGATCTCCTATTTTTGGCGCTATTGCTGATAAATATGGTTCAGGTCAAGCTGCTATATACGGAGTTATTTTATTTATTATCGGCTTATACCTATTTTCATTAGCAGAAAGCTCCGCATTTTTAATTCTTTCGCAAGCTATCTTTGGCTTAGGTTGTGCTGGTTGTGGTACAGCCGTTGTACTCGGTGCTGTTGGTAAGACTGTCTTGGAAAAAAATAGAACCCTAGCTTTAGGTGTGGTTATGGCAGCTGGATCACTTGGTCAATTTTTGATTGTTCCATTAACTGGAATTTTAATTGCAGCAAGCGATTGGCAAAGATCAATAGTATACCTCTGCTTTATTGCCTTAATAATGATTATATTTTCATTAGCGCTAAACTTATCAGGTAAAAATTTTGAAACTAGTCAGAACCAAGACCGTCCTTTAAAATCTGTACTAGCTGAAGCATTTGTAAATAAAAGCTATATATTACTTACGGTAGGTTTTTTTGTGTGTGGATTTCATGTTGCATTTGTTGCAACACATCTACCAGCATATTTAGAAGATTTATCTTTATCTGCTTGGGTTGGATCTTGGTCGCTTGGTTTAATTGGATTATTCAACGTAGTGGGTACACTTATGTTTGGTCGATTAGGCGATAGTAAGTCTAAAAAAAACTTATTAGTTATTCTATATAGCTTAAGATCAATTTTATTTTTAATCTTTATTTTCCTACCAAAGACTGAAATTACCATTTTAATTTTTGCTGCTTTATTAGGTATTTTATGGCTTTCAACTGTACCGCTCACAAGCGGAATAATTTCTGTAATTTTTGGTTCTAGATATATGTCAATGTTATATGGATTTACATTCTTATCACATCAGCTTGGCTCATTTGCTGGTTCATGGTTCGGAGGTAGATTTTATGATATTTACGGTTCATATGAGATTATGTGGTGGATTTGTGTTGTACTCGGATTTGCTTCAGCTTTAATGCATTTCCCAATTTATGAAAAGTCTCTAGAGAAAAATCCCACTTAAGGTATAATTAGGATATGAATGATTTAGAAATTTATTCTTACGGTGTGCCAATTGTACTTGGCTTAATTTTAGCTGAAGTAATTTATTCATCTTCAAAAAACCTCGGATACTATTCATTAAAAGATAGCCTTGCAGGGTATGGCTTGCTGGCTGGGAATGTCTTAATTAATTTTCTGACTAAAGGTTCAGTATTATTTTTCTATGTTTATTTATATCAATTTAATTTAGTGGCAATCAATGACTTATTAAGCCCAGTATTTGTATGGGTACTAACTTTTATAACAATTGACTTTATATTTTATTGGTATCATCGCTGCTCTCATAGGGTTAGATTTTTATGGGCTGTACATATGAATCATCATTCTAGTGAAGAAATGAATTTTTCAGTTTCATTAAGACAAGCTTGGTTTGGCCCTTTAACAAAAATACCATTTTTTATGTTTATGCCGTTACTAGGTTTTGATCCAATAATTACAGCAGCAGCAGGAATTATTTTAACACTATGGGGAGTACTAGGACACACACAATGGATTAATAGACTTGGACCATTAGAATATATCTTTGTCACACCGTCTGCACACAGAGTTCACCACGGCTCTAATGAAGAATACCTAGATAAAAATTATGGTAACTTTTTGATTATATGGGATAGATTATTTGGAACATTTGCAGATGAAAAAAGTAAAGTTGTTTATGGGATAGTAGATAATGTAAAAACATTTAATCCTTTAAAAATTACGTTTCAATTTTGGATTACAATGTATCAAGATTATAAAAATGCAAAATCACTTAAAGACAAAATCTTATGTTTTGTGGGCAGACCAGAATGGAAGCTAGACAAATAAAAGATGAATAAAAATGAACGGGTTAAATTTATTGAAAAGACATTAAATAAAATCTACCCCTCTACTCCTATACCATTAAATCACGTAAATAAATTTGAATTATTAGTAGCCGTTTTACTTAGTGCTCAGTGTACTGATGAACGGGTTAATCAAGTTACACCGCTATTATTTAATAAGGCTAATAACCCCTATTTAATGAAAAAAGTTTCATTAAATACTATTTATAAAATTGTAAAGCCTTGTGGTTTAGGCCCAAAAAAATCAAAAGCCATTTATGACCTATCTAGAATACTTATCGAAAAATTTAATGGCGAAGTACCTGAAGACTTTATTGAACTTGAGAAACTGCCAGGGGTGGGACATAAAACTGCAAGTGTTGTGATGTCTCAAGGATTTGGTCATCCAGCTTTTCCTGTTGATACCCATATCCATCGACTAGCACAGAGATGGGGTTTAACTAATGGTAAGAATGTTGTACAAACTGAAAAAGATTTAAAAAAATTGTTTCCAGAAAAAGCATGGAACAAACTACATTTACAGATTATCTTTTATGGTAGAGAGTTTTGTACAGCAAGAAGTTGCTTTGGATTAGAATGTAAGATTTGTAATACTTGTTATCCAAATAGAAAAAAGCCATTGAAGACTATCAAGGCGTAGTTACTTATTTTTTCGAGCAAATATAAAAGACTTGATACAAAGTAATGTAAAGATAGCGCCTGTAATTAACATCATTAATTTTGAACTGTCCGCCCAAATGTTTTCAAAAAGATTTCCAATACTTCTTAAAAAATCGAGTCCGCCCAAAAAGACAATTAAACCAAAAGTTACAACAATATGCATAAGCAATTTTTTCTTACTTGGAATCAATAAAGCTAATATTGCAAAAAATAGTATTGGCAAACCAAACATTGATGGAATGTAAGAAGTAATTGAGTTACTAGCGCTTAAATAGCTTACAGCAGCTCCCCACAAGATAAGAAATAATCCATAAATAAGTGAAATCTTTTCCATGCTTAAGCCAGCAAATGTGTATTCATTTTTGTTAATCATAATGTTCAATAGTTAGTCTATATTTTAATTTTGTCTATATAAATAATATTACTCATACTCAAATTAACCATTGTAATAACCAAAGACAAATTAACCCAGATGCAATAGTTGCAATTATATTTCTTGATATTAAAGCAATAAATACTGCAACGCATGCAGCAATAATTCTCAGATTTTCAAAGATAGAAAGATTTAATGTATCATTACTGATTAATACTTCTGGTACAATAATTGCAGTCAATAAAGCAATTGGAACGTAATGTAATGGAGTTTCAACCCATGCCGGCATTTTCTTAGCAATGGTTTTATTAAACATAGAAAAGCGAGTGCCATATGTAATTATACCTGCAATTATCATGACTACCCAAATCATCGCTAAAGCTCCTTATTTCGTTGAATTATTGTTGTGGCAATCCATCCTGCAGTTATTCCTCCAAGTCCAGCAAATATAAGCCAGAGTTTCCACGGCAAAGGCTGAAGAACTATTGATAAAATACCCGCTGTTAAACAGGCAATCAAATCGGCCCTAGTTTTAAGCAGCGGTATGACAATAGCAATAAATGTTAATGATATAGCAAAAGTTAGTGACCACTCTTCAGATATAAAAGATGCGCCCAAAACCCCAAATATCGTTGCAATTTGCCAGCCTGCCCAAAGAGTTAATCCGCTACCTAAAAAATAGTAATGATTATATTGTGAAAATTCTTCTGTACGATACTTTTGCACCATAACTGAATACGATTGATCTGTAAGTAGATATGCAAGTAGCATCCGCCATCTTAAAGGTAGACTTTCAACATATTTAGCAAGTGAAGCACTATAAAGTAGATGCCTTAGGTTAACTATGGCTACAGAACTGCCTACTATGAAAGATGGGACTCCAACAGACCAAAGTTGTACAAACACAATTTGGCTAGCACCACCAAAAATTATTGAAGACATTAATATTGCCTCTAGAATAGAAAGACCGCTTGTCATTGCAATTACGCCAAAAACTAAACCAAATGGAAAAACACCCAAGTGATGTGGCATAATATCCTTTGCGCCCATTAAAAATTCACTTGATTTCGTTATCATAATAAAATTTTTTTATAAAATTAATCTAAATTATAAAGTAAACTTATATCATGTTAGATAAATTTCTAAATCTATTTAAATTAATAGAACAAAAAAAAGAATACAAGCTAGTCCTATCCTTAGATGGCGGCGGAGTAAGAGGTCTTGCAACTGTAATGTTTTTAAAGGAATTAGAGAAAGCTAGTGGTAAAAAGATTTTTGATTTATTTGATTTTTTTATTGGAACAAGTACTGGTGGATTAAATGCTATGCATCTTGTCGTTAATGAGGTTGAAGTAAGTGAGTTGGAAAGCTTTTGGTCTCAAGATAATCTAGCTATGAGCATGCAAAGTTCTTTTTGGACTAAGAACTTTATTTTAACAACAAAGCCAAAATACAATAATAATTCCAAAACAGAGCTATTAGAAAAATATTTTGGAAATAAACTTATATCTGATTCAAAAAAACCTATTGCAGTTCTTGCTTACGATGTAGAGAATAGAAAGCCAAGAATTCTATCTAGCTATACAGATCAAGACATTAAAGTAACTAGTGCAATTAATGCAACTTCAGCTGCACCCTTATATTATCCTACAGTTCAAATTGAAGATGGCTCATGGTTAATTGATGGCAGTGTAGTTTCTAATAACCCATGCTTAATTGGCTATAATGAAGCGCGCAAATATTTTAAAACAGATAATATAAAAGTATTTAGTGTTGGAACGGGAAGGCATTTGAAAAATTTAGATGGTGAAGATTCTTCTAAGTGGGGTCCTTATGGATGGCTAACAAATGATATAATCGGAATCCTACTTGATTCACATGCTGACCATGAAATTTTAGATGACTTAATTGGTAAAGATTATCTTCGGATTAACTCTGTCGCAGAGAATATAAATTGGAATTTAGATGATTATACAGAAGATAACTTGAGAAATATAAGAAATTTGGGGCTTAAATGGTGGGAGCTTAATAATAATAAAGTTACAGATTTTTTATCATTATAGTTTTTTTATTGTACCAACTCGGTTTTTTAAACAAATTTTACTAAAAATCGTAATTTTTAATAAATTGCTTTTTTTGAACATCAATTATATAAACTATTTAGATTATGAATTGTTGCTTTGGAGAATTAAGACTTTAAATATTTAATAGAACCTATTAAAGGCAACATTATTACTAATAATCACTTCCCTTTTTACTCTTTTTAATTTTATTTCTTAATATATTCATTTCAAATACTTTTAATCTCATGCTTCATAGCGCGGTTGTTGATGAGGCACTAATAAATAAAACAAAAGGATAAATAATGACAATAGGTACTGTTAAATGGTTTAACACTAAAAAAGGATACGGTTTTATCGCACCAGAAGGTGGATCTAATGATGTATTCGTTCATATCTCAGCTCTTGAAAAAGCTGGTCTTCAAGCACTTGATGAAGGTCAAAAAGTAGAATATGAGCTAGCAGAAAATAAAGGCAAAGAATCTGCTGTAAACTTAAGTGTTGTTGAATAGTCAATAAGCTTATTATTTATCTCGGGCTATCCAAGTATTACAATATTTGTAGTGCTGATTAAATTAATTTTTAGATAACCCGAGGTAATATAATTTACTACCCAATAAAATATCAATAGCTGCTTAGCTATGTGTTATAACCATTAATTATATTCAGATATCTTCTGTAGAATGGTATAATTACTTTTACTCTCTTATCAATCAGACTAGAATTTCAACGGTAAGTTGAAGCTTTTCCATCCAAATTCCATCCCGCCTTCAATATTAAATATATTTTCCAATTTAAGATTGCTATTTAAAAAGTTACCGGCATGCTGTGATCTCACCCCAGATCTACAAATAAAAAATAATGAATCATCTGCTTGAATATTTAAACGTTTTACTTCTTCAATAAATAGATCGTTAGGACTACCATCTTCGTTGACCCATGAAATAAAATGAACTTCATGCCCAATAGAATTTAAGTCAGCATAACCATCATCTTTCCATTCAGCCGCAGTTCTTACATCAATTAATTTTGAATTAGTATTCTCTTTTAAAGAAAGATAGGCTTTTTCTGCATTAATATTTTTAATCATAACAAAGTTATTATACAGTATTTATATGCAACAGGAAAACGCAAAAAAAATATGGCAATTAATACTAGCAACAGGAGATAGCCTAAAAGGAGCTTTGCCTGATCATCCAAATCATCCAAAAGGCAGGAACCCGTATGCGCATGTATCTTTAGAAATAAAAAATAAATATGGCTGTTCATACAAAGATATACCGGATGATAAAATTGAAGAGTTAACAGTGTTCATCAAATTTTTAGCCGATAATCCGAATTAGAAATGAATTAATAAGATTAGTTATAAATGGTTAAATCAGAAAAATTATTCAATTACATGCTTAAATTTCAATACAAAATGACTATATCTCAAGCATAATTTTATTGCTTCTTTATTATCCTAAGCCATAATAAATCTATGCACTATTATAGAGGTTTATTGCTAGGTACTTTTATTCTGATTCTATCAGTACTTTTCTTTAGCAGTTGCGACAACTCTCCGAGCTCGGCTTATACTGGAGTAAGAATGATTGATAACTCGTTTTCTCCACCTGTTGTTAGAGTGCATGAGGGAGGAGTAGTTAGATTCTATAACGCAGGCAACAATCCGCATAATGTTATAGCGACGGACGAAAGTTGGGGTGGCTATACAGATGTACCAAAAAAAGACTCCATTGAAATAGTTTTTCAAACCGAGGGTCTTTATAAGTATATTTGTTCATACCATGCCTCACCGGAAGGTGATTGGGGAATGGCAGGATCTGTTGTAGTTGGTGATATTGATTATCATGAATATACAAATTTTAATAAAGATGACGTTGTAGAAGACTGGAGTGGGCAAGTGCGATTTGTTCCAAGCCAATATGATACTATTCAAGATGCAGTAGACTCTTCAAATCCAGGTGATTTAGTTCTTATCGATAAGGGAATTTATTATGAAGAAGTTGTAGTCAGAACTCCATCTTTAACTATTAGAGGAGTTGACCGCAATGAAGTTATTATTGATGGTGAATTTGAAAAAGCGAATGGCATAATTGTTGCGGGTGTCGATGGAGTAGCAGTTGAAAATATTACTGCTCGCAATGCTTTACTTAATGGATTTTATTGGGCAACAGCTGAAGGCTACAGAGCATCATACGTAACAGCATATAACAATGGCGATTATGGTATTTATGCATTTGATTCTGTAGATGGTATTATTGAACATTCTTACGCATCAGGCTCACCAGATGCAGGCTTTTATATTGGACAATGTTATCCATGCAAAGCTGTAATCAATAATGTGATTTCAGAAAATAATGGTCTAGGTTATTCAGGTACTAATGCAGGTGGCGATCTTTATATTATTAGTTCTATATTTAGAAATAATATGGGAGGCATTGCACCCAATACTCTTGATAGTGAATTATTGCCACCGGAGCGTGAAAGTTTCATAATCGGCAATCACATTGAGAACAATAATAATATTAAAGCTCCGGCTTGGCCTAATCAGTATATTACATTAGGTAACGGGATTATAATTGCAGGGGGTAATAATAATATTATAAAAAATAATGTTATAAATGATCACGATGTTTTTGGAGTAGTAATCACTGCTGCGTTTGATGATAATTATTGGCCTGCACACGGTAATCTTATTCAAGATAATTTAATCATAAATTCAAAGAAAGCTGATTTGGCTTTGAGCGGTATATCAAATTTAGGAAATTGTTTTAAAGGCAATACATTTCAAACGTCGTTTCCTCCTGGAATTCAAACTTCAGGCGATTGTGGTGATAATATTTTTAGTCGAGGAAGTGACTTATCGGGGCTATGGAGCTCCATTGCAAGGATAGTTTATGTTAATCAAGGGTCATTTGAAGTTGGTGATTGGCGAACGATGCCAGAACCACCTTTGCAACCAAATATGCCAGGTGCCAACTCATATTTTAATAGTGTTTTTCCAGCAGTGAATGTTTTTGATAAATATGAGATAGATTATACCGATATTAAGCTGCCAAAAACTGCAGAAAAGTATTTAAACTAATTGAAGCATAGTTTACGATTTTAAATAAGGAGAAAATAATATGCCAGGTGTTGCAGCGTTTCCAGTCGGAGATATTACTTTTTTATCTCTATTGTTTAATTTTTATGGTTACTACCTGCCAATATTTTTATATGCAGCATGGACACCACTTGCTCTATACGAACTATCTGATAATCGATTAAGTTCAAATTTATCTAAATTTATTTGGACTCTAATAATTCTATTAGTACCACTATTGGGCGCAGCAATTTATCATATTTTCTTTGCAGACCGAATTCATGTAACTGTTAGAGCCACCATGATATTTGGTGGAATTTTTACAGTTATTCTTGTTTTAATATATCTAGGCACTTCAATTTAAGATAATTAAAAGTGATTTTTGATAAACGCATTACCCCAATCAGAAATGATATAGCCGCGTCAGATTACAAAGGCTTTTTAAAAAATAGAAAATTTATTACTGGAAAGATTTATTACGTTAAATCAAGTTCCTCTAATTTACTCTCAAGTGATAAAAAGAACCTATACTCACAATTTCTTTATGGTGAGCAAGTTAAAGTGTTTGAGATTAAAAATGGCTACGCTTGGGTACAATCATTACGCGACGATTATGTTGGGTATACTCCAGCAAGTAGCTTGCAATTAAAGAAAATTATTCCTACCCATAAAGTTATAGCCTTACGTTGCATTATTTATAAGTCACCAGATATTAAATCTCTATCACTAACTGAACTGAGTTTTAATTCACTAATAGAAGTTACAGGCAAAGTTACGAATAAATTTTTTTATAAGATTAAAAATCTTGGTTGGTGCCATAAGAATGATTTAGTTCAACTCAACGCTAAAGGATTAGATATCGTGGAACTTGCAAAGAAATATTTGCACACACCATATTTATGGGGTGGACGCAGCTCAATTGGAATTGACTGTTCTGGTTTGATACAAAATATTTTTCAGATAAATAATGAATATTTTCCAAGAGACACTGACTTACAGGAAGATTTTATTAGTACAGAAGTATTACAAAAAGATTTAAAAAAAGGGGACTTAGTTTTTTGGAAAGGTCACGTAGCCATGATGGTAGATAATAAAGATATTATTCATGCCAATGCATTTCATATGCGGACTGAAATAGAGCCTCTAATCAAAGCTAAATCTAGAATAGCAAAAAAATATGGTAAAATAATTAAAATGGGTAGAAACTAATAGCATGTATTTATTTGATTGCGGCTTAGAGACTGATGAATGGCGCAAAGTCATGGTCATTTTTACCTCAATATTCGTTATATTCTCTGTAGCCTTGTATACTACGCTTACGGGTAGAAATAAGAAATGGGTTGTAGCAACGCTGATTGCTTCATTTTTGATCGCTGTATTTGGTTACGAAATCTGGATTAATTTTGGTTTATTGGATGGGCAACATGTTAGTGAGCGACGATCAGATGCTTTAAACTGTGCTATTCCATCACAAATTAATTGGTTAACTAATTCTATAGTAGATACAGGCGTGGCTTGGTTAGGAATTATTTTAGTTAATATTTACTACAAGAATTCTTCTGTACCCTTTGAAAAATTTGTTTGGCCAGCATTCTTTATTTTATTCATCTGGTTTATAGGTCAAAATATCTGGGTAGAAATGATTCTATATCACAACCAGATTGGCAGTGGAGCAAGAAGTTCGTGGGGTCCACTTATGCCACTAGGCCCATGGTACAATCCAACACTATTTAGTTTTGGGGAACGAGAAGCAACACTACAATCACAAGGTGTATGGTTTATTTCTACATTCCTGATTTACTACATAGCAATTTTTAATTATTGCCGCTATAAGGGTAAGTAATGTTTCGAATAATATTTATTTTAATTTGTATTGCTATATTTGCTTATAGCATTTCTAAAGCTGCAAATTTAAATAAAGATACTAGTCGTAATGGACAAATTACTTGGGGACTAATTGTACTAGCTTTTCTGGGTCTTCTAATTGCACTGGTAATAAATTCTTAATTTACATTAAGGACTATTTTTTCTCTTATAAACCAAAGTAACACTAGTGATGGAATTACCATCAATGCAGTAATAATAAAGAATGTACCCCAATCACCATTCAACCAATCAACCAAAGCGCCGGACGATGAGGCCATTAAAGTTCTACCTGCAGTACCAATAGATGCTAACAATGCGTATTGAGTTGCGGTATAATTACGATCAACTAGCATTGAAATAAAGGTAACAAAAGCCACGGTAGCAAATGCTGCGGCCAGGTCATCAAGTAAAACTGCTGCAGCAAATAACAGCTCTGATTTATCGCTCCATGCCAAGAATGTGAACATCAAATTAGTTAATGCCATGACTGCACCAGAAACAAACAAAGCCTTAATAACCCCAGCCCTAATGGCAAACCAGCCACCCAATAATGTAAATGAAACTGTTGTAATCCAGCCTAATCCCTTAGAATAAATTGCAATGTCTGATTTTGAAAATCCAATTTCTTTATAAAACAATATCGACATACGTCCTAAGAATGCTTCACCAATTTTAAAAAGAAAAATAAAACCAAGTATTGAAAGACCAATTTTAACTCCGTTTTTCTTAAAGAAGCTAAATAATGGACTTATTATAGTAGCCGTAAACCAGGCAATTAATCGACCAAAATTCCCAGAAATACCTATTTGATTTTGAATAGCGGCCTGATCTTGTCGTTGTGATTGGAGACGTTCATCAGTGCCTGATTCAGGAATAAAAAATACACCTATATTGCAAAGGATAACAATGCTGCAAATAATTATAAAAGAAATTTGCCAATAGTTAGCATATCCAAGTGACTGAATCCAATCTGCAGTTACAAGTGTAATTAGACCACCTAATTTATAACCACTCCACCAGCCAACAACTGCAGTCGCGGCACCAGCAGCCATAGCAGCAGATTCATCTTTACCAATTTGTTCAATGCGTAACGCATCAATAGTTATGTCTTGAGAAGCTGAAGAGATTGCAATGATCAAGCCAAAAGTAACAATAATAGCTAAATCATCTACAGGGCTTAATGAGCTCCAAATAATTAATGATATAAGAATTATAAGTTGCATAGACATAATCCATGCTTTTCTATGACCAACAATAGAAGTTAATATAGGAATTTTAATACGGTCAATTAATGGTGCCCATAGAAAATTAATTGCATATACACCAAATATTAAACCAGCCCAGCCAATAGTACTGCGACTAATACCATCTTCTTTAAGCCACAAGGTTAATGCGCTACCAATTAATACCCATGGGAATCCACTTATAGCACCAAGCAATAATATTCTGAGCATCCTGCGATCCCAGTAGGCTGCGAATGAATTTCCTTTAGATTGCATAGCAAGAATCTAACCCTTTGCTAGGCGCACTTAAAGCATAAATTTATTTGATTTACTCCAGTGGAGCGGGGCTATCGCTAAGACTTCTTAAATACAAGATAACATTAGCACGATCATTTGATTTTTTAAGACCAGAAAAAGACATTTTGGTACCTTCAATATATTTTTTTGGATTTTTCAAGAAACCATTAAGTTCATCATAAGTCCATTTTCCACCATAGCCAGCAAGTGCCGAAGAATAAGAAAACCCATCAGTTATACCTTTATCTTTATTAACTACTTCCCATAATCCCGGGCCAATTTTATTGGCTCCACCTTTAATTGCCACATGGCAAGATGAACACTTCTTAAATATTTTTGCGCCTTTATCAATATTAGCTGAGGCTAAAAGAGTTAGAATAGGAACTTCAATAGGCGCGGCAACAGCTTCTTCTGTAGCGCTGGCCATATTAGTATCATCAATACCTTCAATTACGTAATGTGCTACTTTAGGTTGTTCGACGTGATATAAAATTTCAGCAAAATTTGTTATTCCAATAATAATCAGTACGACAACTAGCAATCCAGCTACTATTTTATTGATTTCTAATGAGTCCATAAATTTGTTATCATTGTGAAGATTTGAGTTATAATTAGAACATAAACCTAAACTATTCAAGTTATAATGCGCCCTGGCGTCGCACAATATGGCCATGATAAATCAAGAAAACACAGCAATTATAATCCCTGCACGGCTTGCCTCCACGAGACTGCCCAATAAACCCTTATTACCTATTAATGATAAGCCGATGATACTGCATGTATGGGAACGTGCTGTTGCAGCTGACCTTGGTGAAGTTGTTGTTGCGACTGATAGCCAGGAGATTAAAGAGTTAATATCTAAGGTTGGTGGTAACTGTGAGTTGACTAGTTCGAATCATCAATCGGGGACAGATCGTATTCATGAAGCTTTAGAAAACTTCGATAAACTTAAAAAGATAAATTATATTATCAATTTGCAAGGAGACCTGCCGCAAATTAATCAAGAGTGCTTAGTCGCAGTAGCCAATATACTATTAGATGATGCAGTAGACATAGGAACACTTGCTTGTGAAATGACAGACAAAGATGAAATAAATAGTACCAGTATTGTCAAAGCGATTGCTGACATAGATGTAGTTACTCAAACTGGTCAGGCGGTTAATTTTACTAGGAATGCAGAAGCTTCAATTAATGGTAATCATTTACATCATATTGGATTGTACGCATATAAGCGATCAGCCTTAGAGAAGTTTATAAACTTGCCACAATCGCCAAGAGAAATAGAGGAAAAGCTTGAACAGTTACGGGCACTAGATAATCAAATGCGAATTGATATTGCATTAATTGACTTTTTGCCTTTAGGCGTCGATACTCCAGAAGATTTAGAAAAAATGCAAAAATTAATTTAATTACGATGACAAAAAAAATTTCATTTCAGGGTGAGCTTGGTGCTTATTCTCACTTAGCTTGCAAAAATGTATTTGCTGACTATGAGGTCGTGCCGTGTCGCAATTTTGCTGCTGCACTAGCATGTGTAAGTGATGGTAAAACAGATTTGGCAATGATCCCAGTTGAAAATTCTGCTGCGGGTCGAGTTGCAGATATTCATAAACTTGTTGGTAATTCTGATTTAAAAATATTTGCAGAACATTTTGAAAAAGTTAGACATCAGTTAATTGCAAAGCCAGGTATTGATATTGCTAGTTTAAAATCTGTACGTAGTCACGTTATGGGACTTGGTCAGTGTACTAAAGCCATTGAAGCCTTAAACTTACAGCCTATCGTAATGGCAGATACTGCTGGTTCAGCAAAATATCTAAGTGAAAGTGGTGAAGATCATGATTCTGCTATTGCCTCTGAATTAGCCGCAGAGATTTATAATCTAAATATTGTTCAAGCTAATATTGAAGATGATAAGAAAAACACCACGCGATTTTTAGTTATGTCAAAAAACTTGCAGCAAGAAAAAGATGAAAATTTAGATTATTTAACCAGCTGTATTATTGAAACTAAAAGTATTCCATCCGCACTTTACAAGGCTTTAGGCGGGTTTGCGACCAATGGGGTGAACATGATAAAATTAGAAAGTTTCATTGTTGAAAGTGATTTTAATAAAGCACAGTTCTATGTTGAGTTTGAAGGTCACTTAGGCGATCCAGTGGTTGCTGGGGCTGTTGAAGAGGTAAAACATTATACGAATATGTTGACTATTTTAGGTGAGTACCCAAAACACGATTACCGTTCTAAATCTTAGTTGTTATCCATCCAGTCAATTATAAGTTGATGAGCCACAGCTAGAGGTGGTGGTATCCAAATTCTCTTTTCACTCTTACCAATTAAAATTTTTGTTAAGTCTTCTTTATTAAGCCATACAGCTTCTTCAATTTCTTCATCATCTACTTTATAAGTTGGATCATCTACTATAGCAGTACACGCAATCATTAGTTGAGATGGAAAAGGCCAGGGCTGAGTAAACTTATAAACGACATCTCTTGAATTTAATCCAACCTCTTCATTAACTTCACGTATTACTGCCGCTTCAATAGTTTCACCGGGCTCAACAAAACCAGCTAGTGCTGAAAACATTCCTGGTGGAAAACCTTTTTGTCGACCAAGCAGGCATTTATCTTCAAAACAAGGCAACATAATTACAACAGGATCTACGCGTGGAAAATATTCACTCGCACACTGTTTACAAAATTTCTTATAGCCAGTATCTTTAGTACTTAATTTAACACCCTCACATTTAGAGCAGTAGATGTTATTCTTATTCCACTCAAAATTTGATTTTGCTTGAGCGATGATACCCGTACTTGGATTATCTAAACTTGGGGCAATAGATCGTACATCAATAAATTTAGAATTAGCAAAACTTGGATTGGATAAGGTCTGTTCTAAATTTAAACTGCTTAAGTCTACGGCAAAATGTGGTCGCTCATCCTTTAATCCTAAAAAAAGTGGGGTAATATTATTAGTCAGCACAGGTGATAGCTGTTGGTATGAAACCCATAAAATTTCAGGCTCATTAGGTCGCTCACTATTGATTTTAATAAGCGGCCTATCCTCAAAAAAGATCATAAACCTAGATTTTTCAGATGTTATGGCTTGCTGCTGCCATTCTACATTGCTGCGAAATTGTGATGCACGATCGATAGGATTATTAGCAAAGGTAATTGAATTCATGTAAAAATATGTTGTTAACTATATTATTTTATTAAAGCAATTTTATATATCTGTCTGCTATAATATCTTGGGAGATTATGCAGACAAGTATATCTCGAACTCGGTCAGAGCAGAAATGCAGCAGCCGTAGAGGCAATACTTGGGTTGTTTTAATCTTCCACTAAATTAAAGTTATTCAATATTTATGAACGAACAAAGACACATACCGCTGCCGCTTAAATACCGCCCCACTAATTTTTCAGAATTAATTGGTCAAGAGCTAATGGCTCAAACTATTAAAAATGCGATTAAATTAAATCGTATAGCTAATGCGTATTTGCTTACTGGAGTTCGTGGTGTAGGTAAAACCACTACAGCTAGAATTATTGCCAAGGCGCTAAATTGTAATGAAGTTAGTTTAGGTAATAGTGAATTCCAAGAGCCATGTTGCAAGTGTGATAACTGTATTGCAATTTCAGAATCGCGCAGTATTGATGTTTTAGAAATGGATGCTGCTTCACGTACAGGCATTAATGATATTCGTGAACTAATTGATGGCGTGCAATACGCACCAGTGTCATCACTATTTAAAATTTACATTATTGATGAGGTGCACATGTTATCGAATGCTGCCTTTAATGGTCTTTTAAAAACTTTAGAAGAACCACCGGAACATGTTAAATTTATTTTTGCCACCACTGAAGTTAGAAAAATACCAGCAACTATATTATCTAGATGTCAGCGGTATGATTTGAAACGTATTGAACCAAATGAATTAAGTGATTTCTTTAAAAGCATTTGTGACAAAGAAGGCGTGCCTATTGATGATGGAGCTTTAAAAATAATTGCAAGATCAGCTGAAGGCTCCGTTCGTGATGGCCTATCTCTTCTAGATCAAGCCATTGCTTATTCAGAATCAAATATTTCTGAAGATTTGGTTAAAGACATGATTGGGTTAAACGATCCAATAGAAATGCTAAACTTAGTCTCGTTATTAATGGAAGGTCAAACATTGGGGGCGATTAATAAGTTAAACTTGCTCTATGATGGTGGAGCAGATCCATTGCTAATTTTAAGAGATCTTATTCACATCATACACTATCTTACGTTGTTCAAAGTTGATGCCGCTGAGAGCTTAAAACTTTCTCATACTGATTCAGAATTTAAAGCTTTTGAAGAATTAGCTAAAAAATTAGAAGTTGGAACCCTATCAATGGTTTGGCAAATGTTGCATAAAGGCTTACAGGAAGTATCTGATACCTTCTCACCGATTAGTGCTTTAGAAATGTTATTGATTAGAATCGCTTACACTGCAGATATTCCAAAACCTAATGAGTTGATTGAAGAAATATCACAAGCTATAGAAGAAGATAATTTGATGAATCCAGATCCAGAACCAGCTCCAAAAAAGACTGAAACAGTTAAAATTGACGCAAAAATTAAGGAAATTATTGATTTTTTTCCAGGCGCAGAAGTTGAAACATTAGATAATTAATATAGAAAGAAGAGTAATGACTGATTTTAATAACATGCTGAAACAAGCTCAAGAAATGCAGACCAAAATGATGGATGCACAAAAAAAGATTGAAGAAATAGAAGCTGAAGGTACTGCTGGTGGTGGTTTAGTTAAAGTATCCGTTAATGGCAAAAATCATGTAACTAATGTTACCATTGATCCATCTTTATTAGTAGCTGATGAAGTTGATATTTTAGAAGATTTAATTTTAGCAGCGCATAACGATGCCAAAGATAAAGTACAGCAAAAAAGTGCTGACGAAATGAGTTCAATTACTGGTGGCTTAAAATTACCTCCAGGCTTTAAGATGCCAATATAATATGCGGCGTAATTACTCTAACGAAGAAATAGATAAACTTATTTTATTAATAAGTAAGTTGCCTGGCTATGGACCAAAATCTGC
>CAJJBM010000026.1 GCA_905182445.1 Pelagibacteraceae bacterium AG-422-B15 | reverse complement strand
TAGTGTTTTTGGCTTTCATGAATTCTTCCATATATTGGTAATTATCGCAGCAATTCTGCACTTTATTGTAATTTATAATCTAGTTTAGCTACTAACTAAATTTACTAAAAAAGCATTATCTAGTGAGCTTTCTTCCAAGGCATTCAGTCGACCACTTTTACCGGCATGCCCACCGACTAGATTCATTTTCATTAATATTGGATTATTAGAGGTAGTATTATCACGTAGCTTTGGAACATATTTAGCAGGTTCATAATACTGTACTTGAGAATCATACAAACTGGATGTGACTAACACCGCAGGATATTTTGCTGGTTTAATATTGTCATAAGGTGAGTAACTTTTAATGTAATGGTATTCTTCTTTGTTAGCTGGATTGCCCCACTCTTTATATTCAAAAGTAGTCAGAGGAATTGATTCATCGGACATCGTCGTAACTACATCCACAAATGGTACCGCTGAAATGATACCAGTATATAATTCTGGCTCCATATTAATTACTGCTCCCATTAATAAACCACCAGCACTACCACCCATAGCATATACATTTTTAGCATTGCCATAACCTTGCTGTACTAAAGCTTTAGTTGCATCAATAAAATCATAAAAAGTATTTAATTTATTTAATATTTTGCCATCTTCATACCAATGTCGACCCATCTCAGAGCCTCCTCTTATATTGGCTACAGCAAATACAAACCCACGATTTAATAAAGGTAAGATTGAAGTTCGAAAAGCTGCATCAATAATAATGCCATACGATCCATAGCCATATACCAGTACAGGTGCATTCTTCAGATCAATACCTTTTTTATAAACTAATGATACTGGTACCTTAGTATTATCGCGTGCAGTAATTTTTAAACGTTCAACTTCATATAATGTTTCATCATAATTGCTTACACTTTGCTGCCACACTAATTCACTTATTCCGGTGGCAATATTTTCTTTAAAAATAGAACTTGGTTTTTTAGGACTGGAGTAACCATAATAAAACTCTTCAGCTAAGTAATCATTGTTAGTTGCTAAGTAACAGCTAAAGGCTGGTTCACTAAATTCAATGTAGTTTTTAGCCAAAGTTTCTCGGTGCATTTTTAAGATCTTCGGTAGTCCGTCTTCTCGTACTTCGAGGTAGATATAGTTAGGAAAAGCCTCAAAATCTTCTATTAACACATTTGGGTTATGCTCAATTACAGTCTCCCACTTCGCATAATTATTAATGGCCGCATGATTAAATTTCATGAACTCAAAATTCTTCTTATCATCAGCATTGCTGATCGCATAAAAACACTCAGGTGTGTCTTCTACTGAATAAAGATGTTTTTCTGATCTAATTAATACACAAAATGGCTTACTTGTCTCATCTTCTAAATCAAGTAACCAAGTTTCTGAAGCTTCAGTTTTACTAATATAGATATTCAGATATTTTTTAGTTCGAGACTCATAAATACTCAAATGAAACTCAGAGTCTTTTTCTTCATAGATTAAAATATCTTCACTCGCATCAGTACCAAGCTTATGTTTAAACACTTTATTCTCAATTAAAGTAACTGGATCTTTTTGGGCATAGTAAATTGATGTATTTTTTTTATCCCACACGACACTACCTGAGCTATTTTGAATCGTATTATCTATAATCTCACCTGAGGCTAAATCTTTAACTTTAATATTATATTCCCGCCGACCAGATAAATCTTCAGCATAAGCAATTAGTAAATTATCGGATGATGGTACTACCGAAGCAATATTAAAATATTCTAAACCTTCTGCCATAGCATTAACGTCTAAGACCAGTTCCTTATTACCATCTAATTCTCTATAATAAGTTTTATATTGTTGGTCAGATGTAATTTCAGAAAAATATAAATAAGCTCCATACTTAATCTTCATGGAAACTTCTTTTGATGGAATGAAGCTTACTAACTCTTCATAAATTTCTTGCCGACAATCATTATTAGCTGCAAACCAATCTTCTAAATATTGATTTTCAGCTTCTAAATAAGAAATAACTTCTGGATCTTTACGTGTATCATCTCGCAACCAATAGTAGTCATCAATACGCTCATCCCCATGGGCTGTATGGACTTTAGGAATTTTTTTTGGCTTGGGTGGATTTAACATATTTATATATTAGTATTTTACTTCCATGAAATATAACCCATCTGCAGGCGCAAGGGCACCACATTTACTGCGGTCTTTTGCCACTAGAGCTCCCTTAAAACGTTCAACATCCCAGAGCTCTTCACCCACCATTTTAATCGTGCCAACAATGGATCTAATTTGATGCTGTAAGAAAGATGGGGCCACAAAACCTAGGTAAATATTCTCATCTTGCCGAGTGATTTTACAGCTAGTTAGTGTTTTTAAGGCAGACTTTGACTGACAGTTAACTGAACGAAATGTAGTAAAATCATGCTTACCTTCAATAATAGGAATACAAGCTTGCATTTTTTCTAAATTTAAATTCTTCATGACTAACCACGCTCTACCCTTTTCAATTGATAGCGGTGAATTACGATTAATAATTCGATAAAGATATTTTCGTTCTTTGGCGTCAAATCGAGAATGAAATTCTGCATCAACTTCGACTACATCTAAAACTGAGATTGGATAAATCTTCAAGTAATGATTTAAACCGGTCTTTATAGAATAAGTATCAAGTTCTTTAGTGGTTATATCGAAGTGTGCCACTTGGCCTGTGGCATGCACACCAGAATCAGTTCGACCGGCACCAAACAATGCTGGCTTTTCTTGGAATAAACTTTCGATAGCAGTTTCGATACACTCTTGTACTGACAAGCCGTTATCTTGACGTTGCCACCCAACAAATGGAGTCCCATCATATTCAATAATTATTTTGTAACGCATCTATAATTTTGTGCCTGCAATAACTTTATTGCCTTTTAAAAATTCAGCTAGTGTGACCAGGCCTTTGCCTTCTTTTTTTAAAGCAGTTGGTTGCAAAGCATTTTGACCACACGCAATAATAAATTCATCATCTAAAATTTCACCTGGATTACCACTCATTTCAATAACCTTTGAACTCAAAACTTTAATTCTTTTTCCATCCATTTCAAACCATGCACCAGGATTAGGATTCAGCGCTCGTATTTTTTGATTAATTAATTGTGCATCATCTTGCCAATCAATTTTAGCTTCAGCTTTATCAATCTTATGCGCATAGGTAGCTTGGCTACTATCTTGCGGTAGTGCTTCATTTAATAACTTGATAAAAAATTCCGGCAATAGAGTTTTGCCCAACTGTGATAAGTTTTTTTCTAAATCTTGATAAGTATCTGCATCTTTAATAGGCAGCTCAGCATCTAAAATAATATCTCCCGTATCCAGACCTTCATCAACTTTAATAAATGATATGCCGGTAACTTTATCTCCTGCAATTATAGATCTTTGAATAGGTGCGGCACCTCGATATTTTGGCAGTAATGAACCATGTAGATTGAAACAACCTAACTTTGGTATTTCAATAATTTCCTTTGGAAGAATGTAACCATAGGCGATAACAAAGATGATATCAGGTTTTAATTCCTTGATTTTATTGATTATTTCAGGATCTTTGAGACTAGCTGGGTATTCCAATGGAAGTTGGTATTCTTCCGCACACTTGGCTATTGGAGATAAAGTTTTTTTCATCCCACGATTAGCTAGTTTTGGAGGTGCACTAAATAC
>CAJJBM010000025.1 GCA_905182445.1 Pelagibacteraceae bacterium AG-422-B15 | reverse complement strand
TAAGTCCGAATTCTAGCAGATCGATCACCACTACCTATTTGTGATTTTCTTTTTTCAGACATTTCGGAATCTTGCTTATTGCGCTCAAAATCATAAAGACGGGACTTTAGGACTAACATAGCTTTGGCTTTATTTTTATGTTGTGATTTTTCGTCTTGCTGTGTAACTACAATACCAGACGGAGCATGGGTTATTCTAACTGCACTGTCAGTTGTATTAACTGACTGTCCTCCAGGGCCACTAGATCTAAAAACATCAATTCTTAAATCTTTTTCTTCAATATGAATATCTACATCATCAGCCTCGGGCAAAACTACAACACTAGCTGCAGATGTATGAATTCTTCCTTGTGATTCTGTTTCGGGAACTCTTTGAACACGATGTACGCCAGATTCAAATTTTAATTTGGAATAAACTTTGTTACCTGATATTTTACAAATTGCTTCTTTAATTCCACCATGGTCTGCGTCAGAAGTAGATAATAATTCTAATTTCCATTTTTCAGTTTCTGCATAACGCTGGTACATTCTTAATAAATCGCCAGCAAATAAAGCGGCTTCATCGCCACCTGTGCCAGCTCTAATTTCAACGATTACATTTTTTTCATCAAGTGGATCTTTTGGTACGAGACTTATCTTAAGAAAGTTTTCTGATTCTATTAATTTATCTTTGCATAAATTGATTTCTTTTTTTGCCATCTCTACAATCTCTTCATCATTACCTTGAATTAAAGATTGAAGTTCCTCATGTTCTTTTTTAAAGTTGTTATAAGTATTAATATTGTCTACTATTGGTTTAAGGTCGGAGTATTCTTTTGAAATTTTAACAAACTCTTCGTTGTCACCTGAAATAACACTCATAGAGTCTTCAAGCATTTTACTTCTTAGTAGTATTTTTTCTAAGTCTTCTTCTTTAATCATTTAACTCTGCAATTCTCTCTTCAACTAATTTTACAACTTTAGTAACGATATCTTCACTTGATATTTTCTGATCAGTAACTCCTGATAAATAAAGCATATTACTACCCTTTCCACCGCCGGTTACTCCTATATCACTATTAAGTGCTTCGCCTGGACCATTAACAATGCAGCCAATAATAGAGACAGTAATTGATTGTTTAATATGTGAAAGTTTTTGCTCTAAGGTTTTTACTGTTTCAATTACTGGAAATGCTTGTCTTGCACAAGATGGGCATGAAATTATTTTTACACCTCTAGATCTTAAGTCTAGACTCTTCAAAATTTCGAAGCCAATTTTAATTTCTTCTACTGGATCAGCGGTCAATGAAACTCTCACAGTGTCACCAATTCCTTGTGCAAGAAGTTTACCTATACTCATTGAAGATTTTATTGATCCACTTATATACGTTCCCGCTTCTGTAAGACCTAAATGAAGAGGGTAATCAGTTAATTTACTTAACTTTTCATATGCAGCCACCATTGTATGTACATTAGATGCTTTGACGCTAATCTTAAAATTATCAAAATTATTTGACTCTAATAAATGAATGTTTTCTAAAGCACTGTCTACAAGTGCGTCCGCACCAGGCTCCTTATATTTTTCCATTATCCTTTTATCAAGTGAGCCGGCATTAACACCAATTCTCATAGAAATATTATTTGCTTTTGCCGAAGCAATTACTTCTTTAATTTTTTCTGGTCCAATGTTTCCTGGATTAACTCTTAAGCATGCAGCACCAGCATCCGCAGCTTCTAGTGCTCTTTTATAATGAAAGTGAATATCCGCAACTATTGGAACTGTAACATTATTAACAATTTCTTTTAATGCTTTGGTAGATTCTTCGTTTGGACAAGACACTCTGACGATATCCGCACCCTCGTCTTCTAAAGACTTAATTTGATTAACAGTTGCATCTACATCTTCAGTAATGGTGTTAGTCATTGATTGAATACTAATTAAAGCATCGCCACCAACTTTTACATTGCCGACAGATATTTTTTTAGTTTTTCTTCTAATGATATTATTATCAACATTATAGCCCATGAGTTATTTTTCTTTTATAAAGTAATAATTAATAAATTTTTAATATTTTATAGCTTATCTAATTCAAATATTTGATGAAGCGACTTTACAGCTACTTCTGTTTTTGCCATATCAATAAGCACACTTATTTTTATCTCTGATGTAGATATTACCTCAATATTAATATTATTTTTTGATAGACAATCAAACATTTTTGCTGCAATTCCAGGCTGATTCCTCATGCCCGCTCCAATAATAGAGACTTTTGACAGGTTATCCTCACTAATTACTTTTTCAAAAACAATGATGCTTTTTAGCTCCTCAAGTACTTGTAATGATTGTTTGAGATCTGTAACTGGAACTGTAAAAGTTAAATTAGTTTCTTCTCTCTCAATAAAATTATTTTGTACAATCATATCTACATTGATGCTTTTTACTGAAAGTGAGTTAAAAATTGTTGCTGCAATTCCAGGTTTGTCTACTAAACCAATTATTGTAACTTTTGCTTCATCTTTTGAGTACGCTACACCTGTAACGGCTTGATTTTCATTATTTAAAACATCTTCACTAATGAGTGTACCCATATTATCAGGATCAAATGAAGACCTTACCTGGATTTTTACATTGTGTTTGATTGCCGACTCCACAGATGAGGTTTGTAAAACTTTTGCACCTTGGGATGCCATCTCAATCATTTCTTCATAAGAAACTTTATCAAGTCTTTTTACATTATCTACCATTCTTGGATCAGTTGTATAAACACCATCAACATCAGTGTAAATATCACACCTTTCAGCATTTAAAGCTGAGGCTAAAAATACAGCTGTATTATCTGAGCCTCCACGACCTATAGTTGTTATTCTTCCATTAGATCCAACTCCTTGAAAACCGGCAACAACAGCAACCTGTCGATTTAAAAAACCATCTAAAATATTCTTATTTTCGATTTTAGAAATAAGTGAGTGCCTATGATTTCCAGATGTAACAATAGGAAGTTGCCAACCTAACCATGACCGAGCATTAATATTTATTTCTTTTAAAGCCAAGGCCAATAATCCCGAAGTAACTTGTTCACCTGAGGCAAGAATTGCATCGTACTCAGCATCATCTTGTGAATTAATAAGATTGATATTTTCTATTAATTTATTTGTAGTTCCGGACATTGCGGATACTACAACTGCAATATCATAACCTGATTCATATTCTTTTTTTATTATTTGTGCGGCAGATTTGATCAAATCTACTGATCCGACTGATGTACCACCAAATTTAAGGACGAGTATCGACATATTTATTATTTATAGTTATGTGGTGACTTTTGTTAATATTTTTTTATATGTTATGGTGGCTAGAATTAATGTAAATAGCTATATTTAGCAAGAATAACTTTGAAAGAGACTATGTCTGATATTAAAAATACTATAAATACTGATGAAATAAATAAGTTTTCTCGCTTAGCAGATGAATGGTGGAAAGCTAATGGTAAATTTAAGACTCTCCATAAATTTAATCCCATTAGACTCAAGTTTATTGTAGACCAAACAATTACTATATTTAATTGTGATGAAAAAAGTGAGCAACCATTAAAAGGCATTAAGATTCTAGATATTGGTTGTGGCGGTGGCCTACTTTCAGAGCCACTTGCTCGTTTAGGTGCGATTGTTACAGGGGTTGATGCAGCAGAAAATAATATTAAAGCAGCGCGTGTTCATGCTGAAAAAGAGAATGTTGATATAAACTATATCAATGGTGACATTGATAGCCTTAATCCTTTAGAAAAATTTGATGTTATTTTGAACATGGAAGTAATAGAGCATGTAGAAAATACTGATTACTTTATGAAGAGCTGTTGTAATTGTGCAAGCGACAGAGGCATAATATTTATGGCAACTATTAATAGAACTCTATTTTCACTAGTTTTTGCCAAATATATGGCAGAATACGTATTAGGATTTTTACCAAAAGGTACTCATGATTGGAGCAAGTTTTTATCTCCTGAAGAAGTATATTCTTTTTTACTAAAAAATGATTTTAGTATTAGAGAGACTTTGGGTGTTAATTTTAATCCAATAAAAAACAACTGGTCTATTTCAAGATTTACACCAGCTAATTTTATGGTTCTTGGACAAAAAAACTAGCAGTCAAAACTTATTATCTATTTTTAGAGATGGTATAGATTTTCTAGAACTTTCTACTTCTTTAAGATCTAACTCAGCTAAAATTATGCCAATCCCATTTTTTTTATTCTTTATTATTTTACCCCATGGAGAAATAATTACACTATGTCCAAATGTATTTCTTCCTTTGTAGTGCTGTCCAAATTGTGCAGGAGCAACAATAAAGCAACCATTTTCAATTGCCCTTGCTTTAAGTAGAGTTAGCCAGTGAGCTTTTCCAGTAGTCTTGGTAAAAGCAGAAGGAATAAAAATAATGCTAGATCCTGCTTGTGCTAGTTTTCTATACATCAATGGAAACCTAAGGTCATAGCATATACTTAGTCCAACTACTGCCCAAGGGGTTTTGACTGTTACCAGGCTCCTACCTTTTTCATATAATCTTGATTCTTTATAACTTTCCTTATCTGAAAGTGTGACATCAAACATATGAATCTTATTATATTCAGCAGCAACAAGTCCCTTACTATTGATTAAATAAGATCTATTCATTAATCTGTTTTTACTGTGCTTAACTATTATAGATCCAATTAAAATCCATACAGATTTTTTCTTGGCTATATCTTTAATACTTGCTAAAAAAATAGAATTATCGTTACTCGAGCAAGCTTCTATCAATGCATCTTTATTAGGATGCATTATATTAGAGTTTTCAGGTGTAGCAATTAAATCTGCACCTTTTTTGACTGCAGAATGAATTAATTTCTCAATTTTTTTTAAATTTTTATTAATGTTGGACTTACTGTTTAGCTGAATACAGGCAATCTTAATTTTATTATTCCTTATGCTCATCTATTAGTAGATTATTTAAATCACCACTAGTGACTATTGCAGATAGCTCGCTGTATCCACCGACATGAGTATCATTAATAAAAATCTGTGGAACTGTTCTCATTCCATTTGATTTTTCAAGCATTTCAGAACGTGAGTTTTCATCGCGCTGAATATTAAATTCATCAAAATTTAAACCTTTGCTTTGCAAAAGTTTTTTAGCTTGCATACAAAAACTGCAATTATCTGATGTATAAACTATTATTTTATTTGTCATGCATTAACTTATAATAGAGATATTATCTTTAAACAATAAATAAAACTTTTTGATGATTGATAAACACCGCTACGCACTAGCAAGAGGGCGCTCCAGCAATATAAGTGATCAAGATAAAACTATTGATAAATTTGTGACAGATAGGTTTATTGAAATAATCCTTGAGCAAAAAAAAATTTTTAATAGGGCACTTATTATTGGAGATAAAGATAATTTTACGGAACTACAGCTTAATCTAATTGGTATTATGGATGTTACTCACATTAATATTTCCAAAGAGATTAATTCTAAAAAAATTCACATACTTCCAGACAATGAAATAATACCAGATTTAGGTTCTTACGATTTAATAATTGGCTTATCTTTAATAAATTTTTTAGATGATATTCCCAATTTTTTGAAACAACTTAAAAAACTATTGTCTCCAGAAGGCTTAATGTTACATAATTTTTTCTCTGAAAATAACTTACTAGAATTAAAAGAAATGTTTTCTAAGGTTGAATTGGAAGTCTATAATGGTATTTCACAACGCTTTATGCCCGTTATAGACATTAGAGACATAGGTGATCTTATAAATAATTTAGGTTTTACAGATACAGTAATATTAAGAGAAAATTTCAAATGTTTTTATAGTACTTTCAGAGAAATGTTAACTCACTTACGGCTTATGGCTTGTACCAATTTCCTTAAGGTAAAAGAAAACAAATATATCAATAAACACTTTATAAACAATTTGCTTATTTTTTTTGAAAATAAAAAAATAGATAGATTATTTAAACTAAGTTTTGATATTTTAATTATTAGCTCTTGGAAAAAATAGTTTTTTTATTCCTTAAAATTTTTTTTATTATATTTTTACTGGCCGGTAACATATTAATATCTTTAAGAGCTTCACTTTTTATCCATTTAAATTTTTGATTATCCATACCTTTAATTCTTCCTTGCCATTTATTTGTAAAATAAACTTGCATCGATAAAAAATATTCTGGATATTCATAAAAAATATTCATTAAAAATAGTAATTTTTTAGTTTCAATCGATACGTCTAACTCTTCTTTTATTTCTCTTACAGCAGCAAAATTAAATTTCTCATTATTTTTAACTTTGCCACCAGGAAACTCCCAAAACCCCTGCATAAACTTGCCGGTTGGTCTTTGGCAAATAAGTACCTCGTTTGATTTATTGATTAAAATGACACAAGAACAAAATAAAACATTCATGTCTTATATGAGGCATTAATCCTTATATAGTCATAAGAATAATCACAAGTCATTATCTTTGCATCACCCTTACCTATACCCAAATCAATGGCAATAGTGATTCTATTGTTTTTCATATATTTTTTTAGATCTAAATCTTTACATTTTAAATTTCGAGAACCATTACTGGCCACTAGATTGGCTCCAAATTTAATCTTTAATTTATTTATATTTATATTTTCTTTTGACTTACCTATTGCCATTATGACTCTACCCCAATTTGGATCTTCACCATAAATAGCAGTCTTTACTAGTGGTGACTCTGCTATTGCTCGAGCAATCACCTTAGCTGACCTAAAACTCTGCGCTCCTACTACACTAACCTCAACTAATTTAGTCGCACCTTCACCGTCTTTAATAATTTGTTCGGCTAAATCAACCATCACATTTTTTAATTGAATCTTAAAATTTCTTAATAATTTATCATCTTTATTTTTTATAATTCTATGTTTTGCATAATTAGTGCTAATAAGCATTACCGTGTCATTAGTGGATTCATCGCCATCAACCGTTATACTGTTAAAACTATCTTCATTAATTTCTTTAAGAAGTGACTGCAATACTGGTCTAGCAATGTTCGCATCAGTAAATATAAAGCCGAGCATAGTTGCCATATTGGGAGCGATCATGCCTGAACCTTTGGCAATACCTTTAATAATAATTTTCTTACCTCCTATTATTGCATTTGCCTCTTTAAGCTTAGGAAATGTATCTGTAGTCATTATAGCTTTAGCTGCATCAAGCCAATTAGATTTATTTTTTTCATTATGATGAGATATAGATTTGATTATTTTTTTAAATGGGAATGGCTCACCTATAACTCCAGTCGAAGCAACAAATATATTACTTGAACTTATATAAAATTTATTTTCTATAAACTTGGTTAATTTGTTTAAAGCTTCTTTTCCTTGCTTACCTGTAAAAGTATTAGCATTTCCAGAATTTACTAGCAGTGCTTTGATTTTACCTTTTTTTAAGTTTTTTTCATTCCAATCAATTGTTATAGATCTTGTCTTTGACTGCGTAGAAACTTCAGCAATATTCAGCTCTTCATCAAATAAAAATAAAAGCACATCAAGTCTT
>CAJJBM010000024.1 GCA_905182445.1 Pelagibacteraceae bacterium AG-422-B15 | reverse complement strand
AAATAACTTTTTTCATTTTTTTTAATAAAATCAATTACTTATAAAACAATAACATTAAGATAGTAAAATAAGTTTATGAAATACTTAGATAATTATGCCAGATAATTTATAAGCCGGGTTCTGTATTTTTATTGCTAAAAATGACGACCATTCATCTAGTTTTGTTGTTACCAACAAAATCATGCGATCAACCCAGTTATAGCCAAGAATAAACTATTATAACTCTATTAGATCTTGCTCCTGGTGGGGTTTACCATGCCATTTCTGTTGCCAAAAATGCGGTGAGCTCTTACCTCACCATTTCACCCTTACCCTTTCAGGCGGTATATTTTCTGTGGCACTTTCCCTAAAGTTGCCTTTGCCGGGAATTACCCGGCACCATATTCTTGAGGAGCCCGGACTTTCCTCTCGTTTTCACGAGCAGCCGTCCAATTATCTGGCACGACTGTAATCTAGTATTAAACTATTTAACTGTCAATGATCGAGACTGAAGCTTTATGAGCTCTTTCAGATATCGAGGTAAATTAAGGTTATTGCCTTTTATCTTTAAATCAGAAGAACAATAGTGTGATTGAAATGCATAAAGAACAAGAAGAGTTTGCTTATCCATAAAACCATTAATTTTTAACTTATATCCAAATTCTTTTAATAATAACTGCAAACTTTTGATTTGTTTAGAAGATATGTTTTGAGTGGATTTAGGCTTTAATAGTTTGGGCATAATACCGATATTTTTATTAAATAATCTTCTCCATGGAAATTTTGGCCCTGGATCAATTTTTCTATCCGGCGCAATATCTGAATGCCCTAATACATTAGAATTTAACACGCCATGTTGAGCTTGTATTTTTTTAATCAGTTTTTCTAATATTAATATTTGCATATTACTAAATTTTTCATATGTTCCTGCAACTCCACTATTCTGAAGCTCTATACCTATTGAATTTTTATTTAGATTCTTATCATCCTTCCAGCTTGATATTCCTGCGTGCCAGGCAATATTTTTCTCCTTTACTAAAGAATAAATCTTACCTTGAGGATTAACTAGGTAGTGAGAACTTACCTTATTTTTTTTATTCAAGAGATATTCAAGAGATATTTTTGTGGAAGGTAAATTTGTATAATGAATTAAGATATACTTAATCTTTCTTTTTTTTCTTACTTCAAAATTTGGAGATAGTCTTAATATATATTTCATAGCCTTGGCGATATATCGGCACTTTTTTCTCTTACCATAACTATACCTACTCCTATCAATGTCATTGAAGCACCCAATATTATTTTAATATTAATACTTTCACTAAATCCATCAAATATTTCAAAATGTGAAATAATAAGAGAGTTAATAATTGCAAATATAGGAACTAGTAGAGTTAAGGGCGTTATTTTTGAAACATCATATCTTGTGATTAAATAATAGAATGTTGCGTGGCCAACTCCTGTAGCTATTAAGGATGTAAATATTACTGCGCCCCAAGCAATATATGAGGCATTGATAATGATATTATAATGATCAGTTTCAAATGTTAATGAAATTATACCAAGCATTATCGTGCTGGCAAAAGCAAGCCAAGCCTGTAAATCAAATGCCTTGATATTTTTTAGTTTTTTCATAAATATCATTGATATTGACATTGCAGTTGCTGCCAATAATGAAAAGTAAACTCCGTCTAAATCACTAAATATTGTGGGCTCAAACATTAATGTGATAACACCAGCAAAGGAAAGGAGTATACCCAATACCCTTCTCCAGCGAATAATTTCTTTTAAAAATATAACCGATAAAATAGTTGAGATTGGTATTCCAAGCTGCAAAACAATTGCTACTGATGAAACATATTTAGAGCTATCTAGAGCAAGATAAAAAAAACCGAAATGAAGCCCACCCCCCAAAGTAGAAATAATAAAAATATTCATCATTTGTCCTTTATGAATTTTTAAAAAAGGAATCAAAACGATCGCAACAATCAAAAATCTTATTGTTGTGAACATAAATGCAGGAAACTCAGTGACCCCTACTTTTGCAGATATAAAGGTAGCACCAAATGCGAGGTTCATAATCATCACTAAAATGACATCTTTTGTACTCAAATAAACCTCAATTTTATTTATACATTATATATAAATTATGTTTTAAAAAATTAATTAAGATATATATAACATATATATTATGAAATCGAAATTAGTCTTATTTATTGTTCTTATCTCTTTCATAGCTTCTGGATGCGCCTCAGTATCAAAAGATCAGATCTTAGCAGAGTCTATTGTCACACAAAAAGTCTCTGATCCAATTGAATCAATTAATAGAGTAGTTTTTTCATTTAATAATGTTTTTGATAAATTTGCTGTTAGGCCGGTATCTATTTTATATAGAGGAATATTACCTGAGTTTGTTCGTAACCGTATTGCGTACTCTTTAAATAATTTAAGTATGCCAATTACAACTATTAATAACATATTGCAATTTGAGTTTGGTAAGGCTGGAATATCCACCGCAAGATTTGTAATAAATAGTACTATTGGAATTTTAGGATTTTTTGACCCTGCTTCATATTTAGGACTTGAGGTAAATTACGAAGACTTTGGTCAAACTTTGGCTGTTTGGGGCGTACCTGCTGGTCCTTACCTTGTGCTTCCTTTCCTCGGTCCATCTACACCTAGAGACTTTACAGGCTTACTATCCACATCTTTATTAGATCCAACTTATCAGGTAGGAAATTCAGCCAATCGAGATTTATTTAGATCATACAGAATGGGAGTTGGAGTTATAAACTTTAGATCAGAAAATATTGAAATATTTGATGATCTTCAAAATAATTCAGTTGATTATTATGCTGCGGTAAGAAGTTTTTATAACCAAAGTAGAAATAGTCAAGTTTCGGATAATCTTGAGGTAAGCCCTTCAATAAATCAGGATAACTTGTTTAATGATTTTGAAGAATTTGAATTAGATGATACTTATGTTGGACCAGATGTATCAATTAGCTATCCAGAGTAAAACTATGCAAATAAGAAAAATTCTAATACTAGTTTTATCTTTCTCTTTACTGAGTACGTTTGCTTTTGCAAATTTTAAAGCTGAAGAAAAATTTGTCTCTAATTTTGCTGATAATGCTATCGGTATATTGGGCAATGAAAGTTTAGATGTTAATCAAAAAAATCTTCAGTTTACTGAGCTGGTTATGTCATCAATTGATATGAATTTAATCTCTAAATTTGTACTGTCAAAATATTGGAAAACAGCTTCTCAAGAACAAAAAGTAGCGTATCTGAATGCATTTGAAGAATACTTCATTTCATCTTATGCTAATAAGCTAGATCAATACTCTGGTGAGAAAATTATTATTGTCAGTTCTGATGCCGCTAAAAAATTTGTAATTGTAAAAAGTAACATAGTTAGAGATGGAGCTGATACCCTTAAAATAGAACTAGACTGGCGTCTACTCACAAGAGATGGTCAAACTAAAATTATCGATTTAAGTATCGAAGGCATAAGCCTTATTATTGCGCAAAGAGAAGAATTCCAATCATTTTTAAGTAATAATGATGGCAACCTAGATGCCCTAATAAAAAAACTAAGATCTATAAATAATAAAAGTTAACTAAATATTAACCTCTACCAATTCCTTTTCTCGATCTAAGAATTTGTATTCCATCTTTACTGTCTTAAAAACCCGATCAACTTCATCGAATATATCTTGTGGATTAAAGTCTGCACATGAATATACATCAAGTTGCATCAACCCTGGCTCATTTTCATCCCAAATATGAAGTGCAATATGACTGGTTTCAATAATAGCGACAGAAGTCATGCCTTTATTACCAGAATCATTTACATAAGTAGTGTACGGACCAGCTAAAAGTTTCATTTCAATCTTTTTTATTAATCCACGTACCCAATCAGAAATCTTATTTAAATCTTCTTCTTGTGGACACCAGCCAATGTCAGCTCTTACTATTAAGTGTTTATGTTGTTGTGTCATTAAAACCTCCAGTTACAGAGGCATTCATCGCAGGGAATACCTTTACCTGGACATTCATTACAGAGAATAACTACCTGAAGTAATAAATTAACATGATTCAATTAAAACAGGTATATTAAATTATGACTACTTATGTAAAAAAAATACACATTGATAAAGAGACCAAGAAAAATATTATCCTCGCTGCTAAAAACTCAAATGGTCCTGGGCACCACTTAATTGAATTGACAGATACTCTTGAAATATCTCAATTTAGACTAGTTCATAAGAAGATTAAGTTAATAACTTTAGAAGATACAGGTATGAGTGCCAAGATTGAAAAAACTAAAAAAGATGGAAAGTTACATTACAATTTGCTTAAAATATTTAAAAAAAATTCCTAAATAAATTATTAGAGCTCTTGGGAAAAAAACATTTCTACATCCCAAATACTTGATATCTAATTAACTACAGTTTTGGACTACAGCTCTCTCAAGTGCATTAACTTCACCTTTTACCTCAGCTAGTTCACCAGAAACATCGGCACCAAAAATTGAACCAACAGGAAGTAGTAGGAAGAACACTCCAATAGAATCTCCAGTTGCCGCATTATTTTGTTTTCTTGTCAAAGCATTTTCAGCTTGTCTTTTAGTCTTTAAAGTAGCCTTTGTTTCTTCACAAGACAGCGATTTATATTCTAATGCAGATACATTTGCTGGAGCGATAGAGTTTGCTCTACTTGCACAATTAGCAAATAACGAAAAACTAAAAAGAATTATTATAATATTTTTAATCATTTGAATTTTACCTTTTTAAAATTATTTATATATATCTTAGGGTATTAGTAATAAATTGATATACCTAGAATATAAAAATACTACTACAGGTAACTTGATGATTAGAAAAAAAGATAAGGTTTTTATGGAAAAAAATAAAGGTACAGTTCTATTTAATGAAAAATGTAGTGTTTGTAACTTTGAGATACAACATTATAAAAAACGTTCAAGCTTGCAGTATACTGATTGTAGCAACATGGATGATAAATATCTAAAAGCTCTCCATGTTCAATTTGAAGACGGCAAAGAACTTATTGGTGTAAGAGCTTTCATTTACGTATGGAATAACACCAATGGATATAAATGGCTTGGTAAATTAATAGGCTTACCAATCATATTTCAACTATCTCAGCTTCTTTATGCAGTAATTGCAAGACTGTTGTTTTGGCGCTTCAAAATATTTAATTAAATCTATTTTTTAGAAAATTGATCCCACATATTTTTTGGAATACTATTGTTTTTAATAATAGTACTGTAAATATCAGCGCTCTTTCTTGGTATGCGTTCAAAATTATTTTCATAATCAACTTTTACTAATCCAAAGTGCGCGGTAAACCCTTCAGCCCATTCAAAATTATCAATAAATGACCAGTGCATATAGCCACGAATATCTACCCCACCATAATTAATTGCATTCCATATTTCACGTAAATGAGTGACGATAAATTTCTGTCTTCTTATGTCATCCATTTCACTATCTGCCATACCATTTTCTAAAATATAAATAGGCAAACCATAGCGTTCATGGGTATTTGTTAAAATATTATAAAAACCATGCGGATAGATCGCCCAATCCAAATCATTTACCATTTCTGTTTTATCTAATGGATCATTAAAATGAATTTGTGGGTTGGTTAAATCAAAAATATTAGATTCAACGTAATAACGACCATAATAGTTTACTCCAATATAATCCTGTGAACTTTTAAGACCTGGAATTGTGACTTCATAATCAGTATTTGAAATCTTTAGTACTCCAGTATTAATTGCATCAAGTACATCCCAGATAAATGCTTGATCAATACCAGCCGCCGTTAGTCGATCCAGTGGTGCCCAATTGCGCATCGGCTCAAAAGCTCTAGTATGTTTTGCTATTCCAACTAAGTTATCTTGATTATTGTCCTGGCCATGAGCATGAATTAATTGATAAGCCAAAGTATGTGCTTCAAGTAAACTTTTTATAACAGGGCCAAGTGCAGAAATATCGCGTTGTTCTAAAGGTGGGAATATGCCTTCCATATAGCCATTAAATACATAAACCATTGGCTCATTGAGTGTGCACCAGTTATTTATTTGAGTACCATAATTTTTTAGTACTGCACTTACAAATTTCTCAAAATGCTCCAAAGCATCGTCTCTCTCCCAACCTCTTTGACCATTCTTTTCATCCCAGAACCATTCAGGTGTTGAAAAGTGAAATAAAGATACAAGAGGTTCAATATTTTTATCAGCAAGTGAGTCTAAGATTTCTTGATAGTATTGAATACCTGCTGGATCTGGCTTTTCCATATCTTCTTTTGGAAATAGTCTTGCCCAAGAGATAGAAAATCTATGGCCGTTATGTCCCATTGCTTCTGCAAGTTTAAAGTCTTCATTAAAAACCTCATCATAATTAGTTTTATTTGTGCGAATTTCTAGTGAGTATTTATCCAAACTATTAATATGACCAGGTTTTGCATATCCAG
>CAJJBM010000023.1 GCA_905182445.1 Pelagibacteraceae bacterium AG-422-B15 | reverse complement strand
GTATTCTGGATTATTAATGACGCAGGAAAGTTTTTATTTAATGTTCAGGTCCCAGAATTAACAATCAAAGAAGCTGCCGAAACTTCTATGCGAGAAGTTATTGGTCAAAGTAAGATTCAATCTATTTTCACTGAAGGTAGAACAGAAATTGAAAATAAAACTAGAGTGTTAATTCAAAGTATTCTTGATGACTATCAAATGGGAGTTACCATAACGCAAGTTCAAACTCAAAAAGCTGACCCACCAGGTGAAGTTATAGATTCATTTAGAGATGTCCAGGCTGCAAGAGCTGACTTAGAGCGCCAAAGAAATGAAGCGGAAGCATACGCAAATGACGTCATTCCAAGAGCAAGAGGTGAAGCAGAAGAAATTTTACAAAATGCTGAAGGTTATAAACAAAAAGTAATAGCAGACAGTGAAGGTAAAGCAGCACGGTTTTTATCTATTCAATCTGAATATTCTAAGGCACCCATCGTTACTAAGCAGAGAATTTTTTATGAAACAATGGAAACTGTATTTGGTGATATGGATAAGATTATTATTGATAAAAACAGTGGTCAAGGCGTATTACCTTATTTACCACTTCCAGAAATTACTAAAAAGAAAGCTGAATAATTGAAATGAATTTAGGTAGAGTATCATTAATTGTAATTGCCCTTATCGGCCTTACTGCATATTTAAGTTTGTTTACTGTTTTAGAAGTAAAGCAAGCTATTGTATTGCAATTTGGTGATCCAAAAAAAGTAATTACTGAACCTGGTTTAAATTTCAAAATTCCTTTTATTCAGAATGTAGTTTTTATTGAAAATAGAATTCTAGATATTGATGCTCCTGCAGCTGAGGTAATTGCCTCCGACCAAAAACGTTTAGTGGTTGATGCTTATATTAAATTCAGAATTACTGACGTTTTGAGTTTTTACAAAACCTTAGGCAATGAGAATGTAGCAAGATCAAGAATTTCCACCATTGTAAATTCGCGTATTCGAAGTGTATTAGGTGAGCAACCTCTAAATATGGTTCTTTCTGAAGAACGTTCTCCTTTGATGAAACAAATTACCTCTGAAGTTAATGATGAAGTTGAAAACTATGGCATCTATATTGAAGACGTAAGAATTAAAAGAGCTGACTTGCCTGACGCAAACAGTCAAGCTATCTATAGAAGGATGCAGACTGAACGTGAAAGAGAAGCTAAAGAGTTTAGAGCGCAAGGTGCTGAAATAGCCCAGACAATTAGATCTACTGCAGATAAAGAAGTAACAATTTTAAAAGCCCAGGCTGAAAAAAAAGCCAATATAACTCGTGGTGAGGGCGATGGAATAGCCAGTGCAATATTTGCTAATGCATTTCAGACTGACCCGGAATTTTTTGATTTCTATAGAGCTATGCAAGCATATACAGAAAGTCTAAAAAACGACGATACAACTATGATACTTTCACCTGAAAGTGAGTTTTTTAGATACTTTGGCAATCCTCAGGGAAAATCTAACAATTAATTTTCTTATGTTAGAGTGGTTAACAACTGCATTAGGTCTTATTCTTATCATAGAAGGCTTAATATACTCTGTTTTTCCAAAACAAATGAAAGCTATGCTTAAAAGTATTTTAGATTATTCTGATAGCACTTTAGTTTGGATCGGACTACCAGTAGCCTTATTTGGCTTATTTTTAATATGGATAGTGAGAATATAAATGAAATTTATTAGTTCTAAAATTATTATTATTCTTTCAATTTTTTATTTCATAAGTGTTAATTTTGCCTATTCATTTAATGCTCCTAAAACTTTTTCTGATCTCGCGGAAAAATTATCGCCTTCAGTAGTAAACATTGCAACTACAAGTGTTGTTAAGCAAAGACAGCAAGCAACCCCATCGTTTGATGATTTTTTTAATTTTCCATTTAATGTACCAAAACAAGGCGGTTCAAATGAAAAAACTGTAAGTGCTTTAGGTTCAGGTTTTGTAATATCTGCAGATGGCTATATTGTTACAAATAATCACGTAGTTGAAAACACAACAGATATCCAAGTTACTTTCACCGATGGTTCAACAATGGAAGCATCTCTAATCGCTAGTGATAAAGAAACTGATTTGGCTTTACTTAAGGTTGAAACAGAAAAAAAACTACCGTTTGTTAACTTTGGTAACTCAGACACTGCTAAGGTAGGTAATTGGGTAATGGCAATTGGAAACCCATTTGGTTTAGGTGGTACTGTCACTGCTGGTATTGTTTCAGCGCGAGGAAGAATGCTTGCGGGAAGATACGATAATTACATTCAAACTGATGCAGCCATCAATAGAGGAAACTCTGGTGGCCCTTTATTTGATTTAGATGGAAATGTTATAGGAGTTAATTCCGCTATAATATCTCCAACTGGTGGATCCATTGGCTTAGGCTTTGCAATTCCTTCAAACTTAGCAAGCAATATAATTGAGCAGCTAAAAAATACTGGTGAAATTAAAAGAGCTTGGTTAGGAGTTAGGATTCAAGAAGTAACGGATGAAATTGCTAAAAGTGTAGGGCTAGATAAAACTTATGGTGCTTTAGTACAAGGGCTTACTCCAGATAGTCCCGCAGCATTAGCTGGGGTTAAAGAGGGCGATATAATTGTCGAATTTAATGGCAAAAAAGTTGTATCTCAAAAAGTTTTACCTAGATTAGTCGCTGATGCTAAAATTTCTCTACCAGCCAATGTAACTGTATGGAGAAAAGAAAGTTTTGTAAAACTATCTGTCAAACTTGGAATTCAACCGTCTGCAGAGGTTTTAGCGAATATTGAAAATAATATTTCTACAGTTGCCGTGAAAGAACTTGGAATACAAATTAAAAGTATATCTAAAGATGATAGAGTGAGACTAAAGCTAACCAATAACTTGAACGGTGTTATTATAGCTAATATTGATGCAGACTCATTTTTAGTACGCCAAGGTATATCTGTTGACGATATAATTCTTGAAATACAAGGAAAGCAAATTCAAAACTCTAGTGAGCTATTAGTTGTAATAGATGATGTCATTGCACAAGGTAAGGAAAATGTGTTATTGGTATTCTATGCAGGACAAAATGCTAAAAAATATATTGGAGCAAAGCTGTCAGTTAAATAAAGATATATTTAATGACCAATAGAAATGCAATTCTTATATTTGGTCCTACTGCAAGTGGTAAGTCCAAAGCATCCTTAAAAATAGCAAAAGAAATTAATTCAGTAGTTATTAATACTGATAGTTTACAGATCTATAAAGATCTTAGTATTTTAACTTCAAGACCATCAACAGATGACGAAAATTTATTCCAGCATAAACTGTATGGTTATGTAAAGGGTGATCTTCAATATACTGTTTCTGATTGGCTGCACGATGTTTCTATTGAAATTGAGTCTGCGTTCAATAGAAATTTGACTCCTATATTGGTAGGAGGTACTGGATTATATTTTAAATCATTAGAAGAAGGTTTGGCTGAAATTCCTGAGATCTGTGAAGAGGTTATGAAAAATACAAATGATTTGATTCAAAAGTTAGGACTTGAACATGTATTTAGAGATCTAATAAAAAAAACACCTAAATGTAAAATAAATAGTAATGACACAAGTAGAATTATCCGGGCTTATAATGTTTTCATGCAAACGGGCAAGTCCATAGAAGAATGGCAGAAAAATACAAAACCAAGTATAAGTAAAATTTCATATCAAAAACTATTGATTAATATTGATAGAGAAATACTTTATTCAAAAGCCGAAAATAGATTCGATCAAATGTTAATAGATGGAGCTATTGAAGAGGTTGAGTGTCTCAATTCATTAAATTATAGCAAAGATAATACAATTATGAAGGCTATTGGAGTAAGAGAGATAAGTGATTATATTTCTGGAAAGATTGAGCTAAATGAAGCGATTAAACTTGCTAAGCAAAAAACTAGGAATTACATCAAAAGACAGCAAACTTGGATTAATAGTAATAATATTACTTGGAATACATCATATAAGAAATTAGTGGAAAGTTTATAAATAATATACTTGTCATTTATTAAAATAATTTGACTTTTTTCTTAAAATTACTTATTGCTCACTAATAAACTTAAAAAGGCAAATATTATGGTGAGTGCACAATTAACAGGAGCGGAAATGGTTCTTCAAGCTTTTGAAGACCATAAAGTTGATACTTTATTTGGATATCCAGGTGGAGCAATCCTTCCTATTTATGATGAGCTAGCCAAAGGTAAAAGTTCAATTCATCATTACTTAGTGAGACATGAGCAGGGAGCTGCACATGCAGCCGAAGGTTATGCAAGAGCAAGTGGAAAAGTAGGTGTGTTGCTTGTAACTTCTGGACCTGGGGTTACTAATGCTGTTACTGGACTTGCAGATGCAATGATGGACTCAATTCCATTAGTTTGTATTAGTGGTCAGGTACCATCACATTTAATTGGTACAGATGCATTTCAGGAATGCGATGCTGTTGGAATTACAAGACCATGCACCAAACATAATTGGTTAGTAAAAGATATTAATGATCTTTCAAGAATATTACATGAAGCATTCTACGTTGCTTCTTCAGGTAGACCCGGGCCTGTATTAGTTGATATTCCTAAAGATATTCAATTTCAAACTGGAACTTATATAGGACCAGAAACTATTAAGCATAAATCTTATCGTCCAAAGTTAAAAGCAAGTATCGATAAGATTGATGAAGCCTTGAAACTAATAGTTAAAGCTGAGAAACCAGTATTTTATACTGGTGGTGGAGTAATTAATTCTGGCAATGCTGCTGTTCAATTATTAAGAGAATTTGTTCGGTTAACAGGTTTTCCGATTACTTCAACACTCCAAGGTCTTGGTGCCTATCCGGGTGATGACAATCAATTTCTTGGTATGCTTGGTATGCATGGAACTTATGAAGCTAATATGGCTATGCATGATTGTGATTTATTAATAAATATTGGGGCCCGATTTGATGATAGAATTACAGGAAAAGTTGATGAATTCTCACCGAATTCAAAAAAAATTCATATTGATATTGACCCTTCATCGATAAATAAAACTATAGAAGTTGATGTTCCCCTAGTTGGTGACGTAGCTCATATTTTAGAAGATGCTTTAAAATTATGGAAATCAAATGTTTATAAGGCCGATAAGACTGCTGTTAAAAGTTGGTGGAAGACTATTGATAAATGGAAAGAGAAAGATTCATTGGGTTTTAAAAATGATAAAAAAACTATTAAACCTCAATATGCAATTCAGAGATTATATGAGCTAACTAAAGATAAAGACTCATATATAACTACTGAAGTAGGACAACATCAAATGTGGGCTGCTCAATATTATAAGTTCAATAAGCCAAATAGATGGATTACTTCTGGTGGCTTAGGAACAATGGGCTTTGGTCTACCAGCTGCAATAGGCGCACAAGTAGCCCATCCAGATAAGTTGGTAATTGATATTGCTGGCGAAGCTTCAATTTTAATGTGCATTCAAGAAATGTCGACAGCAATACAGCACCAATTACCAGTTAAAATTTTTATAATAAATAATCAGTATATGGGAATGGTCCGGCAGTGGCAGGAATTACTACATGATAAGAGGTATTCTCATAGCTATACAGACGCACTTCCTGATTTTGTTAAATTAGCTGAGGCATATGGTGCAAAGGGCATAAGAGTAGAGAGTCCTGCAGAATTAGATAAAGGCATACAAGAAATGATTGATTACAATGGTCCTGTTATATTTGACTGTGTTGTAGATCAAAATGAAAATGTTTATCCAATGATTCCATCTGGTAAAGCGCATAATCAAATGTTGCTTGGTAAAGAAAATGAAGATAGTAAAATATCGGACGAGGGAAAGGTTTTAGTATGATAGAAAGTAAGCATACAGTTTCAGTATTAGTTGATAATGAGCCAGGAGTTTTAGCTAGAGTAATAGGACTAATCTCAGGAAGAGGCTATAATATTGACAGCTTATCAGTTGCGGAAGTTGACACAGAAACGCATGTTTCAAGAATTACATTTGTTACATTGGGCAATGAAATTACAATAAACAAAATGATTGCTCAGTTACAAAAATTAATACCTGTAAAAAAAGCAATAAATATTACCCTTGATAAACAAGGTATCGAAAGAGAAATGGCTTTAGTAAAAGTTGTAGGTATCGGTGAAAAAAGAGTTGAGTCTCTCAGATTGTCTGATGCATTTCGAGCAAAAGTTATTGACACAACTCATGATTCATTTGTATTTGAATTAAATGGCTCTCCTGTAAAAATTGATGCATTTATTGACTTAATGACACCATTAGGGTTATCTGAAGTTTCAAGAACGGGCGTTGTTGCAATTGCTCGTGGCAGCGAAAAATTATAAAAAAGGAAACAGAATATGAAAGTATATTATGAAAAAGATTCTAATTTAGATTTAATAAAATCTATGAAAATCGCAATTTTTGGCTACGGCAGTCAAGGACATGCGCACGCATTAAATTTAAAAGATTCTGGTGCAAAAGAATTAGTAATTGGCCTTAGAAATGGATCTAGTAGTGCAGCTAAAGCCTCTGCCGAAGGCTTTAATGTAATGGAACTCTCTGAAGCTGCTGCTTGGGCAGACGTAATAATGATGTTAGTTCCAGACGAACTGCAAGCTGATGTGTACAAAGATCATATTGAGCAAAAATTAAAAACTGGTGGTGCGTTAGCTTTTGCTCACGGATTAAATGTTCATTTTAAATTAATTGAGCCTCGTGATGACCTGGATGTATTTATGATTGCACCTAAAGGACCGGGTCACACAGTTCGCTCTGAGTATAAAAAAGGTGGAGGTGTTCCATGTTTAGTTGCTATAGACAGTGATAAATCTGGTGATGCATTATCTATTGCACTTTCTTATGCTTCTGCAATTGGTGGTGGGAAAGCTGGAACTATTGAAACAACATTTAAAGACGAATGTGAAACAGATTTATTTGGTGAACAAGCTGTCTTATGTGGAGGAGTAGTTGAATTAATCAGAAATGGATTTGAAACTTTAACAGAAGCGGGTTATCCACCTGAAATGGCATACTTTGAATGCTTACATGAAGTAAAGTTAATTGTAGATCTAATTTATGAAGGTGGCATAGCAAATATGAATTATTCTATTTCTAATACCGCTGAATATGGAGAATATGTTTCAGGGCCTGTTGTAGTTGATAGTGATACGAAAAAGAAAATGAAAGGTGTGCTTGATAAAATTCAATCTGGAGACTTTACTAGAGAATGGATTGAAGAATATAAGAGTGGCGCAAAGAATTTTTATGCAATGAGAGCAAAAATTGATGGCCATCAAATAGAAGAGGTAGGTCAAAAATTAAGATCTATGATGCCATGGATTGCAAAAAATAAGCTTGTAGACAAAGAAAAAAACTAATCATTTACACCTTTTTTCTCATATTTAGGGTATTTACTAATTTTTCCTAGTAAATGCTCTTAGTAAGTTATTGATAAATGGCTAAAATAATATTAAAAGCATTATTAATGAGCATCAATAACTTAAACACATCTGACAATATCGGTGCAATAAGCACTCTTTTATCAATTGCTCTTTTATCCCTATCTTTATTTGAGCTGCTTAGCAGCCCCTGGGTGAAATAATTTTCTACTTCAGGGGATACTTAATTTAAACACAATTTAATTAAATATTATAAATAGGAATTTAGGATGACAAATAAAAATCAAATAAAAATTTTTGATACAACATTACGTGATGGCGAGCAATCCCCTGGCGCTTCAATGAATATTGAAGAAAAATTAAAGATTGCTACTGCATTAGAAGCGCTTGGTGTTGATATTATTGAAGCGGGATTTCCAGCGGCCTCAAAAGGTGACTTGGAAGCGGTCACAGAAATTTCAAAAGTTATTAAGGACTCAAAGGTTTGTGGACTAAGTAGAGCTTCAAAATTTGATATTGATGCAGCTAATAGTGCTTTAAAGTATGCGGCACAACCAAGAATTCATACATTTATATCAACTAGTGAATTACACATGTCTCATAAGTTAGAATTAACTTCAGAGCAAGTTTATGAAAAAGTTATTGATAGTGTTACTTATGCTAGAAACTTATGTGATGATGTTGAATGGTCTTGTGAAGATGGGACGAGAACAGATAGAGACTTTATGTGTCGTACAGTTGAAGCCGCTATTAAAAGTGGTGCAACAACAATCAACATACCTGATACAGTTGGCTACTCTATTCCAGAAGAATTTTCTGAAATAATTATGCACCTTATGAATACAGTTCCAAATATTGATAAAGCAGTAATTTCTACTCACTGTCATAATGACTTAGGTGTAGCTGTTGCAAATTCTTTAGCTGGCGTAGCTGCTGGAGCAAGGCAGATAGAATGTACAATTAATGGCTTGGGTGAGCGAGCTGGAAATGCGGCTTTAGAAGAAGTAGTTATGGCTATTAAAACACGAAATGATTTAATGCCCTACACAACAAATATTAAGACTGAGCTACTTTATAAAACATCAAAATTAGTATCAGCTGTAACCGGGTTTCCAGTTCAATATAATAAGGCCATTGTTGGAAAAAATGCTTTTGCGCATGAAGCTGGAATTCATCAGGATGGAATGTTAAAAAATTCAAAAACCTATGAAATTATGACACCAGAGAGTGTTGGTGTATCAGAATCAAAGCTTGTTATGGGCAAACATTCTGGTCGTCATGCCTTTAAAGAAAAACTAATTGAGCTTGGCTACGATGATATTGGAGACAATGCAATCGAAGAATCATTTAGTAATTTTAAGGCACTGGCTGATAAGAAAAAGAATTTATATGATGAGGATATTGTAGCTATAGTTGATGATCAGGTCATTAGAGTTAATGATTTTATAAGTTTAAAAGATCTTAGTGTAATAGCTGGAACCAAAGGACCTCAAACCGCAGAGGTTACTCTTATTATTGATGAAAATGAACATTCTATGAAATCAACTGGTGATGGTCCAGTCGATGCTATATTTAATGCATTAATTGAACTTGTTCCTCACAAAGGAAAGCTTCAGCTTTATCAAGTTCATGCTGTAACTGAAGGAACAGATGCTCAGGCCGAAGTTTCGGTCAGACTTTCAGAAGACGGCAAGACAGTTGTTGGTCAAGGCTCAGATACCGATACCTTGGTTGCATCCGCCAAAGCTTATATTAACGCTTTAAATAAACTAATAGTAAAACGAGAAAAGACTTCTCCATCTAAGATGAGCAATATATCTTAGGGATAATTCTAATTGTGAAAGGACACAAATGTTTAATAATTTAATAGGGCTATGGTCATCAGATATGGCGATTGATTTGGGCACAGCAAATACTCTTGTGTATGTAAAAAACCGAGGAGTAGTTCTTAATGAGCCTTCTGTTGTTGCTGTACTCCACAGTAATGGAAAGAGCAAGGTTATAGCTGTAGGTATGGAAGCAAAACAAATGCTTGGAAAAACACCCGGCCATATACAGGCTATTCGTCCAATGAAAGACGGTGTTATTGCAGATTTTGTTATCACAGAGGAAATGATTAAATATTTTATTAGAAAAGTACACAATAGAAGAACTTTTGCCAATCCAAGGGTAATTATTTGCGTGCCAACTGGCTCTACTCCAGTTGAAAGACGGGCTATTCACGATTCAGCTTTAGCAGCGGGTGCTAGAAAAGTTTCATTAATTGAAGAACCAATGGCGGCTGCCATAGGCGCGGGACTGCCAGTTAATGAGCCACAGGGATCAATGGTGGTTGACATTGGCGGTGGCACCACTGAAATTGCAGTTATCTCTCTTGGCGGTATTGTCTACTCAAGGTCTGTTAGGATTGGTGGGGATACTATGGATACAGCTATTATTCAATTCATGCGTAAGAGGTACAATTTACTAATCGGTGAAACTTCTGCTGAAACAATTAAAAAAGAAGTAGGGATTGCAATCGCCCCTAAAACTGGGGATGGTAAAACTATCGATATAAAAGGTAGAGATCTAGCTTCTGGCGTTCCAAAGGAAATTGAATTATCTCAAACTCAAGTTGCAGAGGCACTTCACGAACCTATTCAACATATTGTAGATGCTGTTAAAGCTGCCTTAGAAGAAACACCGCCTGAATTGTCTGCTGACTTAGTAGATATGGGCATTGTACTAACTGGTGGTGGAGCATTACTAGAAAAAATGGATGAAGCAATTAGAGATGCAACAGGTTTACCGGTAACAATTGCCGATGAAGCTCTTAATTGTGTTGCATTAGGAAGTGGAAAAGCCTTAGAGAGTGAAAGATCTTTCGAACCCATACTGTCTTCTGCTTATTAAATTAAGTGAGATCACTTGAAAATAATTCTTTTCGATTTCTCAAAGATAGCTATATAAGAACTATTGTTACTACAATAGTTCTTAGCTTTATTTCTTTATCCTTAATATACATCGATTCTACAAAAAGAATATATTCTGATACCCGCGCAAATATTAGAGATGTAATCCTAGTAATTTCATCTACTATTGTTGCTCCAGCAATCTTATTGGAAGATGGCTTTTCTTCTTTAAGTGAAATTAATAATCTTTATGCTGAATTGGATGAATATAAAAAAAAACAATCGTTAAGCAGTAATATTTTTCAAGAACTTTCAATATTAAGACAAAAAGTAGAAGTTTATGAAAGAGATTTAAATTTCATAAAAAATGATAATTATACCAGCATTGCCGCAGAAATTTTTACGGATTCATCAAATAGATATTTTTCTTCTATATTAATTAAAGCTGGATCAAATGACGGTCTTGAAGAAGACAATACAATAGTTAGTTCAAAAGGTTTAATTGGTAGAATCTCTGAAGTAGGAAACAAGATCTCAAGAGGTTTATTGTTAACTGACATAAGTAGTAGGGTGCCTATTTCGATATCTAGCAATGAAATTCAAGGTATACTTATTGGTCAGAATCTTAAAAAACCTAGAGTTTTTTTCTTAAAAGAAATGTCAGAATTAAAAGTTGGAGATTTAGTAGTCACCTCTGGAAAGGGAGGGATTTTCCCCTCAAACATTCCGATAGGTACTTTGGCAAGTAAAAATCAAAAAAATAAATATATAGAAATTGATCTATTTGAGCGTGCTGACAGTTTATTACGTGTGAGAATCATTAATTATAAATTAAAAAAAAATATCAAGTAGTACGATTATGGAAAATTTTTTTATAAATAATTATTTTAAAGAATTTTTTTTTCACTTAACAATTTTATTTATAATTTCAATTAGTGCATTTTTAAAGATAAATAATTATTTTGACTTTCTTTTGATTGCCAGCTTAATAATTTTTGCTAGAAATAAATCTCTACTATTCTCATATTATCCATTGGCTTTATTTACTTGGGGACTTTACTCGGATATACTGATTGGATTTCCATTTGGATATTCAGGTGTAATTTTTTTATTTTTTTTACTTTTAAAAGAATTTGCAACAATTTTTACTGATATTGAAAATATTAAAGTAAGATTTTATATTTACGCTTTAGGGCTTATATTCTTATTATTATTTGAATATCTAGCTATAAGCTTTTTTTTTAATGTAAGTTTATCAATACTGAATATTTTAAATAAATATTTTTTAATGTTAATAATTTTTTACCCTATAACAAAAATTTTCATGTATATTGAGATTTACAATGAAAAGTAAAAATATATTTTCATCCCTTGATAAAGCTAATACTGAAAAATTAATAAATAGACGTGTAGCATTATTGACTATTGCCCAAACAGGTCTTTTTTCAATTCTTGGAGCCAGGCTTGCTTACTTACAAATTTATAAATATGATGACTATAGTTCTCTTTCTGAAGATAATAGAACTACCCATAGATTGTTAGCACCTACAAGAGGAAATATACTTGATTTATCTGGAAAAATACTTGCCACCAACGTAGAAAACTATCAAGCACTTTTTATTTTAGACGAAACAGGAGATATTTACGAAGCCTTAATTGCTTTTAATTCTATCTTGCCAGAAAAGAAAATTGACATAATCAAAATATTAGAAACTGCAAAGAAATCATCAAAATTTAAACCGATAAAATTACTAGAGAATTTAACTTGGGACGAATTTTCTAAATTAAATGTAAATGTTCATAAGCTTCAAGGAATATATCCCAGTGTTGACTTTAAAAGATATTATCCAGGTAAAGAAGCTAACGCACACCTTGTAGGATATGTTTCAAGTTTAACTGAAAATGAAACATATAATAATCCATTCTCTAAATTAGCAAATGCTAAATCAGGAAAAATTGGAATTGAAAAGTCTAGTAATTTAGATTTAAGAGGTCAAATTGGAAACAAGAGACTTGAAATTAATGCATTTGGCAGGGAAATAAGAGAATTAAATAGGATTGAGTCTAAAAAAGGTCGAAATATTCAACTTACTATTGATAGTGATTTACAAAGATTCTGCTATGAACAACTCGATGGATTAAGTGGCTCAATTGCCGTAACAAATGTTCATACAGGAGAATATCTAGCACTTACATCAGCTCCAGCATTTGATCCTAATAAATTTTATAGCGGCATATCTCATGATGATTGGAATTTTCTTACAAAGAGTCTTTATAGGCCTCTTATCAATAAAGCAATATCCAATCATTATCCACCAGGCTCGACAATAAAGCCATTTGTAGCTCTTGCGGCATTAGAGAATGGGTTTGATCCAAACAAAAGAATAAATTGTGATGGAAGCTATGAAATAAAAGACACATCTACTGAGAAAGGGATCAAATCTTTTCACTGCTGGAAAAAAAAAGGACACGGTCCTATGAATATGAAAAAGGCTATTCAAAGATCTTGTGATGTATATTTTTATACATTAGCAAGAGAAATAGGAATTAATAAAATTGCCGAAGTCTGTAAGCGATTTGGGCTAGGCGCAAAAGTTTTTGACGACTTTGCTGAAGAACTTACTGGAACCGTTCCCAATAAAGAATGGAAAAAGAGAGAGCTTGGTAATAATTGGATGATAGGTGAAACTTTAGTAGCTGGAATTGGTCAAGGTTATTTTCTCGCAACACCTGCACAATTATCTCTAGCTACAGCACAATTAGTAAATGGTGGGAAAAAAATAAGTTCAAAAATTATTTATAAAGACAACGATTTACCGGATCAAAATAAATCCATAAAAAATTTAGCTGACACTAAGCATCTTGAATTTTTAAAAGACTGTTTGTTTGCAGCAACAAATGAACAAGGAGGCACTTCTTATAGATCAAGACTAACTGGTAAATACCAATTCGCCGGTAAAACTGGAACATCTCAAGTAAGAAGAATTTCAGAAAAAGAGAGAGAAGAAGGCATAATCAAGAATAAAGATTTAGAATGGGGCCAAAGAGATCATGGAATATTTATCGGATATGGGCCTATTAATAAGCCAAAGTTCTCAATTTCAGTGCTTATTGAGCATGGTGGGAGTGGTTCAGGTGCAGCTGCACCAATAGCTAAAAAAGTTATGAATTTTATTTTTAAACACAAAATTGATATTAAAAGGATCGTTATTACTGATGCCTAGTTTTTATCAAATTAGAACCTCACTAAGTATTATTGATAAAATTAGAGAAATCAATATTTTCTTAGTTTGCTTATTATTAATAATTTTTCTTTTTGGTTTACTTTCTCTTTATAGCGTAGCTGATGCCAATTTTAATCCTTGGGCAAGGAATCATCTCATTAGATTTGTGATTAGTGCAATTTTATTCTTTATAATTAGTGTTATTGATATAAAAATAATTTTAAAACTAGCCTATCCATTATTTTTTATAAATATTTTAGCACTTGTTCTTATAATGTTTATTGGCACTGAAACATATGGTGCTACAAGATGGATTAGAATTGCAGGAGTAAGCTTGCAACCTTCTGAGTTTATTAAAGTTTCATTAATTCTTTGTTTGGCTAAATATTACCATTCTATTCCAATTATTGAAGCAAGTAAGATTTCTAGAATGATAATTCCAGTAATAATTACTTTAATACCAGTAGGTTTAGTTATCAATCAGCCTGACCTTGGTACTTCAATAATTATATTAATAGGTGCAGGATCAATTTTTTGGATCGTAGGGATTAACTATAAATATTTTATTTTAACCTTTCTATCGGCGTGTGCATCTATTCCAGTTGGTTGGCAATATTTACGCAATTATCAAAAAGAAAGAGTTTTTACTTTTTTTAATCCTGAAAGAGATCCATTGGGAAATGGATATCATATTATGCAATCGAAAATTGCCTTAGGTTCAGGAGGGTTTGCTGGGAAGGGTTATCTAGAGGGAACCCAGAGTCATTTAAATTTTCTACCAGAAATGCATACAGATTTTATTTTTACAATGTATGGCGAAGAATTTGGTTTTATTGGAACATTTTTATTATTAATTATCTATCTATCGATCATTTTGGTTTCATTTAATTTGGCTACTAAATCAAGAAGTAGTTTTGGTAAATACTTATCATGTGGACTTATTTTTTTATTTTTTAGCCATGTATTTATTAATATAGGTATGGTTATGGGGCTACTTCCAGTTGTTGGTGTGCCGCTTCCACTAATTTCATATGGTGGAAGCTCAATGTTAGCTACTATGATTGGTTTTGGCTTAATTATGAATTGCTATATCAATAGAGACACAATATTGGCAAAAGAAGGTTTTATTGATTAGGAAAGTAATCCTCGCAACTTCCTTCTCTATATACATCAGTAGTTGCACAATGTAATGCTCCACCAAATGGATATGCATCTCTAAATGGAACTGGAATAACTTCAAATCCTAGCTTATCAATTTGTTCACATTGATAAACTTCAGTTTTTTCAACGCAAACAGTCTTTGGATCAATAACTAAGACGTTCATACTCAACCAAATACTTGAATAGCATAATGGTGGAGGCTGGTTATGTGCCGGTTGAGCAGCATCTATTATTTCCCAATTATTTTTTCTAAATATCTCTCTTTGATCTTCAGGTAATTGTCGCGTTGGATTATTTATAATTAGTCCTGGACGTAATGGTGTAAACGTCGCATCAATATGAATTGGGTATGGATCGCCAGGAAAATTTAAAGTATGGATTCTATGATCAGGAAAATGTCTTCTAAGCCAATCGCTACCTTTTAAATTAGTTGTAAAACCATGCTGAACAAAAAGATCTTTACCCATTCTTAAAATATCTGCAGCATCAAATAGAATTTCTTTTTCTGTAGTAACAAATTTCTTTTCGGCTACCATTTTCAATCTTTCGTCTAATGTTATATTTTTACTTAGATAATTTTCCCTGTAAGACTCATCAGTCAACCTAGGTTTAGGCGCTGACTCAAACTTCATTTCAGGATCTGAATTAAAATACTGCTCAAGTAATGGTCTGTAACATAAGTACTCAAACCATCTTGATCTATAAGACATTGTTGCCTCAAGCATCTCATTCCCAAGTGTTAGAATTACATCGCGTGGTGGCATGCATCCAAACATTGTTCCATTATCCCAATCGGGTGTTGATATTTTTTGATTAAAATCAAGTGGCGTGGGTCTGTCAACCTTTACACCTCTTGACTCAAGAATTCTTGATAAATTATCAAGTTGTATATTTGCCTTAGCAATTGATTCTTCGGATCTAGGACCGTCCATACCTTGCATATCACTGTCTTCAGGTATTTTTGCATCGGTTGCAGGTTCCGAAGGAGGGATGCAACAATTATCTGCTCTTCCAACAATTACATGTTTTAACGGATCCCATTCATTCCAAGAATTAACTATTTTAGCCATAAAATCTAATATTCCTTAATTAATATTTGGCTTGAATTGAACATAAATTGAAAGTAAGAGTCAAGCTAATTAAAGGAATGTGTATTGAAAACCAACCTAACTAGTTTCGATGTAGTCATTGTGGGTTTTGGACCGATTGGTCAATTTGTAGTCAACCTACTTAAACCCTATAATTTAAAAATTGCCGTTATAGAAAAGTTACCTAGCATAAATTCTTCACCTAGAGCTAATGCAATTGATGATGAAATTATGAGGGGTATGTCAAGATTAGATACATTTAAAGAATTTAAAAATAAGACAAGTGTTCCAGATTTTATTGAATTTTCATTTCCAAATAAAAAAACTATACAAAGTACCCCAGTTAAAAAAACTTTAAATGGCTTTCCTGCCGTTACAATGTTTTATCAGCCTGATTTAGAAAATGCATTGCTAAAAAATATTATGTACTCACGAAATATAGAAATATTTTATGAAAATGAATTAATAGACTTCAGAGAAAAAGATAATCAAATTACATTGACCACAAGGTGCTCAGATAAGAAAAATAATAAAATTATAAAAGCAGGTTTTCTCCTTGCATGCGATGGTGCAGAGAGTTCAGTTAGATCTATGCTCAAAATTGATCAACTTGATCTTCAGTACAATAAAGATTGGCTGATTATTGATGTAAATTTAAATGAAGGAATAACTTTAGACAAAGTTGCTCGTCAAATATGTGATCCTGATAGACCAGCTGTATTTATGCACTCTCCAGGTAAAAAACATAGATTTGAGTTCCAACTTCTAGCCGGTGAAAATCCAGAGGAGATGAGTAGTAAAAGTTCGGTACATAAGCTTTTATTAAGTTGTTTAGAGCCTTCACAATATACAATTGAGAGAAAGGAAGTTTATAAATTCAGAGGAAAAAAAGCTAATCAATGGAAAGTTGGAAATATATTTTTATTAGGTGATGCTGCGCATCAAGTTCCACCGTATGCAGGCCAAGGAATAAATTCAGGGATTAGAGATGCAATCAATATTTGTTGGAAGTTAAATATGGTAATTAATCATGGTTTGGATCAAAATATATTGGAATCTTATCAAATAGAAAGAGAAATTCATGTTGAAGAAACAATTAAGTCATCAATAGCATTAGGTAAACTTATCGATTCACTGGCTATCGCTTATAAGAAAAAAATGCCACTAGCTGATGCGGTCGCACCAGAAGCAAGAGATCAGGCGTACGGGGGTAAAAAAGCTAATCCTTCTGAAGAAATCAATCCGGGGATATATTGTAATTCTTTAGTGCACAAGTTTACTGGTCGATTAGTTCCATATATCAATTTAAAGGACAGTGATAATAATGAGATTGGTTTAGATAGCTTATTAGATGGGGAAATAGCTATTATTGGAGAAGGCAGGATCGAAAACCAATTAAGTGTTGGAGCTATTAAATTATTTAAAGAGTTAAACGCCAAGTTTATAAATATTCTTGACTATTCATTTAGAAATAATGATTTTAGGGAAATTCTTAAAACAGGTTATCTTATAATAAGGCCTGATCTTCATATTTACGGAGTATCTGATAGTGAAAGTAGCCTTGAAGAATTATCAAATCAATTTTTTGAATCTTTATATCTAAAGAATGATGGTTAATTTATTTTAAAAAATCGAATCAAACTTAATTATTTTCTAATTTTATGAACAAAAATTATGTGGTAATAATGTCACTATATTTCAAAAAGCCTTTATAAATCAATTATATCAATTACTTAAAAAGTATTAGCCACTTGGCAACTATATCTATGAAGGTTACCCTCTCTGAAACACTAAATGTTGTGTAATGTGATTAGTCACAATAACGGAAGGAATAACAAAATGTTAGATAATGCAAAAAGAATGGTTGCAAGCCTTACTTCGCTAGGAATAGCTTTATTAGGTCTTGGAATAGTTGCGTCACTTTTAAGCCCAACTGGAAGAATTCCATGGCTTGGTGATATAGCGGGCAATATTATAGGTCTGATTAATAGCTTGGGTAGTCAAGGTATTGTAGGGCTTGTTGCTTTGGGTGTAATTCTTTATTTATTTAGAGACTAAAACCTATTTTTAACCCCTAAGCGTATTACTTAGGGGTTAGAGCTATTTAATGATATAAAAATATATGTTCCCAAAAATTAAAAATATATTACGCGAAATAATTGATTTTGGACTTTTACTTATTGCAATTGCAATTATATTAGAATTACTCTTTGGTCCTTCATCCCCATTTTTGGGTCAAAATATAATAGATAACTTAGTTAATTTAGTCAGAGAACTCGGCGACGCTGGTGTTGTTGGGCTTATTTCAATAGCTATCATCATCTATCTATGGTCTAGAGTAAAAAAAGACTGATTTATTAAGAATTATTTTAATTTACCCTTGCTCATATCCTATTTTTAAAGATAGGCTGTCTCCATTATATAATATGGAGGATTAACGTGAGAATATTTAAAGTTTTTACAACATTACTAATTACCTTATCTCTATCTTCTTTTGCATTAGCAGGAGACTGGTCGAAAATAAGAGTTGGTACAGAAGGGGCTTATGAGCCTTGGAACTATACAAACGCAGCCGGAGAACTAGTTGGAGCAGAATTGGATCTTGCAAGAGATTTATGTGCAAGAATGAAAGCTGAATGTGAATTCGTACAACAAGATTGGGACGGAATTATTCCTGCTCTAGTTCAAGGTAAGTACGATGTAATCATGGCAGGTATGTCTGTTACTGAAGAAAGAAAAAAAACTATTAGTTTTTCTTCAGCTTACATGACTGAGCCAGCTAAAATGTCTACTTTAAAAGGTTCGCCACTAGCGACTCTTTCGACAGCTAAAAATCTTAATTTAGATGACGATAGCGCAGCTTCAAAAGGTACTATCGGTACTTTAAATGCAGCCCTTAAAGGCTTAAGACTTGGTGTTACCGCAGCTACGATTCATGAAGATTTTGCCAATGCTTATTTAGATGTAGATCTAAAGATTTATCCAACTCAGGATGAAATGAATTTAGATTTATCAGCAGGTAGAATTGATGCCGCTTTAAGTGATAGTGGTACGATTGAAGCGTATATGGGTACTCCATCTGGAGCTAACGTTACATTCTTTGGACCAAATATATTTGGTGGTTTATTGGGTGAAGGTGTTGGCGCGGGAATCAGACAAGGCGACGCTGATTTAAAAGCAATGTTTGATAAAGCGATTGCTGAAGCTGCTGCTGATGGAACTATTGGTAGAATTTCTACACAATATTTTGGAAAAGATTTGGCTCCGTAATAGCTAAGCTTTAACAAAAAGATAAAAAGCGGCTGTATTTTATTGCAGCCGTTTTTTTTTAACCTATTATCAAAAATATGATGGAACTTATAACGTTTGGAGATACTGGTTGGGGTGATGAGCTTCTTTTGAGTATGGTCATGACAATATTAGTCAGTACTTCTTCACTCGCGTTTGGTTTGTTGATAGGCACTATTTTTGCAAGTTTTAAGCTATCAAATTCCTATGTGCTAAAAACTATAGCGGAATTTTATACTACAATTGTAAGAGGTGTTCCTGAGCTTCTAGTTATATACCTATTATTTTTTGGAGGTAGTGGTGCCGTGATGTACATGGCCAAAATATTTGGACACATGGGGTACATTGAGCTTAGTCCTTTTACAATTGGTACAATTGCTGTCGGGGCTATTTCGGGCGCTTATTCTACTGAAGTCATAAGAGGGGCCATTTTAGCTGTTCCCAAAGGTCAATTCGAAGCCGCAAGAACACTTGGAATGAAAAAGTATGCAATGTCATTTAACGTTATATTTCCTCAAGTTGCAAGATTAGCCCTTCCGGGCATTGGTAATGTCTGGCAAGTAACTTTAAAAGACACCGCTTTGATTAGTGTTACAGGATTAGTTGAGATTATGCGTCAATCAAAGATTGCAGCTGGTTCAACCCATGAACCATTTTTATTCTACTCAATAGCAATCATCTTATATTTATTTATTACATCTATTTCCTATCAATTTTTTAACAGAGCAGAAAATAAATTTTCCAAAGGTTTTGTGAGGGAGGGAAATTAATGAGATTTGAACTTATGTATGAATCTTTTTTTAAGATTATTCAAGGAATTCCTCTAACATTAGAAGTAGTATTTTTATCAACTGTTTGTGGCTTATTCTTAGCGGTTGGTGTCGCATTAATGCGTGTTTCAGAAAATAAATTTTTAAGTAATCCTGCGTATTATTTTATTTACGTAATTAGAGGTACACCTTTGCTACTTCAACTATTTTTTATTTATTATGGTCTTGCGCAGTTTATTTTCATACGTGAAAGTTTTTTATGGTTTTTTCTAGAGGACCCTCTTTTTTGTGGAGTATTAACTTTAACCTTAAGTACAGCCGCTTACTCCGCAGAGATTATTAGAGGCGGCATGCAGTCCATTGCGCCGGGACTTATTGAGGCTGCGAGTTCAATGGGAATGAGCAAAATGCAAAGATTAAGAAAAATAATTTTACCTATTACTATTAGGCAAGCATTGCCAGCTTATGGGAATGAACTAATTTTAATGGTTAAAGCTACTTCATTAATAAGTATAGTAACTTTGATGGAAATTACTGGTATAGCTAGAACAATAATTTCTAAAACTTATGCACCTGTGGAAATTTTTATAGTAGCTGGATCAATTTATCTTCTGATAAATTTCCTCATAACGAGACTAATCAAATTTGCTGAAAATAAGTTGAATCATGGAACTATCTATTAAGGTATAAAGATTATGAGTTATTTTGATAAAAAAGTAGTTTGGATTACAGGTGCATCATCTGGAATTGGAAAGGAACTTGCAGTCCAATTATCTGGATTAGGGGCGATTCTAGTATTAACAGCTAGACGGGAAAATGAATTAGAAAAAGTTAAGCAATTATGTGGCAATGCAGAGGTACATTTATTTCCATATGATTTAGAAAACCTAGAAAATATAGAAGAATTATACAGATCAGTTATTAAGGAAGTCGATGGTATCGATATTTTGATTAATAATGCAGGAATTTCAGCATGGTCATCTGTAAACGAAACTAATCTTGAGGTTTATAAAAGAGTAATGAATTTAGATTATTTCTCAGTAGTAAGCTTAACTAAATCAGTATTACCCGATATGATAAAAAAGAAATCAGGACAAATTGTTACCAATACAAGCTTAATGGGTAAATTCTCATCAAAGAAAAGATCAGTTTATGCGGGAGCTAAACATGCACTACATGGTTTTATTGATGCCTTAAGAGCAGAAGTGCATCAGCATAATATAAAAGTTAATACTGTTGCTCCTGGCTATGTAAATACTGAGGTTGGTATTAAAGCTCTAGTAGAAGACGGTGCACCTTATGGAAAAAATGATCGTGGCCATGATTCTAAGGGCATGAAAGTTGAAAAAGCCGCAAAAGTTATAATTAATGCAATAAGAAAAAACAAACGTGAAGTTTTAGTTATACCAACCTTCTCAATATTAATGGTTGCCTCTTTATTAAGTAGATTCTTACCAGGAATAGGAGCAATATTAGCTAGAAATTTTGACGAAGATAAGCAGTGACTAGTTATTTAGATCATCAATAAGAAATTTCATACTATCAATTCCCCAGTACATTTCATTGTTGAAATAGAACGTTGGTACTCCAAAGGCACCATTGTCTAAAGCATATTGAGTATTTATTTTAAGCCCTTCTTTAATTTCTTCGCTCATAATACCCTCAGCAAAATCATTCCCATCAATTCCTGATTCAATTGCAACTTCAGACATAATCATCTGATCATTAAGGTTAAGTGCTTTAACCCAAATAGCATCAAACATCTTTTCAGTATAGCTTTCTAAAAGATTCAGTTTTTTAGCTAAGATTGCACCACGCATATGTGGAACAGTAATTATTGGAAAATAAGGGTTTATTTTTATTTTCACACCGAGACTATTTGACCACCTAGCCATATCTTTAGCTAAATAAGCAAATTTCTTTGGTATTGCTAATGGAGGCCTGTTATCTGTTGATTTAAATATTCCACCCACAAGTACAGGTTTTAGATCAATAATTGCCCCAGTTTCAGCAACTGATTTTAAATTTTTATATGCCAGGTAAGAATATGGACTTCCAAAATCAAAGCAAAAAGTAACATTTTTGGTCATATTTATTTGTTATAGTTTGAAATGAAAGTATACATTATTTGAATGAGTAGTAAATGAAGATAGTAGTTATAACAGGAGAAGAATCAGGAGACGAATTAGGCGCATCATTAATTGATGCATTGAAAAATTCCAATCTTGGTGAATTTGAACTTTATGGAATTGGAGGGTCACTTTTACTAAAAAGAGGCATTCAAAACTATCATCATATAAATGAGATAAGTGTTATGGGAATAGTTGAAGTTATTCCTAAAATACTAAAAATTAGAAAAATTATTAATAATGTTACACAGGCAGTATTGGAACTAAAGCCTGATATTGTTATTACGATAGATAGTCCAGATTTTACATTAAGAGTTGCAAAAAAACTAAAGTCTCATAATCCAAAGATTAAGATTCTACACTATGTAGCACCATCTGTTTGGGGATGGAGACCTAAAAGAGTCTACACTGTTAAAGCGGCGGTAGATAAACTCTTAACTATCCTTCCATTTGAAAAAGAAATATTTGAAGAAAAAAAAGTTTCTACTACTTTTGTTGGCCACCCCATTACTAATATGGCGAAGCCAAAAATCACTTTTAATGAATTTAATAGTAAGTATTTACCTAATAATACTAAACCAATTTTACTAATATTGCCTGGCAGTCGAAAGTCAGAAATAGATAAACTTTTAAATATTTACTTAGATACTGTTGAGACTTTTAACATATATCAAAAATTTTCTATCATACTTCCAATCAAAAAAGAATTAGTAGAGTATATAGGAAGTATAATTAAAGAAAAAAAAATAAGCTACGAAGTAAATATTCTAGATACTGAAGCTGCAAAGTATGAGTCATTTGCTGTAGCTGATTATGCAATAGCTACCTCAGGAACAGTTGCATTAGAACTTTCATACTTTAATATTGCTTATCTTGTTGCATATAAGTTTAATCTTTTAAGCTATGTAATCATCAAGTCTCTTGCTCAAGCAAAATTTGCAAATTTAGTTAATATTATAAATAGTCAAGAGGATATTCCTGAATTAATTCAATCTAAATGCACTACAGACAATATAGGCAAAGTATTCAGTAGGATTGTAAATGATGGAGACTATAGAGAAAGTATTCTTGAGGCCTCTAGAAGTGCCATAGACAAACTAAATACAAAATCAAATCCATCAGCTTTAGCTGCTGAAGAAATAATAAAGATGGTCAGCAATGATAAGTGAAAACTATAAAAAAATTGAAGCAAAAGCTTTTTGGTACCTAGAAAGATATGCTTCTAGCTCAAAAAATTTAAAAGATTATTTAAGAAAAAAAGTAAGAGATACTGATTTAAATCATGATAGTGAGCTTATTATTAGTCAAATTATAAATAATTTAGAAAAACAAAATATTTTAAATGATGGGGTATTTTCTGAAAGTAAGGCAAAAACTTTTATTAATAAAGGGTGGTCACTATCTAAAATCAAATTCAGATTAAAACAATTGGGTATAAATAACGAAACTATCGATATCTGTATCGAAAATATTAAGACAGAAGAAGCTGATATAGAATTGATTGCTGCATCAAAATTAGTCAAAAAAAGATTTATTGGATCATTCAGAAGAAAAGAGTTAGATGACAAATTAAAAAATAGAGAGTTTGGAATTTTAGCTCGAGCTGGATTTAATTATGCTTTGTCAAAAAAGGTATTATATGAGTTGTCAGCAGATGAAATTGAGGAAATAATTAGTAATTATTTTTAGAAAGAAAAATTATGGAAAATAAAACAGTAATAGTAACAGGTGCAGCAAGAGGCTTAGGACAAAAATATGCTCTAGAGCTGTCAAAAGCTGGCGCATCTGTTGTAGCTGCAGATATAAATTCTTGTGATGAAACGAGAAAACTAATTCAAGAAAATGGCAAAGATTGTTTATCTCTTAAACTTGATGTAACAGAATATAACAGCTGTAAGGAGTTAGTTTCTAAAACCTTAGATGAATTTAATAAAATAGATGTTTTAATTAACAACGCTGCTTTATATGGAACTTTAAAAAGTGCTAGATTTGAAGATATAGATAGTGATCAATGGGATAGGGCAATGAACGTTAATGTCAAAGGTGTGTGGAATTGCTGCAGAGCAGTAGTGCCTTCAATGAGAGAGCAAAAGAGTGGATCAATAATTAATATAGCATCTTTAGCGGCTATTTATGGTATGCCGTATGCAGCTGATTATGTTAGTTCCAAAGCAGCAGTTCTTGGTCTTACAAGAGTGATTGCTAGAGAGGTTGGAAAAGACGGTATTAGAGTGAATTCAGTCGCACCATCCATGGTTAAAACAGAATCTGCAGAAGAATTTCTTGGAGAAAAGTCTGAGAGGGCCTTTGATGTTATTGCAAAGGGGCAAATACTTCAAAAAACTTTAGAGGTAGATGATATTTATGGAACCATTCTCTATCTAGCAAGTGATCAAAGTAAATTTGTTACAGGGCAAACATTGATGGTTGATGGAGGCAGTGTTTTACTCTAGCTAGCTAAATGTCAAAGAAGAATTTAAAAAAACAAACAAATCCAGTTGCAAGAGAATTAAGAACAGAAAAATTTAAGAATAAGATAGTTCCTAACAAAAAAAGATTATCTGAACTAAAACGAACTAAAGTAAAAATTTAACTATCACTATTTAAGTCTTCAGCGTCAGGGTAAAGATCCATTACCACTGGTGAAGCTCTACTTGCTACAAATACTGAGCTACCCTGCTCTTCTAGAGGTACAGAATCCCTAATTGAAATTCTATATAATGCATAAATACCTATAGCCGTGTGAACTATAAATAGGTATATCCAAAAACCATTAGCACCAAGAATATTCATAAATAATCCAGCCATAATTGGACCTAAGGTTAATCCAATTCCACCAACCAATAATAATCCACCACTTGCCGCCACCATTTCACTTTTTTCTAAAAAGTCATTTGTATGTGCAATTGCAATAGAATAAAGAGGAATAGTTAAGCCACCAAATACAAATGCAATAATCAATAAAAGTGAAAAAGTTTCGCCAAGAAATAAAGCTAAAACACTAAATCCTGAAGCTGCAAAAGCTACTATAGTAAGTATTAATCTTCGGTCATATTTATCCGAAAGGTAACCAATTAGATATTGGAAAATTGCTCCTCCACTTACAAAGCTAAACATGAATAAGGATGTTTGTGAAATATTTAAGCCACTTTTAATAGTATAGACAGATCCAACGCCCCACAGCGCACCATGTGCAGTTCCTACTCCTATAGCAGAAATAACACCTAAAGGAGATGCTTTATATAGCTCTTTAATTGACAGTATTTTTGCAACTGTGAAGTCGGGCTGCTTTCCAACAGTTATAAGAATTGGAACAAGAGACAATGAAATAAGAATTGAAACTAACATAAAGAGTGTAGCATGATTAGGATCGGCAAAGTTTAAAAATAACTGTCCAATTGCATTACCTCCCATACTAATTATCATATAAATTGATAATGCTTGACCTCTGCTTTCATTTTCAGATTGATCATTGATCCAACTTTCAGCAACACAATACATTCCAACAAAACAAAAGCCAGTTGTGAATCTCATTAAAAACCAAGTTATTATTGAAAAATGTAATGAGTGAAGTAGAATTGCAATAGAAGCTATTGAAGCCAGCGAAGCAAATACTCTAACGTGGCCAACTTTTTGAATTCTTTCAGGGATAAATAATGCACCCAAGACAAAGCCCGCATAATAACCAGTCATTATTAATCCAACAACCAATGGTGAATAACCTTCAAGAGACGCTCGAACACCAATTAAACTACCCTGCAATCCATTTGCAAGAAATATCATTGCAACACCAAAAAATAGAGCCCAGCTAGATCTTAAAATAATAAGCATTAAATATAAAAAAAATTAATTTAGGGAATTAGTTAAATCCATCTTCTAACCGAATTCTTATAATCCAGATAAACCTTATCAAACTCTTTTTCAAGGTATTTTTCTTCTGGGAGTATAATTCCAAAGTGAAGCAATATTAATTCTAAAATAGCAAAAACTAGATACCAAACTGAGTTGAAGCAAATGCTACATCCAATCAACATGAGAACAAAAGCAAGATAAATTGGGTTACGTGAGTACTTGTATGTACCGCCTAAAAATAGTTGAGTAGTCACAGACCTCGGATGTGGGTTTTCAGCGTTAGACTTGAATATAATAAATGTATAATAAAAGAGAATTACAGAGATAATTATAATTATCAGGCCTAGAAAAAACTGAATTGGATTTCCAGCTGTGAATGCTATTGGGTAAAAATACTCAAGTACGAATGATGAAATTAAACTTGTAGCAACTAAATAGGGTGGAAAAAACCATGTTTTTGCAGCATTTAGATCTGTTTTACTCATATCTTGTTGTCTTTATGTCTATTTCAATATAAATGGCATTATCATGTTTAATAAAAGAAACTCAATAGTACAAGTTGAAGAAAGTAATGAATTTGCACCTAAATTTGATCAAAATGGTCTGATAGTGGTAACTACCGTAGATATTTCAAATAATGAAATACTCATGACGGGCTATATGAACCAAGAAGCTTTAAAAAAGACTATAACAACTAAAGAAGCTCATTATTATAGTCGAAGTCATCAAGCAATATGGCATAAAGGTGCAACGAGTGGATATATTCAAAAAGTAATAGAGATATTAGTTGATGACGACCAGGATGCCTTATGTATGAAGGTAGAAATAGGAGAAAATGGGGCTAGTTGTCATGTGGGCTATAAGTCTTGTTTTTATCGTAAAATTAAATTAGAAGATAACCAGAATAAAGTTGAGTTAGAAGATTTGGGTCATAAAAAAGTTTTTGATCCCAAGAAAGTTTACGGAGATACACCTAACCCAACAAAATTATAAGGATTAAATTATGGCAGTTCCAAAGAGTAAGATTTCAAATTCACGTAGAGGCATGAGAAGGGCTCATCAAAGCTTAACTAATGCAAAAATTGTTGAAGATAAAGATTCAGGTGAAATGAGATTAGCGCATAATGTAGATATGACTACAGGTATGTATAATGGAAAAAAAATATTTACTCCTAAAGCTGAAAAGTAATTATCCACCCCAACAAACTTTTTCAGGCAACATTAATAAGCCTTCATCATAAACCAAACCATTCTCTTGATCCTTTTTTAAGAAACAGGGACCATCAAGATCAATATAGTCAGCATACTCATATAACATTAAAGCTGGCAACATGGATAAAGAACTACCAACCATACAACCAACCATAACTCCCTTTTTTAGTTCTTTAGCTCTTTGGGCAATTTTCAATCCTTCAGTTAGTCCGCCAGTTTTATCCAACTTAATATTTATATAATCGTAACGTTTAAAAATATTTTCTATATCCCTATAATTATGAAATGATTCATCGGCACACAGTGGCACAGAAGTATCTAGATATTCTAAATCATCATCTTCAGAGGATTTAACTGGTTGCTCCATTAATGATACATCCATTTCTAAAAGAAAATTTAATAGCCTGTCAAGAGATCGAACTGTCAAACCTTCATTGGCATCCAGAATAATTTTTGGATTTGTTGCAACATCTCTTATTGCTAGCATACTCTCTTTTAAACTCTCTTCATTTACTTTTACTTTTAATATTGGATAATTAGAGTGTAACTTTGCATCTAGTGCCATTTTTTTTGGCTCGTCTAAAACTATTGTATAACAAGTCTTAACTTTCTTAGGCCTTGGTATATTAAAAAAATTCCATGAAGTTTTAACATTTTCTTTAAATTTTAAATCCCACAAGGCACAATCTAATGCATTTCTTGCTGCACCAGGCGGCATCAGATCTTGTAGATTACTATTATCTATTTTGCCATTTTCTATATCCACTCTTATATTCTCAAGCTGATTGCAAACTGTCTCAACACTTTCATTATAACGACTGTATGGAACACACTCACCTCTACCTAAATGATCATTATTAGAAAGACTTACTTCTACAGTTACAGCCTCAGTTTTCTTTCCTCGAGAAATATTAAAAGATTGGTTTAATGGCCAATTCTTTTTTTCTAAGCTAAGTTTCATTAATCTAAATACTCTCTAATTTAACCATAATATCAGCTAGATCGTCTTTTAGTGGATCGAAACATGGAACTCCATGTAGCTTTGAAAGCTCGTTTTTTAATTCTTCAGGATCCGTAATCATATTAGAGGTGTTTAAAGCTATACCTATACATTGAATATTTGGATTAGTAAGTTTACCAAGCCTAATATTTTCATCAATACAATCCTTGATTGATGGTAGTGGTGTTTCTACACCTCGCATATTTGTTCGGGTGGGTTCATGGCATACTATAATTGCATCAGCTTGACTTCCATGAAGTAAGCCAAGAGATACCCCAGCAAATGATGGGTGAAATAATGAGCCTTGACCCTCAACTATATCCCAATGGTCTGATTTATTATCTGGAGTTAGCCATTCAACTGCACCAGATATAAAGTCCGAAACAATTGCATCAATTGCAATACCTTGTTCAGCAATTAGTACGCCGGTTTGTCCAGTTGCTTTAAACTCAACATCAAACCCATTACTAAGCATAGCTTTTTCAATAGCTAATGCAGTGTATTTTTTACCCACTGAACAATCAGTGCCTACAGTTAACAATCTTTTTCCAGAACGTTTTATTCCCTTACCAGTGGTAAAAGTTTGCTCATTAAACCTTAGATCAAATAAACTTATATTATTTTTTTCTGCAGCGTCTTTAATTTCAGGTATATCTTTTAATCGAGTATGCATTCCACTTGCAATATTTAACCCAGATTGAATAGCCTCTATAATTGTTTGCTTCCATTTTTCAGACATTACACCACCAGCATTTACTACGCCTATGACCATCGTTTTTATCCCTTTTGCAGCTGCTGTTTCAAAGTCAATAATAGGTAGATCTAAGTGAAATTTAGCTTCACTATATGCATATTGAGCCATACACCATTCTGGACGCCACTCACAAATGCCTGAGGCAGTTTTAATTGCCAACTCATCTTGAGCCTCTCCCACAAAGAGCAAATAGGGCTTGGGTATCATAATAATATAAGTCTGTTAATAAGTTGACGATAGCTTGTTGATAAGGTGTTTATAGTCATGTTTATTTTAAAAATTAGCTAATTATTGATATTTCAAACATCTTTTTGCACCTATCATACTTTCGTCGCATTTTTCATGCGTGGGGTTCGACCGGCCCTAGAAAAAGCGTTAAAGATGGTATTATTACTTTCTTTAGCGCTTTTTTGCAATAATACATCTCATATTATTATTTAATTGATCTTATGATATTAAACATTAAATAAGTATCCACACAAATTATATGCCAAAAATTAAATTTATAGAACATTCTGGTGCAGAGCATGAAATAGATATTCCTAGCGGCTTAACTATAATGGAAGGTGCAACAAAGAATAAGATCCCCGGAATTGATGCTGATTGTGGTGGCGCATGTGCATGCGCAACCTGTCATGTTTATATTGATAATGCATGGCTTGAAAAGATACCTCAAAAAGAAGATGGCGAAGAAGACATGCTAGACTTTGCTTTTGAAGTTAAAGACAACAGTAGATTAAGTTGCCAAGTTACAGTTAAAGATGATCTTGACGGACTAATTGTAAATATTCCTGAAAAACAATTTTAGTTATCGTTGTACTCAACACAACTTAGAGATTTTTGAATATCCTTAAGATTTTGTAAATTCTCACCATTGCCAATAAACATTCTAACTAAAGCATATCCGGTATCAGAAGGAGAAACTACTACAGTTCCATTATTAACTTTTTTAGGCTCAGAATTAACACCAACCAAATATACTTTTAAATAATCGTTTTCAATATCATGGTCATTTAAGGTAACGTAGTTATCAGTGTTATCTGAATAAAAAGAAATTGACCAATAACTATCTGGAATTGATGAAGTTATTACCAGTGGCTTATATTGCACATCATAAGTGCAAATTGAATACATGATATCTGAGCTTGGTCTTTTTAATCCCCTTGAGTCTGAGTTGGCAGTATCGGTATCAAGCAAAACAGTGTTTACGGATTCATTTGCTCCCGATGCTCTATCAAAGATCCATAGCATTCCGACATGAAAATAATTAACGAAAAATAAATGCAAAATAAATCCAAAGACAATAAGAATTAAACTTTTTTTAAAGTAACTTTTAACCATTAGCAGTCAACTTTCTTAACTATTGGTAGGTCAACTCTACTTAGATTTGAAA
>CAJJBM010000022.1 GCA_905182445.1 Pelagibacteraceae bacterium AG-422-B15 | reverse complement strand
AATGAATGCAAATGCAGACATAAGTGCAGCTAAACTAATAAACGAGACAGTTATGATTTGCGCTGCCTTATCCACCTTTGAATTATTATGGCTAAAAGATAATAAGCCCGCTATAAAAAATCCAATTAAAGGTAGAAATACAATTGCGTAATACATTATTAAATAACTACCCTTTAAGACTGTTAATATTTTCTATTTCGATATTGCCAGCATTTCTATTGTAAACAACAAGAATTGCTAGACCAATTGCAGCTTCAGCAGCAGCAACGGTTAATACGAATAAAGCAAAGATTTGACCGGTAAGATCACCAAGAAAATATGAAAAGGATATTAAATTAATATTAACTGCAAGTAATATTAATTCTATAGACATTAGAATTATAATTACATTTTTACGATTTAAGAAAATTCCTATAACACCGATGCTAAAAATCAAGCTAGATAAAATAAGAAACTGTTCTAACTGTATCATTAAATATCGACTCCCTTGCCCGATTCAACATCTTTAAGTTCAGTACTTGAAGCGTCACGTTCTAATTGATTGCTGATGACTTGTCTTCTAACACCAGGACGGTCACGAAGAGTAAGTACAATTGAACCAATCATGGCAACCAGTAAAATAACACCTGATAATTGAAAATATAAAATATAATCAGTATATAAAACAGATCCTAGTGCTTGAGTATTAGTCATTTCAGAAAAATTACTAAAAGGATTTGTTAATATTTGAATATTTGCCAAGTCTAGTTTTGTATTAATCAATACGATTATAAGTTCACAGATAAATACAGCACCAATAAAAAGTCCAAAAGGCATGTAATGCAAAACATTTTCCTTACTTTTACTAAAGTTAAAATCTAACATCATTACTACAAATAAAAATAAAACAGCAACGGCACCAACATAAACTATGATTAGTATCATTGCCAAAAACTCTGCGTGAAGGATAACAAATAACCCAGCAGTATTAAAGAATGTTAAAATTAAAAATAAAACTGAATGCACTGGATTTTTAGAAGAGATTACCATTAAAGAAGAAAGTAAAATTACAGTTGAAAATAAGTAAAATGATAAAAGAGTTGCAGTCATGATTTATTTATATTTTGCGTCCGCTTCCAAGTTTGCAGCAAGAACACTTTCCCAGCGATCACCGTTTGATAATAATTTTTCTTTATCATAGTAAAGCTCTTCTCGAGTTTCAGTTGAAAACTCAAAATGTGGACCTTGCACAATTGCATCAACCGGACAAGATTCTTCACATAAATTACAATAAATACATTTAACCATGTCAATATCATATCTTGTAGTTCTTCTGGTACCATCGTCTCTTGGTTCTGTTTCAATCGTAATTGCTTGAGCCGGGCAAACGGCCTCACAAAGTTTACAGCCTATACATCTTTCTTCTCCACTAGGATATCTACGAAGCGCATGCTCACCTCTAAATCTAGGGCTAAGCTTACCTTTTTCATAAGGATAATTTAGTGTAGATTTTTTTCTAAAAAAATATTTTTGTGCCAATACATAGGCACGTATAAAATCAATTAAGAAAAAAGCTTTTAATTTATTCAATATTTTCATATCAAGTCCGGTGCCAAATTAAAGAAAAATAGTATGCTCGATGTTAAGACAACAGCAATTAAAGAAACTGGCAGGAGTACTTTCCAGCCAAGTCTCATTAGTTGGTCATAGCGATACCGGGGTACAAAGGCTTTTACCATTGCAAACATATAAAAGACAAAAATAAGCTTTAATAAAAACCATATAAAGCCAGGTATCATGTTGAATGGAGCTATATCAAATGGTGGCAGCCAGCCACCTAAAAATAAAATTGTAGTGAGTGAGCACATAAGTAAAATATTTGCATATTCACCAAAGAAAAATAAGACAAATGGTATTGCAGAGTATTCGGTCTGATAACCTGCAACTAATTCAGACTCCGCTTCGGGCAAATCAAATGGTGGTCTATTAGTTTCAGCAAGTGCAGATATAAAAAAAACAACAAACATCGGGAAAAGGGGAATAAAAAACCATATGTTTTTTTGTGCCATGACAATATCAGTCAAATTTAATGACCCAACACACATTAGTACAGTAACTATTACAAAACCCATGGATACCTCATAAGAAACCATTTGTGCTGCAGATCGCAAGGCACCAAAAAAAGGATACTTACTATTCGATGACCAGCCTGCTATTAAAATTCCGTATACACCAAGAGAACTAATAGCAAAAATATATAAAATCCCAACGTTTATATTTGATAGTGCGGCTCCAGCTTGAATAGGGATTACTGACCAAGCAGCTATAGCTAGAGCAAAAGTTAATATTGGCGCTAGAATAAATAATATTTTATCAGCCCCATCAGGAATTATAATCTCTTTAAATATATATTTAAGTCCATCAGCTGGAACTTGAAGCAAGCCAAAAGGACCCACTACATTTGGTCCTTTTCTTTTCTGCACAGCAGCCCATATTTTTCTATCTCCATAAACTGCTAGTATTACTCCAATTAATATTGGAACAAAGACCACCATACTCCACATTAAAATTACAAGTATGCTATAAATATTATCACTAATTAATGAGACAGCATTCATTACTCTGATAACTCATTTCTAGCTTGGCTACATTCAGCCATTGTTTTAGAGCTACGCGCAATTACATTAGTTAGATAAAAGTCTTTTATTAAATAATCAATGTTTGATGTGCAAAGATTTAGATTGGAAGCTTTGTTTGCCAAAAGACGTTCGTACTGGATATAAGAACTTGAATCAAAGTTAAATAGATTTGCAAAATCTTTTTTAAGCATTGATCGTATGTTTGCTAGATCAACTATATTCCAATTTAGTCCTAATCTATTTCCAATTTCATTAATAATTTTCCAATCTTCTTTAGCATTACCAGGAGGAAAACTTGCTTTAAATGCATATTGAAGGCGTCCTTCAGTATTTATATAAATTCCATCTTTTTCAGTATAAGCAGCACTAGGTAAAATTACATCGGCACAATTTGCCCCCTTATCACCATGAGTACCAATATAAATAACTTTGGCACCTTTAACTCTATCAAAATTTATTTCATCTGCACCTAAAGCTATAATCAATTTGATTTGATTGTCTTCAACAGCACGATAAATTTTTTCTAACGAACCATTTTGCTTATATAAACCTAAGTCTAAAGCACCAGTTCTAGCTGCAGCAATCTGAAGTACATTGAAGCCATTCCAATCATTGTGTAAAAAATTAAATTTAAAAATTAGTTCCTCTATAATACTGAATATTGTGAGTGAATCTTTTCTATTCAAAATTGAATTTCCAACAATCATCATTGGATTTTTTGCATTTAAAAGCTTTTCAACAAAATCATTGCTGCCATCTAATAAACTTAAAAGGGCATTCAGGTCTTCGCTTAAATGTTTATACTCATAAGTTAAATCCAAGTTAGCGCCAATAACTCCTATTGGTAAATTTGTTGCAAGTTTATGCTTTCTAATTCTAGCGTTGATAATGGGTGCTTCTTGTCTGACATTACTTCCAATGATAAGAATACAGTCTGATTTTTCAATATCGGCTATTTTCGTATTAAATGAATATTGTGAGCGATGGGTAAAAGGAATGTTGCATCCTTCTTGTCTGCATTCAACATTACTAATATTTAGAGCCACTGATAGTTTTTTATATAGATACAAAGTTTCCAAATCACACAAATCACCAGATAAAAAAGCTATTTCATCAGGACTATATTCCATAAGATATTTTGTTGTTTCGCTTAATGCGTTTGTCCAATCTACAACTGATAATTTATTGTCTTTTTTTATATAAGGCTCATCAAGACGTTGTGTTAAGAGCCCGTCGCAGGCATATCTAGTTTTATCAGAAATCCACTCTTCATTTATATCTTCATTTAATCTTGGTAATACTCTTTTTACTTTCCAACCATAGGTATCTACCCTGATATTGGAGCCAACGGCATCCATGACATCAATAGTTTCAGTTTTTTTTAATTCCCAAGGACGCGCTTCAAATTGATAGGGCTTAGAAGTAAGTGCACCAACCGGACATAAATCTATAACATTTGCAGATAATTCTGAATCAATGGTTTTTTCAAGGTAAGTAGAAATCTCCATATTCTCACCTCTATTTAATGCGCCAATTTGATTAACTCCAGCTACCTCATCAGCAAATCTTATACATCTTGTGCAGTGAATACATCTTGTCATATAAGTTTTTATTAATGGACCCATATGTTTTTCTTTTACCGATCTTTTATTCTCATCAAATCTAGAACGTCCTGATCCATAGGCTACTGTTTGATCTTGCAAATCACATTCACCTGCTTGGTCACATACTGGACAATCTAGTGGATGATTAATTAATAGAAACTCCATTACACCTTCACGAGCTTTTTTAACTTTCTCAGTGTTTGTTCTAATGCTCATTCCCTCGTTAACAGGCATTGCACATGAAGCTACTGGTTTTGGAGCGCCCTCGACTTCAACTAAACACATTCGACAATTGCCAGCGACTGATAATTTGTCGTGATAACAAAAACGTGGGATTTCTTTACCCGCTTCTTCACATGCCTGCATAATTGTTAAATGATCTTCAACTTCAATTTCTGCATTATCAATTTTAATTTTTTTCATTAAGCGGCAAAACTTCCTTTTTTAAGTCGTTCCTCTATTTCATCTCTAAAGTGTCTAAATAAACCTTGGATCGGCCAGGCAGCGGCATCGCCCAAAGCACAAATAGTGTGACCTTCTATTTGTTTTGTGACATCAAGAAGTTTGTCTATTTCAGCAGAAGAAGAATTCCCAACGGCAATTTTTTCTAAAATTCGCCACATCCATCCCGTACCTTCACGACAAGGTGTGCATTGACCACAGCTTTCATGTTTATAAAAATATGCTATTCTTGCAATTGCCTTAACTAAATCTGTTGATTGGTCCATTACAATAACTGCGGCAGTTCCTAATCCACTTTTAACCGCAGACAATGAATCAAAATCCATCAACACATCATCACAAATATGTTTGGGTAACATTGGAACTGATGAACCGCCTGGAATAATTGCTTTAAGGTTATCCCAGCCACCAATTACTCCACCTGCATGTTTTTCTATCAAGTCTTTAAGTGGAATACTCATCTCTTCTTCTACGTTACAAGGGTTATTAACATGTCCTGAAATACAAAAAACTTTAGTACCCGTATTTTTTTCTCTACCAAATGAAGAAAACCAACTGGCTCCCCTCCTAAGTATTGTTGGGATAACAGCAATAGTTTCAACATTATTTACTGTTGTCGGACTTCCATAAAGTCCTTTGTTTGCAGGAAAAGGAGGTTTCATTCTTGGTTGGCCTTTTTTTCCTTCTAAACTTTCAAGTAATGCTGTTTCCTCACCACAGATATAAGCACCTGCACCTCTATGTACATAAACATCAAGGTCCCAACCAGAGTTACATGCATTCTTTCCAATTAGCCCTGCTTCATATGCTTCAGCTATTGCTTTTTCCAAGACAACACTTTCATTGTAGTACTCGCCTCGAATATAAATATAACATTTGTGTGCTTGCATCGCAAAACTACCAAGTAGACATCCTTCAATAAGTTTTTGAGGATCATTTCTAATCATATCACGATCTTTACAAGTTCCGGGTTCAGACTCATCAGCATTAACAATTAGATAATTATTTTTTTCAGGATCCCTTGGCATAAAAGACCATTTTAATCCCGTAGGAAAACCTGCGCCACCACGACCTCGAAGTTGTGAATTTTTTACTTCGTCGATAATCCAGTCGGCACCTTTACTCATTAGTGCTTTGGTATTATCCCAATCACCTCTCGCATAAGCCATCTTTAAACCGAAAGATTCTTGGCCATATAAATTTGTAAATATTTTATCTTTATTACTTAGCATCACTCACTCCTTTAGAACCTTGTCTTCCAATTTGAGAACCGACTTGTAATGGCTTACCATCAATTAAAGAAAGTAATATATTTTTAGTTGTTTCATAATTAAGATCCTCATAAAAATCATCATTAATTTGAATCATAGGAGCATTAACGCACGCACCTAAACACTCTACTTCCATCCAGGAAAATAAATTATCAGCAGATACATTTTTTGGGTTTTCTGAAATAATTTCTTTACACGCCCTTACAACATGCTCGGAACCTCTTAACCAACATGGCGTAGTGGTACAAACTTGAACAAAGTTTTTTCCAACAGGTTGTGTGTTATACATTGTATAAAAAGTAACAACCTCCCAAACTTTAATAAATGGCATTTCCAATTGATTAGCAACATACTCAATACAGTCCTGACTTAACCAATTATCATTTTGCCTTTGTGCTATGTCTAAAAAAGGCATAACAGCACTTTGTTTTCTGTCATTAGGATATTTAGCCAATGCATTATTTGCTAACTCGTTACTTTTTTCATTAAAAGCAAAACTCATCTATCCACCTCACCAAACACTATCGCTATAGATCCTAATATTGCAGGCACATCCGCTAGCAAGTGGCCTTTGGTAAGCATGTTAAAAGCTGCGAGGTGTGCAAATCCTGGTGCTCTTATTTTGCATCTATACGGTTTACTTGTGCCATCAGATATTAAATAAACTCCAAATTCTCCTTTAGGAGCCTCAACTGCAGTGTAGACTTCTCCCGCAGGTACTTGGAAACCTTCTGTAAAAAATTTAAAGTGACGAATGATCGCTTCCATTGAAGTTTTCATGTCCGCTCTTTTTGGTGCAGCTATTTTGGCATCATGATTTATTACTTCACCTTCTGGCATGTTATCTATGCATTGAAGCATAATTTTAATACTCTCTCGCATTTCGGCAATTTGACATAGGTATCTGTCGTAGCAATCACCATTTTTACCAACTGGAATTTGAAAATTAAAATCTTCATATGAATCATAAGGTTGAGATTTTCTTAGATCCCAAGGAACACCTGTGCTTCTTAAAATAAAGCCAGTAAATCCATTATCTATTGCTTCATCTTTTGTAATGTTTGCAATATCAACATTACGTTGCTTGAAAATTCTATTTTCAGTTAGCATTGTCTCTATGTCATCTAAGGCCTTTGGAAAACTTATACAAAAATCATAAATTTTTTGTAACAATCCATCTGGTAAATCTTTATGAACCCCACCCGCTCTAAAATAAGCAGCATGAAATCTTGAACCAGAAACTTCTTCATAAAAATCTAAGAGTTTTTCTCGCTCATCAAAACCCCAGGTAATAGGACTCATTGCACCAACATCCATTGCTGATGTTGTGACGTTAAGAAGGTGGCTTAGTAACCTGCCAATCTCAGAAAATAAAACTCTTATGTACTGACCTCTTTTTGGAACTTCCGCACCAGTTAATTTTTCAATTGCTAAGGCAAAAGCATGCTCTTGATTCATTGGAGCAACATAATCAAGGCGATCAAAATAAGGCAAGGCTTGTAAATATGTTTTATGTTCAATTAATTTTTCTGTACCACGATGCAATAAGCCAATATGTGGATCTGCTCTCTCTACTACTTCGCCATCTAAATCTAATAACAATCTTAAAACTCCATGCGCTGCTGGATGTACAGGTCCAAAATTAACAGTGATAGTTTTATTGCTCATTATCACCTTCACTTATCTCATTTGGTTTTTCATACTTAGTTCCTTCCCAGGGACTTTGTACATCAAAATTTCTAAAATCTTGTTGGAGATTTACTGGTTCATATATAACTTTTTTTTCTATATCACTATAGCGCACCTCAACGGTGCCAGTTAAAGGAAAGTCTTTGCGTAAAGGATGCCCTTCAAAATTATAGTCGGTCAAAAGTCTTCTTAAGTCCGGATGATCAGTAAAGTTAATTCCATACATATCAAAAGCTTCGCGCTCATACCAGTTGGCACAAGGGTAAATCGCTGTTATTGAGGGGACAGATTCTTCTTCTGAGACTTTTGTTTTAATCCTCAATCTAATATTTTGTTTGAAATCAAGAAAATGATAGACTACTTCAAAACGAGGAAATTTATTAGGATAATCTACTCCCGCTATATCTGTTAACTGTCTGAATTGGTAATGATCGCCATCTTTTAATTCAGATAAAACATCTAAAATATTATCTTTATCGACTTCTACTTCCAATAAATCAAATACGATCTTACATGATTGCACTTTACTTAACTGTTTAATTACCTCAAGGGCTGCCTCTAGATTTGCTGACATATTTATCTGACTATGTTGCCTTCACGTCTAATTCTTTTTTGTAGCTGCAGTATACCATAAAGCAATGCCTCTGCTGTTGGCGGGCAACCTGGTACATAAATATCAATTGGAACTATACGATCACAACCTCTTACAACTGAATATGAATAATGATAATAACCACCACCATTAGCACAACTACCCATAGATATAACGTATCTAGGTTCAGGCATTTGATCGTATGCTTTACGTAACGCCGGCGCCATTTTGTTCGTTAACGTTCCAGCAACAATTAATACATCAGCGTGTCTTGGAGATGCTCTAGGTGCAGCACCAAATCGCTCAACATCATATCTTGGAGTACCAACATGCATCATTTCGACCGCACAACATGCTAACCCAAAAGTTAACCAATGAAGAGATCCGGTTCTTGCCCAATTTATTAAGTCATCAACTTTTGTGACGACAAAACCTTTATTAGCATATTGTTGTTTTAAATTTTCAAACTGTTCAACTTCAGGTTTTGTAAGATTCATTGCCATTCTAAAGCTCCTTTTCTCCACTCATATATAAAGCCAATAGTTAAAACACCTAAAAAAGACATCATTGAGAGATAACCAAGTAGTCCGAGACTTCCAAAAGTTATGGCCCACGGGAAAAGAAATACAACTTCAAGGTCAAAAATTATAAATAAAAGAGTTACTAGGTAAAATCGCACATCAAATTTCATTCGAGCATCACCAAATTGTTCAAAACCACATTCGTAGGCAGAATTTTTAACTTCATCAGGGTTATGACGTGCAACAATGAAATTAACAAATACAAATAAGCAGCCAATTACTAATGAAAGAATTAAAAAAATTAGTACTGGTAGGTATTCGCCGAGGGCGTGTTCCATATTTAAAGTATCCATTAACAGTACCTATATATACCCAAAAATTTAGAAGAAAACTCTATTTTTTAAATAATTTAGTAGACTAAAATGTTCGGTTATATGGGTTTTATTCTAATTTAGATAAAAAGCTTAATAGAAATTTATTAACCTCATGAGGCTTTTCTTCCTGCACCCAATGTCCAGCACCATCAATTAAAGCAACATCAACTAGGTTCTCATATTGTGGTTCAATATTCACTCTTAAGTCATTGGAATCTTTGTACCCTTGAGGAAGAACAAAAAAATTTACTGGATCTAATTTACCAGCTAAAAAAGCTGATGGCTGACTAATTTTTCTTCCTTTTAGATGTTCCATCTCTTTAAAATCAAGATCGTAATTTCGATATCTATTTAAAGGACCTCTTAAGCCACTGTTATTGAACTCTTTAACAAAGTAATTCATCTCATCTTCGGAGATCCAATTTGGATAGTTTTCATAAAAATGAACGCCTTCTAAGAGAGTTGATTCGGGAGCTTTAGTATTAAATGAACTAAATACACCATTTTTCATATCACTCATTCCTCTAAAATCAGCACTAAAGTAGGTTGCCTCAAGATACTTTTTAATATTGGCTTCCAGTTCTTTTTCTGCAACACCCTCATTTTGAAAATAAATCTGATAAAAAAACCTATCTTTATAAAGTAATTTAAATAATTCTATTGGCGTGAAGTCTAACCTTCTAAAATATGGCACAGAAAGACCGGCAACTGCAGTTATTTTATCTTCATGCAACAGAGCAGTATGCCAAACAATGGGTCCTCCCCAATCTCTTCCGATTAAAATTGCAGTTTCAAAATCAAGAAAATCTATAACTCCAACAATATCGTCAGCTAGTTTTTTAAGACTATATTCACTTACAGGGTAAGGTTTATCAGATTTACCATAACCACGAACATCTATAGCAACAACTGTATATCCAGCATCAGCAATTACGCCTATTTGCTTGCGCCAAGAATACCAGCTTTCTGGGCAACCATGGACTAAAATAACTAATGGCCCACTCCCTTCAATTTGAGCACGTATTTTAATACCATTGGTATCAATAAATTTTTCAAGCATAAGTTAATTTTGTCACTTTAATTGATTTAAGTGAAGGTTAATGTAACATAAATCAGAGACTATATGCATACAACGCTAAAACTTTTAGTAGAAGATATTTATTTTTCAGAAGGTCCGAGATGGCACAATAATAAGTTTTGGTTTTCTGATTTTTATCAACACGCTGTATTCAGCCTAGATGAATCTGGAACATTAGAAAAGGTCGTTGATATTCCAAATCAACCATCAGGACTTGGTTGGCTACCTAATGGTGACATGCTCATTGTTTCGATGCATGATCAAAAAGTTATGCGTTTTAGTGATGGAGTTTTATCATTGCATAGCGATTTATCTCACCTGACTAAATACACTTGTAATGACATGGTTGTTGACAAAGATGGACACGCATATGTTGGTAACTTTGGTACCACAAAACATAATATTGATGTAGTACCAACATGCCTAATTCATGTGGCGCCCGATGGTGTAGCTTCAATTGCAGCTGATAAATTAGAGTTCCCCAATGGTGCAGTTATTACGCCTGATGGAAAAAAATTAATTGTTGGTGAAACTTACGCTGGACGCCTAACCTCATTTGATATTAATTCTGATAAAACTTTATCTAATAGAAAAATTTGGGCACAAATGATGCCGACTTGGATATTTTATATTACTAAAATTAGACGCTTTCTAAAACAAGTAGCTAAAGAATCTGGATATGCTGTTAGAGTACCCGATGGAATATGTCTTGATGAAGCTATGGGGATATGGGTAGCTTCACCTACTACTTTTGAAGTATTTAGAATCGAAGAAGGTGGCTTAGTTACAGACATAGTAAGTACACCACAGCGTGCCTATGCGTGTATGTTAGGTGGCCCTAAAGGTAAGACATTACTTATTTCTACAGCAAACGACTCTACTCCTGAAGTTGCTAAATCTAAACCGATGGGTAAGATATACACAACAAGAGTAAAATATGCACGCGCAGGAAACCCCTAGTTAGTAATTAGCACACCATACGATTAACATAGTAACAAATACACCTTCAAAAAAAGCAACCCAAAGCATACTATAATTTGAGAGATTTAGTTTTACTTGAAAGTATTCGAGTATTTTTTTATGCAACTTAATCATAAGCACATACTCTACTCATAAATATTGAATGTCAAAAATAAGACCTACAGGGGTTTATGCAGGTATAGCATTTTCAGTCTTCATTAAAATTGGTCTACCATCGTGAGCTGTGTTTAATGGAATAATTTTTCCTTCATATCGAACACATAATGTTGGAGCATTTTGTTTCTTGTCTCCGAGCATTACTTCTAAATCAGCAATTATGAGCTCAGCCCCTTCAAGAATTTTTAAAACTTTCATAATTAATCTCCTATATAAAAATATGGTATTGTTAAATATGAATGCTAGCAACAATTTAATCTATCGATCTAGTTTAAGTATTTTAAATAAGATGATAACAAGAGCCAAGCCCATTAGTTGCATTAAAATAATATGAGTGCACAAATATAAAATGTTACACATATTAATTGCCCAAAGAATATCCGGCTGATCGTATAGTTCTTATTGGATCAACTTTAAATCCGGTATTTAAAGCTTTTCTAAGTCTTCTTACGTGTACATCAACTGTTCTGGGTTCAACATAAGAACCGTTGTCCCAAACATGGTTTAATAGTTGGTCTCTTGAGTATACCTTGCCCTGATTTTCTAGTAAAAACCTTAATAAGTTAAATTCAGTTGGTCCTAATAACATTTTGATAAGATTCAAGGATAATTGGATCACGCACCAAATTAGATATGGGTAAGCCTGAAAAATTATTACTAAATATTTTTTCTGAATAACTATTTTGATATAAAATTTTATTTTCACTGTCAACAATGATGATCGCATCATCTAGACTGTTCAAAATTAAATTAAAATCTTTATTATAGTCCATAGAACATAATCATTTGATGATATTAATAAATTCATAGCTAAATTCATTATGTAATTGAATTGTACGCATAGAAAATTATCTTCAATAAATATGCTTACTTATTTCTTATTACTTATTACTTATTTCTTTTTTCTTTTTTAAGGGCTCTTTTTTCTTTAAGTGATTTACCTTGTTTTTTTTCGTTTTTCTTACTGTCCATACCTTTGGCCATAGCGTTTCTCCATGTTGATTTTTGTAATAATATACATATATCCTTATATTAACATATGATTTAGCAAAAGAAAGCCATAGCAATCTTCGCAAGAATGATTATAAGTACGGATATGGATACAATGAAAAAAATATGGAATTCAGTAATGAATTCTGACTATAACCCAATTAGCAACGTTCAAAATATGGAAGTGCGTCACTTAGTGATGCAAATCTTAGCATTTATGTGGAGTGCGGTATTTTCAATCTATATCGTAAATAGCATAGGCTTTTTTAAATATACGGCTATAGCTCATGTACTCTTAATTGCAGCCATATTTATTACTGCATTTGTATTTCAAACAGCTAAGAAAAAACCTGAGGTTTTCGATCACAAATTCTTTCGCGGTAAAGACGGCGAGCACGAATAATACCTATTTAAGTTCAATTGCTTTTTTAAAAGCTGGTCTTGCAGAAATTCTATCAACATAAGTTTTAATGTGAGTCATTTCATCAGTAACACACCCCATCCGATTAGACATAAAACATGCGTGCCCAAGCATTAAATCAGCAGCAGAAAAATCACCAATAAGATAGTCTTTATCTGCAAGATTTTTATTCACAGGAATAAGTGCCTTGGTCAACAATTTTTGTGCCTGTAATAAAACATTCTTATCTCTTCTGTCTGGAGGCAGTATAATTGTTTGTATTACAATTTGATTCATTGGTGGCATGACCATACCTTCGCAATAATGAAACCATTGAAGATAAAATGGGAATTCAGGAGAATCTACTTTTGGCTTCAGTCCACCATCTTTATAACGAGCTAAAATATATTCAATAATTGCACCTGATTCAAAAATTGATACTTCACCATCTTCTAGTACAGGAACCCTACCCAATGCGTGTCGAGCGCGATGCTCATCTGACTTGAGGCCTTCTTTTGAAAATGGCATTATGTTAACTTCGTATTCAAGACTAAGCTCCTCTAATAGCCAAATAATACGGCCTGCTCTTGTATTTGCGACAAAATGAACTTTTAACATACAGTTGATAGTAAAGATCTTTATTTAAAAAAGCAAATTTGATTAAGTGATAGCAGATAAATATTATCTAAAAATTTATTGCCTTAATCCCATTAATTATAAATTGAATAGATAGACCAGATAAAATAATAGCCATTACTTTAGAAATAACATTTGTAATATTTTTATTTATAAATTTTCCAGTTCTAGCAAGAATATAAAATACAGCTAACGTTATTAACATGACTGTAAGTAATGCGGAAATAATTAGAGTTTGATTCAATATATCTCCCTGCAATTCATTCATTATTACAATTACAGATGTGATGGAGGCAGCACCAGCTAGTAATGGCACAGCTAATGGAAAAATAGAAACTCGATTAGAGCTATCAATAGATGCAGTTTCTGAATTTGGATCTTCAAATAACATCTTTAGTGCTACTAAAAATAAAATTATTCCTCCCGCTATACCTAGCGCAGGATAGGAAATCTTTAGATAGCCAAAAATATAATTACCCAATAAAGAAAACGTTACTAAAATTGCCGAGGCAATAAATACACTTTCAAATGCAATTTGAACTCGTTCTGTAACAGTATTGTTTTTAGTAACACTTAAAAAGACTGGTGCTGTTCCAATTGGATCAATCACTACTAAAAATAAAGCAAATGCGCTTAAATAAATATCAAACATGTATGTCTTCTATAATGGCCACTAAATTGCTTCAACTACTTATTTGGACATGGGAAAAAGGTTTCAACTTGATTGGGCATTAAGTATCTTGCTTTTGGCATATACGGACCCATAACTGTCTCAAGTTGATCTTGCATCATTACTTTTTGTATTGCATGTTTAAAATCATTAGATGGCAGCATGTGTCTAAATTGAATTATGGTTACATCCTCATCAAACATACCGTCACCATCATCTGCCATAGGTAACCAAGCCATCCCACACTCTTTGGTGGCGTTACGTGGACGATCCTCAGCTCTGCTGATAGCTATTGTATAAAATCCATTTTTATTAACTGGAATTTCTTCATCAAATAAACAATCATTCACTCTTGTATTTACAAAACTTTGATTGGAACAAAGCGACCAATAACGTAAGTCAGTTTTACTGGAAATAATTTCTCCATTGTATGTTTTAGGAGTTGTTGGTGCTTTACCTCTTACGATAAGAACCTTACCATGTTTTCTGTTAATTATAGCTCTTATGTAGTCATTATCTAAATTAGGATAGAACCCTCCTTCACTGCGAGGTGCATTTGGATCAATATCACCTGTATACATTCCAATTAGACTTTTACGATCAAGTTGAATAAACCATTTAGTGGGATTGTGTGAAGGCCAAGTATCAGGTTTTTCAGGTTGCTTAATTAGTTTGATATACTCATCTGGAGGTATTCCCAAGGCATCAAGAGAAACTTGTAAAGGTTGACTTGCATTAAGAGCATTACAAGTATCATTGCCAGTTAAAACTGTTCCATCGGTTAAGGTCAAAACTGGTTGAGGAAGTTTTACTCCTCCTGTTAGATCAGTATTTTTATTTGGTAAATAAATTCTATAGACAATGAGTTGCTGATTTTTTCTGTATTGTGGTGTATATAATGTGTTATTAGAATTAGCAATTTGTTCACCAGTTGTATTAGCTTCAGGAAATTTTGCATTAAGCACATCGATGCTATAAGCGCGATAGGAGTTAGATCTTTGATTGCCAGTGATAAATGGGTTAGTTGAGTCAGACTTTATTTCATAATCAGTTAGTGATCCAATTGGTTTACCTTTTTCATCGTAACTAAAAAATGACATATAGCGTGAGTAAGGATAGTCACCTGTGATCTCAAGCGTAGAACCTTCAGGTGTGGAAAATGCTGCTGCCCAGTAATATACATTTGCATCTGGATAAGCTACATTTATATACGGATCTCCACTAAATGGTCCTCTTGCCCAAAAGCAATCTCGTGGTCCTGGTATGGATTCTAAAGCGATTACTTGAGAAGTAAACATCAGATACAAAATACAAGCTGTAATAAAACGCATAGTAAATTCTATACTACAAATTTAATTATGAACAAAGGATTAAAATGGCGGGAGTGACGGGACTCGAACCCGCGACCTCCTGCGTGACAGGCAGGCGCTCTAACCAGCTGAGCTACACCCCCACTAATATTTAATTGAATTGCTTCAATTATTGATCGTCCATTTCGTGGGTTGAAATGGTGGGCGATGACAGGTTCGAACTGCCGACATTCACGGTGTAAACGTGACGCTCTTCCAGCTGAGCTAATCGCCCTGAAAATTGGAATATATATATGTTTAAAATTAATTCCTAGTCTTTAATAAAAAAATCCGACTAGGCAAAACCTAGCCGGATTTAAAAATAATTTTTTATCTTAAATTAACCGCCGTGGTTGACAGCTTCCTTAAGTCCTTTACCAGCAGTAAACTTAGGTCTTGTCGACTGAGGTATTTGAATAACTTCATTTGTTCTTGGGTTTCTTCCTTGTGAAGCTTTTCTAACAGATGTCTTAAATGTACCGAAACCTACTAGTCTTACTTCACTGCGAGCCTTAAGCTGCTCTGTAATTTGGTCAAAAACAGCATTCACAGCCTTTTCTGAGTCGCCTTTTGCCATACCAGTGATTTCAGCTACTTTTCCAATTAGATCTTGTTTATTCATAATAAATCCCCTTCTTTGGATTAATGATTCGTAATAATTCTATAGGATCTGATCTGAAACCTATAGTCAACGTAAAAAGGTAAGGAAAACTGGTAAAATTAAGAGATATAGAATTTAATAAATATAAATAGCTATTAAATTCAGTGAGTTACAGCAATGTCTTGATCTTCAGTTGTATCACTATCTTTGTGGGCTTTTTTCTTATTTAACTCTGCTGTCTCATCCCATTCTATTGGTATTAATGGCTTAGTTAGAGCCACTTTTAAAACATCATCAACATTATCAACTGAAATAAGCTCTAAACCTTCTTTTACATTATCAGGAATTTCAGCAAGATCCTTTTCATTTTCTTTTGGAATAAGTACTGTTTTGGTTCCAGCACGTAATGCAGCTAGTAATTTTTCTTTCAAGCCACCAATTGGTAGAGCCTTACCACGTAAAGTAACCTCACCAGTCATAGCTATATCTTTACGAACTGGAATTCCAGTTAGCACAGAAACTATCGATGTAACCATTCCTAGTCCAGCAGATGGACCATCTTTTGGAATAGCTCCTTCAGGTACATGAATATGAATATCTCGTTGACTGAATATCGTTGGTTTAATACCAAATTCAATTGCACGTGAGCGAACATAAGATTGAGCCGTATGAATTGACTCCTTCATAACATCACCAAGCTGACCAGTAATCGTCATTTTACCCTTACCAGGCATAATCACTGATTCAATTTGCAAAATCTCACCACCAACTTCAGTCCATGCAAGACCAGTAACAATACCAACTTGATCATCGGCATCAATCTCACCATATTTGTATTTTTTTATACCAGCAAAATCGGACAGATTATCCCCGTTGATAGTTTCAGCAGTGCTTTCACCAGCAACAATTTTTTTAATAGTTTTACGAGCTAAATTTGATAGCTCTCTTTCTAAACTTCTAACACCCGCTTCTCGTGTGTAATGTCTAATTAAACCAGTAATCGCTGAATCTTCAATTGTTAACTCACCTTTTTTAAGGCCATGTTTTTTTTCAATTTCAGTTACTAAGTGCTGCTTTGCAATTTGAAGTTTTTCATCTTCGGTATAACCAGCAATTCGAATAATTTCCATTCGATCTAGTAATGCAGGAGGCATTCTTAATGAATTAGCTGTTGTTAAAAACATCATATCTGAAAGATCGTAATCAACTTCCAAGTAATGGTCATTAAAAGTATTATTTTGCTCTGGATCTAATACTTCTAATAAAGCAGAAGATGGGTCTCCACGATAATCGTTACCCAACTTATCAATCTCATCTAATAAAAATAATGCATTAGATGAACCAGCTTTTTTAACCATCTGTAGAACTTTACCGGGCATTGAACCAATGTAGGTTCTTCGGTGACCTCTAATTTCTGCTTCATCTCGCATACCACCTAATGACATACGAACAAATTTTCTACCCGTAGCTCGCGCAATCGACTTACCTAAAGAGGTCTTACCTACTCCGGGTGCGCCGACCAAACATAAGATCGGTCCTTTAATTTTATTGATACGCGATTGAACTGCTAAATATTCTAAAATACGTTCTTTCACTTTTTCTAAGCCATAATGGTCTTCATCAAGTACTTTTTGTGCAAAATTAATATCTTTTTTAACCTTAGTTTTCTTGCCCCAAGGTAAAGATAGTACCCAGTCTAAGTAATTTCTAATTACACTGGATTCAGCCGACATTGGACTCATAGTTTTTAATTTTTTTAATTCCGCATTGCACTTTTCACGTGCTTCTTTACTTAATTTAGCTTTATCAATTTTTTCTTCATACTCCTCAACATCATCTTTACCATCTTCAGTTTCACCCAATTCTTTTTGAATAGCCTTCATCTGCTCGTTTAGATAGTACTCACGTTGAGTTTTTTCCATTTGTGTCTTAACGCGACCGCGAATTTTCTTTTCAACCTGTAATACATCTAATTCAAGTTGAATTAAGCTGACAATTTTATTAAAGCGTTCATTGATATCGATAGATTCTAAAATTTCTTGTTTTTCAGATAGTTTGACGGCTAAATGTGATGCGACAGTGTCACATAGCTTACCAGTGTCTTCAATTTCATTAATTGAACCAACAACTTCAGGTGGAATCTTTTTGTTTAGTTTTACGTATTGATCAAATTGATCAGTGAGAGATTTAGCGAGACCTCTAATTGCAACATCACTTGAATCTATATTTTCTTCAATAGTATCAACTTCAGCAATTAAAAATTCAGCATTATCAGTGTACTGGTTAATAGATGCACGACTAATCCCCTCAACCAGAACTTTTACAGTTCCGTCAGGTAATTTTAGTAATTGTAATACATTTGCAATAGTTCCTAATTCAAATAGATCATCTTTCTTAGGATCATCAGTTGAAGCATTTTTCTGGGTAATAAGCATGATCTTCTTATCTTTACCCATAACTTCTTCAAGCGCTTTTACAGATTTTTTCCTGCCAACAAACAAAGGTACAACCATATGAGGGAACACCACTATATCTCTAAGTGGCAAAACTGGGAGTGTTTGAGAATCTATTTTATTATCCATATCTAAATACTAACTATTAATTAGTAACGATTTTAGTAAAGTCAAAATATCGTTACGCTATATATAGATGTGAATAAAAAGTAATATTTCAAGTAGCTACGTTAAAAATGAATTAAGCGCTACTTTCCGAGGTTTTTTTGTTATTTTCTGAATATATATAAAGAGGCCTTGCGCGTCCTTCAGCAACTTCAGCATTAATTACAACTTCCTCAACACCATCTAATGATGGTAACTCAAACATTGTATCAAGAAGAATATTTTCTAAAATTGATCTTAAGCCTCTAGCGCCCGTCTTACGTTCGATCGCTTTCTTTGCAACAACTCCTAAAGCATCTTTAGAAAAAATCAGCTTTACATTCTCCATATTGAATAGAGTTTGATATTGTTTCACTAAGGCGTTCTTAGGCTCTTGTAAAATAGTCACTAATGCATCTTCATCAAGGTCATTTAAGGTTGCAACAATTGGGAGTCTGCCAACAAATTCAGGTATTAGACCATAACGCAACAAATCTTCTGGTTCTAAATCATTAAGGGCTTCGCCTATGCTCTTTTCATTAACGGAAGCTACATTAGCTTGAAAGCCCATGCCGCCACCTTTTGATCTTTGCATAATCATTTTATCTAAACCGGCAAAAGCGCCACCACAAATAAATAAGATATTTGTTGTATCCACTTGCAAGAATTCTTGTTGGGGGTGTTTTCTACCGCCTTGAGGTGGCACACTGGCAACAGTGCCTTCCATAATCTTTAATAATGCTTGTTGAACACCTTCACCCGATACATCTCTTGTAATCGACGGGTTCTCAGATTTTCTACTAACTTTATCGATTTCATCGATATAGACAATTCCACGCTGTGCTTTCTCAACATTGTAATCAGCAGCTTGTAATAATTTTAAAATAATATTTTCTACATCTTCTCCAACGTAACCCGCTTCAGTTAATGTAGTTGCATCAGCCATAGTAAATGGTACATCGAGTGTTCTTGCTAAAGTTTGTGCTAATAAAGTTTTACCACACCCAGTTGGGCCAATTAATAATATATTCGACTTAGATAGTTCGATATCTGATTTTACATTTGAATGTTCAATTCTTTTGTAGTGATTATGTACTGCTACAGATAGATTTTGTTTAGCCTTTGCTTGACCAATCACATAATCATCTAAGGTGTCACAAATTTCTCTTGGTGTTGGAATTTTTCCAGAAACATTTTTTTTATTATTTGCTTCTTTATTTTCTTCAACAATAATGTCATTACATAATTCAACGCATTCATCACAAATAAAAACAGTTGGACCGGCAATAAGCTTCTTTACTTCGTGTTGGCTTTTACCACAAAACGAACAGTATAAAGTGTTCTTGGTTTTATCTTTTGTACTATCACTCATATTTAACTAAAATAACGAATCATTTAATTACATTGAATATGCATTTAAATATACGTTTTTCAACAAAATTACATTACAGGTTCTGGAAAAATTGTTTATAAACAGTAAATTAACTGAATTTACTCAGGCTTTGTATCAGTTTGAGGAGCTCTTTTAGTTTGAATTTCATCAATAATACCAAACTTCTTAGCATCTTCAGCAGACATAAAATTATCTCGCTCTAGAGCTGTTTCAATGGCTTGAACCTCTTTACCAGTGTGAAATGAGTAAAGTTCATTAAGTCGCTTCTTTAACGATAAAACTTCTTTTGCATGAATTTCTATGTCAGTTGCCTGCCCTCTAAAACCAGCAGAAGGTTGGTGCACCATAATTCTTGAATTAGGCAATGAATATCTTTTACCTTTATCACCAGCTGCCAATAAGAATGAGCCCATTGAAGCTGCTTGTCCAAAACAGAGAGTAGATACCGGACATTGAATGAATTGCATTGTGTCATAAATTGCTAAGCCATCACTTACAACGCCACCTGGAGAGTTAATATATAGTGATATTTCTTTTTCTGGATCTTCAGATTCTAAAAACAACAGCTGCGCACAAACCAATGAAGACATCATTTCATCAACTGGACCAACTAAAAAAATAATACGTTCTTTTAAAAGTCTTGAATAAATATCAAAAGCGCGTTCACCCTTGCCCGTTTGCTCAACGACCATTGGTACCAACTGATTAATAGTTTTATTATTTGTCATGTTATTTTTTAGCCTTTACAGCTTTCTTTTTTGTTTCAGGTTTTTTAACTTCTTTATTAACAGCTTTATTTTTAGTTACTTTCTTTTTTACTTCAGGCTCTGGATTATTCAATCCATTGTACACCTTTATAAATGAATCAAGATCAAGTTCATTATTCTTCAATTTAACTTTGCTCAGTATAAAGTCTACAACTTTATTCTCATATAATGGAGCTTGAATTTGCATTCCAGCATCTGGGTTTTTCTTGAAGTATTCAACTACTTCTTGTTCTTGACCAGGGAAATTGCCTGCATACTGATATAAAGCTTGTTGCATTTCCTCTTGTGAAACTTGAATTTTATTAACTTGCCCAATCTCATTCAAGATAATGCCAAGTTTAATTCTATTATCAGCCTGTTCTTGAAAATCTTTTTCCATTTCTTTGGAAATTTCATGTTTTTCAATATCTTTTTTGTGCTGATCAGATGTAGGGTTTTTGTCGTGTAAATAACCTTCTTTTAAGTTTTTAAATTCAGAAGCAACTAAGCCTTCAGGCAATTCAAAAGAATGTTCTTTATCGAGAATATCAAACAACTCTTTTTTAGACATGTCTTTAGAAAGTTTTTCATATTCACTTTTCATCTGGCCCTCAACCTTGCCTTGAAAGTCTTTTAGATCAGTGGCTCCCATTGATTTAGCAAAAGCATCGTCTATCTTAGTCTCTTTTTCTGTACTTACTGCTTTTATTTTGCATTCAAATACTGCATCTGCATTTTGCATTTCTTTAGCATGATAAGTTTCAGGAAATTTCACCTTTATACTTTTTTCATCTCCAGCTTTAAGTCCGATTAAACCTTTTTCAAGATCTGGAAGATATTGTCCCGAACCAATTACAATAGATTGTTCCTCAGCTTTACCGCCATCGAAATTTTTACCGTCAATTGTACCCTCATAATCAAGTATTACTGAATCGCCATCTTTAGCTTTATAGCTGTCTTCTTGTTTTTGATAAGACTTTTGATTTTTAGCAATCAAATCAATTCTTTTTTGTGTTTCAGATTTTTCTAATTTAACAGTGTAGTTTTCTATAGTTGTTTTTTCAAAATCAACTAATTTAATTTCAGGAAAGATTTCAATATCAATAGTAAACACTGTTTTAGTTTTATCTTTTTCATCCTTTAAATTTACTTGTGGTTGAGCGACAGGTCTTAGTTTTTTTTCGGTAACTAATTCAGAAACATTTTTATTAATAATATCATTTAAAACTTCAGAATGAGCTTGTTCACCATGTTGTTTTTTTATTAAATCAGTGGGGACTTTACCTGGACGAAATCCATCCATTTTTATCGTTTTTTGAATTTCTAGAATTTTATTATTAACTTGTGATTCAACAACCGCTGAAGGAATGCTTACTTCATAACTTCTTTTTAAGCCTTTATTTACTGTTTCTTTATAATCCATATTCTCTCAATCTTTATTTTGGTGCGGATAAAAGGACTCGAACCTTCACGCCGTAAAGCACAGGTACCTAAAACCTGCGTGTCTACCAATTCCACCATATCCGCAAACTGTTAGAATTGGGAAAATAGACTATTTTCTAATAAATTACAGACTTATTTTAAAGTAGCTAAAGTATCGGTTTAAGGGGTTTTTTTTGATGGGGAGTGTCCACAGAATTACCCTGACATTAGTCTATAGAATTTTACCAAGGGGAAATATATGTGTTTACCTCAAGCGATATAAATCAAACCTGAGGTAAAACGTAGGTGTGAAAGAAACGTCTTATAGCACGTGGCTAGTATTAGACAAATTTAA